>NZ_JAWOUH010000010.1:0-181497 GCF_033339295.1 Vibrio sp. 704 | reverse complement strand
GCCGCCAGCGTTCAATCTGAGCCATGATCAAACTCTTCAATTTAAGATTTTGTTCGGCTCAATGAATACTGAACATTCCTTTCGCTAATAAATAGCAGAAGTAATGTTTGAATTGACTGTGCTGAATCCGAAGATTCAATGGTCACTTCGTTTCATTGAAACCTAAATTGTTTCCGAAGAAACTATTTGGATTATCATCAACGAGTGCCCACACAGATTGATAGGTCTATATTTTTAAAGAGCACACTTCGAAGTTCTCTTCAAAGTGGACGGCCATTTTAGCTAGATAACTTATCGTGTCAAACACTTTTTTAAGTTATTTATCTGCGAGTTAATTTTAACTCACTAACCGTAGTTGTTTAGGTTCCGCTTCACTTGCTTTCCCGTGACAACGGAGGCGCATTATAGGGAGTTCATTAAAGAACACAAGTGCATTTTTTAAAAAAACTCACCTTTTTAGTTTATTCGTATAGAAAACAGACAAAAGACTCTAAAAAACTATAGAAAAGGGGCCAAACGGCCCCTTTAGTGTGATTTTTATCTCAATTTTACTGTATCCATACAATTATTGATGAGCACAAATTTGGTCATTAGTAACAATTAGCTGCACTGTCTTGTCTGGAACGATTTCACCAGACAGAATTGATTTGGCTAACGGGTTCTCGACATTCTGCTGAATTGCACGTTTTAAAGGACGCGCACCATACACAGGATCGAAACCAACTTGAGCGATCAAATCGAGCGCTTTGTCGGAAACTTCTAGTTGATAGCCTTTCTCCTCTAGTCGTTTCGCCAAACGTTCCAATTGAATAGAAGCAATGGACTTAATGTGTTCTTGACCAAGTGGATGGAACACCACGATTTCGTCAACACGGTTCAAGAACTCTGGGCGGAAGTGTTTGCTAACCACATCCATCACTTCACTCTTGATACCTTGATAGTCTAATGTTGCGAAATTCTCTTGGATACGAGATGAACCCAAGTTAGATGTCATGATCACAACCGTATTACGGAAGTCAACAGTACGACCTTGACCATCCGTTAAACGCCCATCATCGAGAACTTGCAGCAGAATGTTAAATACATCCGGATGCGCTTTCTCTACTTCGTCTAACAAAATTACCGAATACGGCTTGCGACGAACCGCTTCAGTTAAGTAACCACCCTCTTCATACCCGACATAGCCTGGAGGTGCACCAACCAACCTTGCCACTGAGTGTTTCTCCATGAACTCAGACATATCGATACGGACCATCGCATCTTCACTGTCGAACATAAAGCTCGCAAGTGTCTTACAAAGCTCTGTTTTACCCACACCAGTTGGACCTAAGAATAAGAAGGAGCCAATTGGTCGGTTTGGATCAGAAAGCCCAGCTCGACTACGACGAATGGCATTCGATACAACAGAGACCGCTTCGCTTTGACCTACCACACGATTATGCAGCACGTCTTCCATACGAAGTAGTTTCTCTTTTTCCGCTTCTAGCATCTTGGATACCGGAATGCCGGTTTGCTTAGAAAGTACTTCTGCAATCTCGTTGTCGGTTACTTTATTACGCAATAGCGTCATTTCCTGCATTTCAGCTTGGGTTGCAAGATCTAACTGCTTCTCAAGTTCAGGAATACGACCATATTGAAGCTCCGACATACGGTTTAGATCGCCAGCACGGCGAGCAAACTCCATGTCCATACGAGCTTGTTCAAGCTCAGACTTAATATGTTGAGTGCCAGAAAGAGCTGCTTTTTCTGTATTCCAAACCTCTTCTAGTTCAGCGTACTCACGTTCTTTTTCATTGAGTTCTTCATTAAGCGCTTTCAAACGCTTTTCACTCGCTTCATCGTGCTCGTTACTTAGTGCTTGTTGCTCAATTTTGAGTTGGATGATTTTACGCTCAAGCTTATCCAAGGACTCTGGCTTAGAGTCAATTTGTAAACGAATGCTTGAAGCCGCTTCGTCAATCAAGTCAATCGCTTTATCCGGCAACTGACGGTCGGAGACATAGCGATGTGACAAACTCGCTGCAGCAACAATCGCTGGGTCGGTAATTTCGACGTGATGATGAAGCTCATAACGCTCCTTCAAGCCACGTAAAATCGCCACGGTATCCTCAACGGTCGGCTCATCCACCAGCACTTTTTGGAAACGACGTTCTAATGCTGCATCTTTTTCGATGTACTGACGATATTCATCCAATGTTGTTGCGCCAACACAGTGCAGCTCACCACGAGCTAATGCCGGTTTTAGCATGTTGCCCGCATCCATTGAGCCTTCACCTTTACCAGCACCGACCATAGTGTGTAGTTCATCAATGAAGAGGATGACGTTGCCTTCTTCTTTAGCAAGTTCATTCAATACTGATTTTAAACGCTCTTCAAATTCCCCACGGTATTTCGCGCCAGCAACCAGTGCGCCCATATCCAGTGATAGCACACGGCGACCACGCAGACCTTCAGGTACTTCATTGTTAACTATGCGCTGCGCTAAGCCTTCAACAATTGCTGTCTTACCTACGCCTGGTTCACCGATAATCACAGGGTTGTTTTTAGTACGACGCTGCAATACCTGGATAGTACGACGGATTTCATCATCACGGCCGATAACCGGATCCAATTTACCTTGCTCTGCACGTTCGGTAAGGTCTATGGTGAACTTTTCCAATGCTTGACGAAGCTCTTCTGCATTCGGATCATTGACCTTTTGACCACCTCTGATCTTTTCGATTGCCTGGCTGACTTTTTGCTCTGTTAAGCCGATCTCTTTGAGCAATTGCCCCAATGGTCCGCGATCTTCTAAAGCGGCAAGCAGGAAGACTTCAGACGAGATATAGGAGTCTTGACGCTTTTGCGCCACTTTGTCACACAGGTTAAACAATGTGCCCATCGAGCTAGAGAGCTGAACATCCCCACCGATGCCACTGACTTTTGGTAATCGATCTAACATTTCACTCAATTTAGAGCGTAAATGCGTTACGTCCACATCCAGCATAGTAAGCAATGGACGAATTGGACTGCCATTTTGATCAAGCAAAGCCACCATGAGGTGAACTGGCTCGATATATTGATGATCGCGCCCTAACGCTAGTGATTGAGCATCAGAGATAGCGATTTGAAACTTACTTGTGAATCGATCAAGACGCATATCTACCTTCCTAACCTCAACTAAAGGAAATTCTTTTGACAGTTAGAAAGATGGATACTCGGGTGGGGAATTTCAAGGGAGTGAATGAATAAAGATAGCTTTGCAAAAATAGTAGTATGCATCTTAGCACTTTGGTGCTTATAGCTAGTCTTCGATCCAAATAAAGGTTGCTTGTCGACCAGTCTTACCATCACGGCGATAAGAGTAAAAAGAGGCTTTATCTTGGTAAGTACAAAGTCCAGAATCAAACACTTGTGTCACACCAGCCCGGTTTAGACGTTGCGTTGCCAGCACCGACATGTCAGCAAACCATTTACCGTCGATATCGCGTGGAGCAAATGCTTGATTCGCCTGTGAATCAAAATCAACAAAAGCTTGCAGAACATCTTCACCCACTTCGAAGGCTTGAGGGCCAATGGCGGGGCCAAGCCACGCTATCACTTCACCAGAAAACAACGCTAACGCATTTTCGACAATGCCATTTGCTAAGCCGCGCCAACCTGCGTGAACAGCGGCTACTTGCGTACCTTGTGTATTAGTCAATAATACAGGTAAACAATCGGCGGTCATCGCTGAACAAACAACATGGCTTGAAGAAGTAAATACACCATCCGCATCAAGCACCTGTGTTGTTGGTTCATTTGCTTGAGCCACAACGGTTGAATGCGTTTGGTTTAACCAGATTGGCGCATTTGGCATGCTTGCCTGTTGCGCCAACCAAGCTCGGTTCTTCTCTACTAAAGACAAATCATCCCCAACGTGAGTACCTAAATTTAGCCCTTGGTAAGGGCCTGTCGAAAATCCGCCTATGCGTGTTGAGGCGAAAGCTTTGACATTTTTAGGCGCTGGCCAGTTCGGAATGATCGTCTTCATATTAGAATTCTTCCGGTAAGCCGTGCTCTTCTGTATCTTGACGAAGCGCTTCAGTCATCACAACCATGTCATCAGGCACTGGAGCATGAAACTCAAGAACTTCGCCCGTAATTGGGTGCTCAAAGCGCAGCATTACTGCGTGCAATGCTTGGCGATCGAAGCCCCGGATCATTGCCGTTAGCTCTTCAGACGCACCTGTCGGGATGCGAGCACGTCCACCATATGCAATATCACCGAGCAGCGGATGCTGAAGATAAGACATGTGCACACGAATCTGGTGCGTACGACCCGTTTCTAGACGCAAACGAATACGCGTGTGTTCGCGGAAGCGTTCAGCAACACGGTAGTGCGTTACTGCTGGTTTGCCCATTGGTGCCACCGCCATAAGCGTGCGCTTAGTAGAGTGACGACCAATAGGTTGATCCACTTTACCGCCCGCAGTCATACGACCAATAGCGATCGCTTCGTACTCACGAGTAATATTACGTTTTTGCAGTGCGCGAACCAGACGAGTTTGTGCAGGAACGGTTTTCGCCACCACCATCAAACCCGTTGTGTCTTTATCCAAACGGTGCACGATACCTGCACGAGGTACTTCTGCAATATCAGGGTAATGATGCAACAACGCATTAAGCACAGTGCCATCAGGCGTACCAGCGCCCGGATGAACCACAAAGTCACGAGGTTTGTTGATAACGATAATATCTTCATCTTCATAGACGATATCTAGCGGGATATCTTGCGCTTCCCAGCGTTCTTCATCTTCTAACTCGGCTTGCAATGTAATTTCCTCGCCACCCATTACTTTGGTACGAGGTTTAGTGACAACTTCACCATCAACTTGAACTTTCCCATCAAGCAGCCACTCTTTTAGGCGCGAGCGAGAGAAGTCCGCGAATAATTCGGCGATAGCTTGGTCTAAACGTTGACCTAACTGGCTATCTTTTACGGTATTTGTTAATACAATCTGCTGAGCCATATCGAACTTTTTTAAAAACTGTGAGACTAATGCTCACGACTGTGAAAAAATAGACTATTACGTCATTGTATCTGTTACTGGAAAGAAAGTAACGGCAGCTTAAGAAATATTTAGATTCAAGGAACAGACTCCTGATATGAAACGTCAGACTTTAACAGGCCTTTTAGCGGTATCCCTTCTGTTTGGATGTGCAAGCAAAGAAGAAATCGTTCCTGATGTGCCGCCTTCGGAACTGTATGCAGACGCACAGATTTCTCTTCAAAGTGGTAATTGGCTTTCTGCAATTGAGAAACTGGAAGCATTAGACTCACGTTACCCATTCGGTGCCTACTCAGAACAGGTGCAGCTTGACCTAATCTATGCGTACTACAAAAACGACGACCTTGCTTTGGGCTTGGCAACCATTTCTCGCTTTATGCGTTTAAACCCAACCCATGAAAAGATGGATTGGGTGCTGTACATGCGAGGTCTAAGCCACATGGCGCAAGATCGTAACTTTATGCATGATTTATTCAGCGTAGATCGAAGCGATCGCGATCCTGAACCGGTAAAAAAAGCGTTTGATGACTTCAAAAAACTGCTTCAACGCTACCCGAATAGCCCATATGCAGAAGATTCACAAAAACGTATGGTCGCGCTGAAAAACCGTCTAGCGAACTATGATTTAGCGACTGCTGACTTCTACCTTCGCCGTGAAGCTTGGGTCGCTGCTATTAATCGTAGCCAAGAGCTACAAAAAGCGTATCCAGACACAGAAGCTGCACGTAAGTCACTGACTATCCAGTTAGAGGCCTACAAGCAACTTGGTTTGGAAGACGCCGTAGCAAGAACTGAAAAGCTTATCGAGCTCAACCCTGTGAAGTAATTGAACTTGCTTTAAACTGAACCGCCACCGTTTTTACCGTGGCGGTTTTTTATTACTCTCAATAGTGTATTCAGCCCTTTCTTGATGATCTTCCTAGCTCCACATATGCTTAAAGTTCTCCTCCCCCCTTTATAAAAAGGATGTGAACGTGACGATATCTAAGCTTTGCGCAGTTATGCTGCTCCTATTGTCTGCTTCCGTTTGCGCACTGCAAATCTCGCCGCTCAAACAGCCTCCTTATACCGGGGACCTCGATGTCATCAAGGAGAAGAATGTACTGCGCGTCTTAGTTTCTGCTGATTTAGGCTTTTACTACATTGAGGGCGGCACACCAAAAGGCATAGGCGCGGAATTGCTGGCGCATTTCGAAAAAGACCTTCGTAAACTCAAACCAAAGCTTAACGTACAAATTATTCCTGTTGCCCGCGACCAGCTACTGCCAGCCTTAGAAAACGGTTCAGGTGACTTAGTTGTCGCCAACCTGACTATTACCGACACGCGCAAACAGAAAGTGGAGTTCAGTTCACCCATTCTCACTGACATTCAAGAGTGGGTAGTGACAAACAAAAGCACACCAACGATGACGAAAATCGAACAACTGAGCGGCAAAGAGATTTGGGTGCGCGCCAGCTCTAGCTACTTTGAAAGCATTCAGACACTAAATAAGAAACTAAACAAAAAAGGCTTACCGCCTGTTATCGTGCACTTTATTGAAGAAACACTTCAAGATTATGAGCTGGTCGGAATGCTCAACAATGGTTACGTCAAAGCCATTGTTCTCGATAGCCATAAAGCCAAGCTTTGGCTGAAAGTGATGGATGATATTCGGGTTCACAAAAAAATCCCTATCCGCAAAAATGGCAAAATTGCTTGGGCAATGCGAGAAAATAGTCCCAAATTAAAAGCCGTCGTGAATAAGTTCATCCAGAAGTCTCGCTCTGGGACACTACTCGGTAACGTTATTTACAGTAAATACATCGATAACACGGGATGGTTGAACAGAGCTCTTAACCCTAAGAAAATTGCTCAACTAGAAAAACTCGCAGCGCTATTTTCACGCTATGGTGAGAAATACGATATCGACTATTTACTGATCGCTGCAATCGCTTACAAGGAATCAGGATTTAATAACGACCTAGTTGGAAGCCGAGGTGCCGTTGGCATAATGCAAGTCCTACCCAGCACCGCTCAAGATCCGAATATCAATATCAAAAATGTTCGACAATTAGAAAACAACATTCATGCTGGAGTGAAATACTTAGCTTTTTTGCGTAAGCAGTACTTCAGTGATCCTGATATTACTGCACAAAATAAACTCTACTTTACATTGGCGGCTTACAATGCGGGCCCCGGCAATGTAGAGCGTATTCGTAAGCGTGCAGCCCAACAAGGTTACGATCCTAATGTTTGGTTTAATAACGTGGAAGTCGTTATGCGGAAAAGTTTAAGCTCAACGGTTGGGTACGTCACAAGCATTAATCGCTACTACATAATATACAAACAACTAGAAAGTTTGGACCAAGTCAAAAGTCTAGAAAGGGTTTCACTAGCCCCAAAAGACCCCATTTTCATGATACCGCTACGAAAAGTCAGCCAAATGCCAGACAGTAAAAAGCCGCTTGTACAGTAAGCGGCTTTTTAAATGGATTCATTGGAAAGACTCAGTGATCGTCATCACACGTTACGTGTAGTTAAATTTTAACCACCTCAAATATTAGGCCGTAAAACTTCCCTAAAAACGAGGCCGTTTTCAGCTGAATACTCTATCCAATCTACGGATTTACTAACCGATAACAAGCAATTTCACGATAAATCTCAGAAGTTCTTGAGTGAGATCACATTCATTTTTCATCATAAAAAACCCGAGCAAAATAATGATCTGAATCACATTTTTTTATGCTTAAAGCGGTAATCTGAACTCAACCCATGAGGGATGCAACAGAGGAAAAACACTTATGACAATGAATATCACTGGCAAAAACATCGAAATCACCTCTGCAATCCGAGCTCATATTGAGAGCAAATTTAAAAAACTGGAGAAATGGCAAGTAGACCTAATTGGTTGCCAAGCAACTTTCAGTGAGGAACCAAACAAACAGAAAAAATTCGAAGCGGTTATCAAAGTTCCTAAAGGCCAGCTCATTGCCTCAGCAACTCACGAAGATCTTTACGCAGCTATCAACGAAGTGGAGCAAAAACTAGAACGACAATTGAACAAGCTGACCCACAAACCTGAAGCTCGACGTGCAAGTAAGCCTGAGCTAGTGGAAGAAGAAGAGTAAACTGAACAGATTGAGGAAATAGCGCCGAAAGGCGCTATTTTTTTGCTTGACGCTCTCCCCAGCCTTGCTTATTGTGTTTAAACACTCATAAATTAAGCACTATTTATGCATTTAACCTCACTGTTTATTTTTGACTTCTTTTTCCTCCCATAGTTGGAGGGGCGAACTCGTTTGTGAAAGAAAAGTCAAAAACAAACAGAAAGCCTCCCAAATCGGGAGGCTTTTTTATAAGGAAAGAATTGATGACTGACCAACCTATTTCCCTCGAAGAAATTCGTTTACGCTTGAATGAGTTGGATGACCAACTTCTCAGCTTATTGTCTGAGCGCCGTAAACTCAGCATTGAAGTAGCCAAAAGCAAAGTACAAACCTCAAAGCCTGTTCGCGACGCCGTCCGTGAACAGCAATTATTGGTCAAGCTGATTTCTAATGGCCAAGATAAATACGAACTTGACGCGCAGTACATCACCAAGCTTTTCCATACCATCATTGAAGACTCAGTTCTGCTTCAACAAAGTTATCTGCAAAATCTCGTTAACCCACAGCAAAGCCGTAAGCCACTTGCTCGCGTCGCTTTTTTAGGAGCCAAAGGCTCTTATTCGCACTTGGCAAGTCGCGAATACTTCAGTCGTAAAAATACGGAGCTTATCGAGCTCAACTGCGAGCACTTTAAAGAAGTGACTCAAACGGTTGAATCTGGCCATGCTGATTATGGCGTTCTGCCAATCGAAAACACCAGCTCAGGCTCTATTAATGAAGTGTATGACTTACTACAACACACGACGCTTTACATCGTTGGAGAGCTAACTCAACCAATCGAACACTGCTTGGTTGCGAAAAAAGACATTCGTCTGGAAGATATTAAAACGCTGTATTCTCACCCTCAGCCACACCAACAGTGCAGTGAGTTTTTAAGCCGTATGAAAGGGGTAAAGCTGGAGTCCTGCGCGAGCACAGCAGATGCAATGCAGAAAGTCCAAGAGATGGATCGTGATGATGTGGCTGCAATTGGTAGTGCATCAAGCGGTAAGCTATATGGCTTGCAAGCAATTCAAGGCAACATCGCAAACCAAACCGAAAATCATACTCGCTTTATCGTGGTTGCTCGTAAACCGGTTGAAGTTTCTACTCAGATTCCAGCAAAAACCACATTGATCATGTCGACCTCCCAAGAGGCAGGCTCATTGGTTGAAACACTATTAGTGCTGCAACGTTACGGCATCAATATGACCAAGCTAGAATCACGCCCAATTATGGGGAACCCGTGGGAAGAGATGTTCTACGTAGACTTGACATCACATCTTGCTTCGACAGAAATGCAACAGGCACTTGAAGAGCTAACAAAAATCACTAAGCACTTGAAAGTATTAGGCTGTTACCCGAGTGAGAACGTAAAGCCTACGCAAGTAAAATTGAGTTAATAGACACCAGTGAGTAAAAAGATCATGGCAACCCAAAAAGTCGTAATCGCATCGCTAAACCCAGCCAAAATTAATGCAGTTCAAAGTGCATTTCGTAATGCATTTCCGCATCAAGAGTTCAACTTCGTTGGCATCAGTGTACCTAGTGAGGTCGCAGATCAGCCCATGACGAATGAAGAAACTCATCGTGGTGCGCTAAACCGCGTTAAAAACGCAAAAGTAGAGATGCCAAACGCGGATTACTATGTCGGTCTCGAAGCGGGAATTGAAGCAAACGTGACGTTTGCTTGGATGGTGGTTGAATCAGAGACTCACCGCGGTGAATCTCGTTCTGCAAGCTTAATGTTGCCGCCAAAAGTCTTGGAAAAACTCAAGGATGCGAATGAGTTGGGAGATGTAATGGACGAAGTGTTTGGTACTGATAACATCAAACAGAAAGGTGGCGCTATTAGCCTGCTAACCCAAAACCAGCTAACTCGAAGCTCGGTCTATCACCAAGCCTTGATTCTGGCTTTAATTCCATTCACAAACCCTGAGCACTTTCCTTCAAATTTATAACACTCAGCCTAGTCTCTAGATACGCAAAAAGGGCGGATATTTCCGCCCTTTGTAACACGTTATCTTAGTCACTTGTAACACCAAGGCCTAAAAGCAAATTGGATATACTGTCTACTTAGATACCGCAACTTGTTCTAACAAGACTTTCAACTTGTCTTTTTCTTCATCAGATTTCGACTTTAGTTCGTTAGAGCCACGAGTAATGGTGGCAATGCCCACACCAAGCATCTGACTGATCTGACGTTGAGATAATTCTCCTTTAAGAAGTTCGTTAATTATATTAACGCGTGATATTAATGACTCTCTCTCATCACGTGA
The DNA here is from genome assembly GCF_033339295.1 of Vibrio sp. 704. Lineage (NCBI taxonomy): Bacteria > Pseudomonadati > Pseudomonadota > Gammaproteobacteria > Vibrionales > Vibrionaceae > Vibrio > Vibrio sp. 704. Next base: position 171,062 of record NZ_JAWOUH010000010.1, on the reverse strand, counting down.
CATCAGCATAGTTAACAGCATGTCATCTTGCTGGGTGCCCATACTTGTTCGAATTAGCTCAATAATCTGTTGCCAGTCTTTGTACTCGGGTTCGTGCGACATCAAGTTACCTCACTCAATACTTGGTATTGATCTCATGTTGATTCAAGAACGCGCCATCGATACCCAAAAGATCACGATAGTATGTTTCAAACATCAAGATGTTTTGTACATAACCGCGCGTCTCTTTAAATGGAATTGCCTCAATAAAGGCATAAGCATCCACTTTTCCTTGGGTACGCTCTCGCCACGTTTTTACTCTGTTAGGACCTGCATTATAAGCAGCAAGAGCAAAAATACGATTATTATCGTAATCCTCTAATAAACCTTGCAAATAATGGCTACCAATTTCGATATTTTTTCCTACATTGTAGAGATCCTGCGTACCTTGATAACTCAACTTATATTTACGTGCCGTGTACTTCGCCGTCGCAGGCATAATCTGCATAAGACCACGAGCGCCGACTGGAGAGCGGGCTTCAACATCTAACGCACTTTCCTGTCGAGCGAGAGACATCATCGTGATGGGATCAATGTTGTGCTTTTTCGCATAAAAGTTAAACCACCAGCGGTGTGCTATTGGGAACCTAAGTTCGATATTATCCCACATCTGCGCTTGAATACTCGCGGTCACCGTTAGGTTATGCCAACGTTTAAATGATGCATAAGCCGCCAACATCGCCTTTTCATCTTTCCCTACGCGGCGCAGTAAGTGTGCCCATTCACTCTTCGCTGCTGCGATTTTATCCGTCGCGATCAACTCTTCGATACGAGCTAGCGAGTCTTGATAGGGTTGAACAACTTTCTTATCCAGCTTAACCGTATGCGTTGGGTATTTGATTGATTGTCCGATTGCATTGGCGGCAGCCACACTGTAGAAGTTTCGTTGCCCAAGCAGAGTTGCTAAACGCTGTTTCCCCGCGATGTCATCACCTAATGCAATTTCACTTCTTCCAAGCCAATATTGCCAGCGTAGCGTGGCTTGTTCTTCTTTATTTAGAACAGCAATCCACTCTTGTACGCCTTTCCAATCTGCATTTTGAATCGCTAAGCGGATGCGCGTTTCAATCAACGGTAAGTACTGACTGGTTTTCGTTTTATCATCGCGCCATTTAGCTAATGACTCAGACTCCGTACGAGTCAATCGAAATGCAATATAGTCGGCAAGTTCTTGCGCTTTTTCTGGAGAAAACTTCTGTCCTTTAATGACGACATCGTACGCACCTTGAGCTTGGCTAGTGTTCATACGAGCCAACTTTTCTAACGCATATTCACTTTGCGCTCGATTAAAATCATTCGCAGGTTTTTTCTTCGCGAATTCCGCAACACTTGAAGGATTATCAAACAACGCTTTCATTTCTTTGGCTTGTTGCTTTGCCTGCGCTGATTTAGGCAGTTTGAGCAAGTAACTCATCAAACCGCCATTACGAGCATCAAACGCCAGTAACATACGCTGTAGAATCAGTTCATCGGTACGCTCACCCGCCTTGTCCCATGCCGCAAATAATGGGTCACACTCATCAGCAATGCTGATGCCACGTAACCACATATGTTCAGCCCCTTTAAATGCCGCGACTTTCTTGCCTTGCTTTAACTGAGCGACGTAGAAAATACATTGGTAACGCTCACCACTAGGAATGACTTTTTGAAACTCAGTAATAGTTTTCCAATCTTTTTGCTTATAAAGATGATTGAGGTATGGAGCGCGAACTCGACGAGAAAATGGAAAAGACTCGTACTCAGAAATAAACTCGTTTACCTGTTGTGGTGACTTTTCCGGTAACTGTCTAATAAAAGTGCGGTAATCCACATAAGGCGTTAGTGGATAGTTAGAAATTTTAGGACGAATCGAAAGGTATCCATCGATGTCATTTTTATCTAATAAATCTTGAGCTTGCTCATATACTTCGCGCTGCTTTTCCAAACTCAGCGCGGCATTAGCACTCAAACTCATAGCACACAACGCGGCGGCGCAGCATACCTTTTTAGCCAATTCAGATACGTTGAATCTCATTTGTGTCATTTTCCCCAGACATATACTGCCCTAAAGCCTAGTTTTGTTAGAGTTCATGTGATGTTAAGGCAATTTTCACACATGCATCTATTTACACAGAATGCAGATGTCCATGTAAAGCAACTTTGTGTATTAAAAATTGTACTCGTCAAACTTTTAAGACGATGGAGACAAAGCGTTTCTAACTCGCATAGAACACACTTCGTCATTCTTAACGAATAACAAAAGTGTATACCCTAACCGTGTAAGTTTCCGGTCAGCTCAAAATAAGAAATCCATTCGTTAGGGAAATTCTTGCAATGCGGTAACAAAAACAAAGCACTTGGTATAAAATGATGGGTTTGAATGACAGTTAATTTAGGAACGATCGGCAATGGCTGAATACGTATATACCATGTCGCGGGTGAGCAAAATTGTGCCACCTAAGCGTCAAATTCTTAAAGACATCTCTCTGAGCTTCTTCCCTGGTGCGAAAATCGGTGTTTTAGGTCTGAACGGTGCAGGTAAATCCACACTGCTACGTATCATGGCAGGTATCGACACGGATATCGACGGTGAAGCGCGTCCACAACCTGGTCTAAACGTAGGTTACCTACCTCAGGAACCAGTATTAGACGAATCAAAAACCGTTCGTGAAGTTGTTGAAGAAGCGGTTGCTGACGTTGCTGACGCTCTGAAACGTTTGGACGCAGTCTACGCAGCATACGCTGAACCAGATGCAGACTTCGACGCACTTGCAAAAGAGCAAGGCGAGCTAGAAGCCCTTATCCAAGCGAAAGATGGCCACAACCTAGAAAATGCGCTTGAGCGTGCGGCAAACGCACTTCGTTTACCTGAATGGGACCAAAAAATTGCGCACCTATCAGGTGGTGAACGCCGCCGTGTGGCTATTTGTCGCTTGCTACTTTCTAAGCCAGACATGCTATTGCTTGATGAACCTACCAACCACCTAGATGCAGAATCAGTTGCTTGGCTAGAGCGCTTCTTAGTGGATTACACAGGTACCGTAGTAGCCATCACCCACGACCGTTACTTCCTAGATAACGCTGCGGGCTGGATCTTAGAACTGGACCGTGGTGAAGGTATCCCATGGGAAGGCAACTACACCTCATGGCTGGAGCAAAAAGACGCTCGTCTACAACAAGAAGCCTCCCAAGAGAGTGCTCGCCAAAAGACTATCGAGAAAGAGCTTGAGTGGGTACGTAAAAACCCTAAAGGTCGTCAAGCGAAGTCAAAAGCACGTATGGCTCGCTTTGAAGAGCTACAAAGCTCTGATCACCAAAAACGTAATGAAACCAACGAACTGTTTATCCCACCTGGTGAGCGTCTAGGTGATAAGGTTATTGAAGTGAAGAACCTGACCAAGTCATTTGACGGTCGTGTTCTGATTGATGACCTGTCATTCAGCATCCCTAAAGGTGCGATTGTTGGTATCATCGGTGCGAACGGCGCAGGTAAATCGACGCTATTCAAGATGTTAAGTGGTACTGAACAACCAGACTCGGGCACAATTGAGATGGGCGATACAGTAAAACTAGCATCTGTCGATCAGTTCCGTGACAGCATGGACGATTCTAAAACCGTATTCCAAGAGATCTCTGAAGGTGCTGATATCATTAAGATCAACAACTTCGAAATCCCAGCTCGCGCATACTGTTCACGCTTTAACTTTAAAGGCAGTGACCAACAAAAGATTATTGGTGAACTATCGGGTGGTGAGCGTAACCGTGTCCACCTTGCGAAGCTGCTTAAAGCGGGCGGTAACGTGTTGCTACTCGACGAACCAACCAACGACCTTGACGTTGAAACACTGCGTGCTCTAGAAGAAGCGTTACTAGAGTTCCCTGGTTGTGCAATGGTTATCTCGCACGACCGTTGGTTCCTTGACCGTATCGCTACCCACATCATTGACTACCGTGACGAAGGCCAAGTTAACTTCTACGAAGGTAACTACACAGAGTACATGGATTGGTTGAAGAAAACATTGGGTCCTGAAGCCGCAGAACCACACCGTATCAAATACAAGCGTATTGCGAAGTAATCGCAACCCACAAAGTTTGATTGTAATTTGTACAAAGGCCGCTATCATAGCGGCCTTTGTTTTCTTTGTTATAAAAAGAGCTCATTAGCCCGTCTCGTTCGTTAAGAACATGACATAGCACTTACGTCACTCTGTAGCGACCTCGACACTTTTCAAACAACAATCGAACATTTTTTGTTCGTATTGATATACTATTCAATTCTGTTTGACGACCTGACGAGAATATTCATATGACAGAGAGACGACGCTTTTCACGTATTCTCCATCAAGCTCCAGCTAAGATAGAACAACGTGACTTGGCAATTGAAGCTAGGATTCAAGATCTTTCCTTGCATGGTTTACTCATGAAAGTGGAAGAGACTGAGGCTTTGGATCCAACCCTTCCAGTCCATGTGACTTTTTCATTTGATCAATCCGAACAAGTGATTACGTTAAAAGCGCAAGTTGTGGATCTCTCTAAGTGTGAGATTAGGTTGAAGATCGCTAAGATAGACATCGAAAGCATTAGCCAACTAAAACGATTTATAGAATTGAATGTAGGCAATAACGACCTTCTGAATCGAGAGTTAGAGCACCTCTCTGGTTTTTAGGAGAAAAATAAATGAACGCCTATTTAAGTAACAATAACTATGTCTAAAAAAATCATCATGCAGATCCCGACGAAAGACGGCGATCAGCAGTTCTATTTGGGCCGCAGTTCGGTCCTAGCAGTATTTGCTTCAGTATTGGCATTACCCGCCGTCGTTGGTGGCGCGTGGTACCTTAATCAGCAGCAGATGCACAATAAAGACGAACTAACGCAAATCATCGCCAAACTGGAAAGTGAAAAGGCCGAAGTGACGGCTCTTTACGAAGAACAGCTTGATACCAATCATTCGCTTTCCCAGTCTTTGACGGACAAAAACAATCAAATTCAGCTATTGGGCAAACGGGTATTCGACGTTGAATCGGTTTTAGGTCTCGCAGACGAAGAGTTGATGATCGATGAGAACAGCATGGGGTTAGAGGAGCGAATTGACGCAGCCGCTATCGATTCTGCTGTTCGCGCGACGATGTTCCGTTTGATACCAAATGACAGCCCAGTCACATACCAACGTATTTCTTCTTCTTACGGCAGTCGTATTAATCCGATTTCAGGTAAGAGGCATGTTCATACTGGTATCGATCTGACTTGTAAAAGAGGAGAAGAGATCCTGGCACCGGCTGACGGTGTGGTGGAAACCGTTCGCCCGAGCAATCGTGGTTATGGTAACTATGTCACCATTCGTCACTCATTTGGCTTTATGAGCTCCTTTGCTCATCTACAACGCTTCAAAGTGAAAAGCGGTCAGTTTGTTAGTAAAGGCGACATCATTGCTCAATGCGGTAACTCTGGCAACTCCACAGGGCCACACTTGCACTATGAAGTACGCTTCCTCGGACGAGCACTCAACCCTCAATACTTAATGGAGTGGACGCCAGAAAACTTCAATGACGTCTTTGAAAAAGAGAAAAAAGTGAAATGGGGACCTTTGGTTCAATTGATTGATAACGTTGTACGCCTACAAGTCAATTTAACCAATTCACCCTATCGCGATACCAGTATCAACACAGTATCAAGTGAAGATACGAGTAATACTGCGACGAACTGATTTGTCCATCAACACGAAAAAGAGCAGCTTACGCTGCTCTTTTTGTTTCGGACTCTGCACGGCTAAATGACCCGTGATTAGCCGCGATGAATATTATCATTCGCCTGTTTGAGTAAGTTTTGGCTCTCATTCATAAATTGTTGAGAATAAGTACCAAACCAATCACTCACCTGCTTAAAGCTTTCGATGAATCGCGCTTTGTCTCTGCTATCCAGAATCGCTACTGCATCACCTAAACGCTGATGGAATCGCTTGATCATATCGATATTCTCTTGAGAAGAGAAAATGATATCACCGTACAAGTTCGGATCCTGACCAAACAGTCGTCCCACCATCGCCAATTCAAGGCGGTAGATTGGCGAGCTTAACTTCAACAACTGATCGATGTTCGGATTCTCTTTGCTAAGGTGCATACCGTAAGCAAACGACGTGAAGTGGCGCAGCGCCTGAATCAACGTCATGCCATGATCGTGCTCTTGTGCATCGATTTGGCACAAGCTTGCGCCCCAAATCCCAAACTGTTGCAATAGCCATTGGTAATGCTCGTGACCACGGCCATCACAATACACAATAACCTGCTTGGCAAGGCTCGGAACATCTGGGCCAAACATTGGGTGCAAACCAACCACAGGACCTTGATGCACATTCAACATTGCTTGCAGAGGCTTCGATTTGATAGAAGTCAGGTCACACAGAATACAGTCTTGCGGCAAGTTCCCCAGTTTTTCGATCACCCCTTCCGTTAGATGAATCGGCACCGTGACCACGACTAAACCCGCGTTGTCTAGAATCTCATCCGCATGATCCCAGTCTTTACTACCGAGAACTTTGACCTGGTAGCCCGACAATTTGAACATACGCCCAAACAGGCCACCCAATTGACCATTACCACCAATAATAACAACTGAGCGTAAATCAGGGTTCAAACACTTAAAACCGGAATCTTTCTCGCTGGCATAAGACTCACGCATTGTTCGACGCAGAATATCTTCAATAAGCTGTGGAGGAATTCCCATTTTTTCAGCTTCAGCGCGACGAGAAGCTAACATCGCCGCTTCGCGGTCTGGAGCATAAATTGGCAAACCATGTTCGCTTTTTACTTCCCCAACTTTCTCTACGAGCGCTAAACGCTGAGCCAATAGCTCCAACATTTGCTTGTCGACTGCATCAATCTGATCGCGTAATGCGTTAAGTTCAACTGCCATTGATGTTCCTTAAATCCTGTATTAATTAGCCTTTAGACGATTTTCTAAGAAAGGCACTAGCTCTTCATGTGCATGACGTAATAGTGCCTCAGTTGAATCCCAATTGATACATGCGTCAGTGATAGATACACCGTATTTCATCTCTTCAAGAGCTAAGTCAGAAGATTGATTTCCTTCATTGATATGGCTTTCAATCATAAGACCGATAATAGATTTATTGCCTTCACGGATTTGATGAATCACATCCTCCGCGACTAATGGCTGGCGACGGTAATCTTTACGTGAGTTGGCGTGACTGCAATCCACCATTAATGAAGCATCAAGACCAGATTTCGCCATCTCCTGCTCACACTCAGTGACGGATACCGAATCGTAGTTAGTTTGCTTGCCGCCACGTAAGATCACATGTCCATTAGCATTGCCCTGGGTGGTCAACAGTGCGACTTGTCCCTCACGGTTAATTCCCATAAAACGGTGGCTAGAGGACGCAGCTTGCATCGCGTTAATTGCGGTTGCCAAACTGCCATCGGTGCCATTCTTAAAACCGATTGGCATAGACAGGCCGCTTGCCATTTCACGGTGAGTTTGTGACTCCGTCGTACGTGCGCCGATTGCAGCCCAGCTAAAAGTATCCGCCAGGTATTGTGGGCTAATTGGGTCTAGAGCCTCAGTCGCGAGCGGGATTTCCATTTCTGCCAACTCCACCAGAAGTTCGCGTCCAACATGCAGACCGTGTTCAATATCGAAACTGCCGTCTAGGTGTGGGTCATTGATCAGGCCTTTCCAGCCGACCGTGGTGCGCGGCTTCTCAAAGTAAACACGCATAACAATATACAGTTGGTCACTTAGTTGTTCAGAGAGTGCTTTAAGTCGCTTTGCGTAATCCTTCGCCGCTTCCACGTCGTGGATAGAACATGGACCGCATACAACAAGCAGGCGGTGATCCTTCTTGTGAATAATATTAGCGATAGTTTGACGAGACTCTTGAATAAAGCGACGTGCTTTTTCACTCAAAGGAAGCTTGGTTTTTAGTTCCTCCGGAGTAATAAGAACCTGTTCTTCGATAATATTAATATTGCTCAACTCACTTTTCTGCATAACTCTAACCTGTATATTTATTTTTACACCCAACCAAACCTTTGGTGAGACAACTAAGCTTTAACGACAAGATAACAGGCTAAAAAAGAAAAACAAGCGTACATAATAAAAAACATTTAGTGTAAATTAAAATTTACAGTCAAATAAAAAGCCAAAGCATAATTAACTTTGGCTTCTCATCGCTGTTTTGAATCTTTTACAAGAGGTTTAGCTAGTCAAGCGTTTCATCGCTTCACTCGCCGCTTTCCACTCTTGAGATAGCTTAAGTTCGCTTGGAGAAAATGACTGTTTTTTCAGTAATCCATCCGCGAGTGGCACGGTTGAAACCGGTAAGTTGTCTAATACCTCAACGTGCGCTTCTCGTTTATTACACATTAACAACATATCGCAACCAGCTCTCAATGCTTGAGCACCTCGCTCGGCTGGGCTGCCCATAATCGCAGCGCCTTCCATGGTCAAATCATCCGAAAAAACCAAACCTTTAAAACCCAATTGCTGACGCAGGACCTGTTTTAACCAGTATTCAGAACCGCTGGCTGGTTGAGCATCATAATGTGGGAAAATCACGTGAGCAGGCATCATGGCATCTAAAATACCGGCATCAATTTGTGCTTTGAAGATCGCCATATCTTGTTCAAAAATATCACTGCGCTCGTCGTATGGTGTTTCTAGATGTGAGTCTGCAATCACGCCACCATGTCCAGGGAAGTGCTTGCCTGTCGTTGCCATGCCAACACTCTTCATTCCCTGCATATATGCAGTGCTATAGCGAAGAATGGTGTCGGCATCTTCACCGAATGCGCGGTTACCGATCGCTTTACATTGATGGCCTTGGTCAAGTACCGGGGCAAAGCTTAAATCAATATCATGGGCAATCAGCTCTGCTGCCATTAACCAACCGCCCATACGAGCAAGCTCTTCACCATTTTGATGTTTAGCGTACTCATCAGCAGCAGGAATTAATGAGAAACCTTCACGAAAGCGCTGCACTCGGCCGCCTTCTTGATCCACACCGATCAAAAACGGGCGCTTAGCCGCCTTTCGGATGGATTGAGTAAGTGCTTGAAGCTGTTCGCTATCATGATAGTTGCGAGCAAATAGAATTAAGCCACCAACCGTAGGATGCTCCAAGATTTCTTTGTCTTCAGCGGTCAGTTCATACCCCGCAACGTCAACCCATAACGGTCCCATGTTTTCTCCTCAAAATCGGCTGAATATCTCGTATTCGATGAGGTTATTCGCTTCAGATTTGCTTTACAATAAGTGAATGAAGAATTGACGAGATCGGCTATGAAATTTAACGAACTGTACATTGGTGTGATGTCTGGAACGAGTATGGATGGCGTTGATACCGCTCTAGTTGAAATAAGCGATGAGCATGTTCGTCTGATTGCGCACGACGACTACCCAATGCCCGCAGCGCTAAAAGACATGCTGTTATCTGTTTGTACCGGTCAAGCAACAAATTTAAAAACCATAGGTGAACTTGACCACCAGCTCGGCCACCTATTTGCAGATGCTGTGTTACAGCTACTCAATAAGTCTGGCTACGTCGCAGAGCAAATTCGTGCGATTGGTAATCACGGTCAAACAGTGTTCCATCAGCCTACCGGAAACTTGCCGTTTACCACTCAATTGGGCGATGCAAACATTATCGCAGTCAAGACAGGCATTGATACGGTAGCGGATTTTCGTCGTAAAGACATGGCGCTAGGTGGACAAGGTGCCCCACTCGTCCCTGCTTTCCATAAAAGCATTTTTGCGATGCAGGATTCCACAATTGTGGTGCTTAACATTGGAGGCATTGCCAATATCTCGGTACTGCATCCAGAACAACCAGTCATTGGCTATGACACAGGCCCGGGCAATATGTTGATGGACGCATGGTGTGCGCTGCATACTGGGCAAAGCTTCGACGAAGATGCACAATTTGCACTTAAAGGAACGGTAAACGCTACTTTGTTGACTCAATTACTCAAAGAAGCTTACCTCGCCATGCCTGCCCCTAAAAGTACCGGGCGAGAACTGTTCAATATTGACTGGCTGCATCAACAACTGGCCCATCACAATTTACCAATCGAAGACGTACAACGTACACTTTGCGAGTATTCTGCAATTACCATTGCCAACGAAGTCGACAAGTTTTCTCATGGCATCACACCTCAACTATTAGTCTGTGGCGGTGGAGCAAGAAACCCGCTTTTGATGCAGCGACTAGCTAAGTTATTGCCACAATGGAGCGTTGCGACAACGGCAGAAAAAGGTGTTGATGGCGATTACATGGAAGCAATGGCGTTTGCTTGGCTTGCGCAGCGCCATATTCACGGCCTCCCTAGCAACTTACCGGAAGTTACGGGGGCAAGTCGTCTCGCTTCACTGGGTGTACTCTATTCAAAAAATTAAGGGCAATATATCCTAAACAAAAAGGCTTAATTCATTATGACGAACGATGCACTTATCGCAGCTTTATCCCATCTGGTATCTGAAGGGCGAAACCCAGACACCATGGACATCGACTTGCTGCCTTCTCTCGATATTGTTCAACGCATCAACCAACAGGACAAACTCGTTCCTCTTGCCGTTGAAAAAGTGTTGCCTGAGATCGCTGAAGCCGTTGATAAGATCACGGAAGCATTTAAGGTCGGAGGTCGGTTGTTTTACATCGGTGCGGGTACCAGTGGTCGACTTGGCGTTTTGGACGCTTCAGAATGCCCACCAACTTTTGGCACAGATCCAGAGATGGTCGTTGGTATTATTGCCGGTGGAAAAGAGGCAATGTTCCGTGCAAAAGAAGGGGCGGAGGACGACCCTACATTAGGCGAGCAAGATCTTAAAGAGAATATGCTAACACAACGCGATGTCGTCGTTGGTATTGCGGCAAGTGGACGAACACCTTACGTGATTGGTGGCTTAGAGTATGCGAACAAGCTTGGTGCCACCACTGTAGCACTATCTTGTAACCCTGACTCTCCGATTGCAGATATTGCTGATATTGCGATTAGCCCCGTTGTTGGACCTGAAGCGTTAACGGGATCCACTCGCTTAAAATCAGGGACAGCACAAAAACTCGTACTGAACATGCTCACTACCGCAAGCATGATTCGCCTGGGCAAAAGTTATCAGAACTTAATGGTAGATGTGAAAGCGACGAATGCAAAGCTAGTTGCAAGAGCGGCTCGTATTGTTATGCAAGCAACAGATTGTACTAACCAAGAGGCTAAAACGGCTCTCAAAGAAACGGACTACGACGCCAAGTTAGCTATTTTGATGATTTTAACCGGGCTGGATAAAGAAAGCGCGACTGAGCAACTGAAAGCCAAACAAGGATATTTAAGAAAAGTCGTGATCGCGCAAGCTAATCAATCTTAATCAATAAAGCGCCTCACTTATTTAAAAGTCAGGCGCCTTTTATGGCTTAATTTAGTAGTTCAATCGTTCAATGTGAGTAATACCGACTTTACCTTCAAGGTCGCTGAACATATGAACCATTGCTGGGTATGGTTGTGCTCCAGGGTAGACAACTTCTGCATTACAGAAAAACGCATAGTTTTGTCCGGCTACGACTTGAGTAGCCACAACCAAAGGGGAGTATTTGACACCGACAAACCCCTCGATACCTTTAGCAAATACTTCTTTATTCTCTGCTGTGAGTTCATGAAATGGACTCCAGCCACCAGCCATTTGCGTTGACATAATGTGATTCCTTTTTTTCTGTGCTCACTATCAAGCAATATGAACATAGTTTAATAAGGAGAATTTTGCCACATTTAGGTGATGCAGACAGTGTAACAACGGCTTTATTGACTATTAATTTGAGTATTCATTCCAACCACGTTGCCATTCCATGCGGAATTTTTGCGCTTGCTCAGTACCTTCACAAACCCCTTCGTAATACTGACCAGATAACCCCATTTGATACGCAAAAGCAGGATTACAGTACTCACGTAAACCTTCTAAATAACCTTGGTCGTAGTCACTTTGCTTAACACTACCCAACTCACGAAGCTCGCTCATCGTGCGCGATGTGTGTCCGGTTATGCCATCTTGATATCCGATCTGATGCCAATCTCCCGACTTGGCAAGATCTGCTGTCGTTGCTGTGCATCCTGCAAGTAAAGCCAGTGCCAGACCTACCGTTACCTTTTTCATGGTTCTTCCTTAAGTAATTGTTTTCAAAAATAAGCTTACCACTAATTATTGGCGCTTGCCGCTGAGCTTGCAGATTTAACCACTGATGACTCAAATCAGCCGCTCAAGACTGTCATCAACCTTTCGCCATTTTTAAAAACCGCTCAAGCAGCATATCGACCACTCAGTGCTCTATTCGACCACTCATCTACTAACCGAATGCATTTAACACAAGTGACGCATAACATGCATCCTGAGATTAAAAAATTACCCTACCCAACTAAGACCAAGGACAATTGCTATGATGTGGTTTCTAACCTGTGTCGCAGCCCTAATCGGCGGATACTTCATCTACGGCGCTTTCGTCGAGAAGATTTTCGGCATCAATGAAAAACGCCAAACGCCAGCTCACACCAAATCGGACGGTGTTGACTTCGTTCCAATGTCAACAAAGAAAGTTTACCTAGTTCAACTACTTAACATCGCAGGTGTTGGTCCAATTTTTGGCCCGATCATGGGGGCACTATACGGTCCTGCGGCGATGCTTTGGATTGTAGTCGGTTGTATTTTTGCTGGTGCAGTACACGATTACTTCTCAGGCATGCTTTCAGTGCGTAACGGCGGTGCATCTGTACCTACCATTACAGGTCGCTACCTAGGTAATGGCGCAAAACACTTTATGAATATTTTTGCCATTGTCCTATTGCTTCTAGTTGGCGTAGTGTTCGTTTCAGCCCCTGCTGGCATGATTACTAACCTCATCAATGATCAAACAAGCTTGAGCGTAAGCATGACTACAATGGTTATTGCTATCTTTGCTTACTACATCATTGCGACGATTGTTCCTGTCGATAAAATCATTGGTCGTTTCTACCCACTGTTTGGCGCCCTACTTATCTTTATGTCTGTTGGCCTAATGACAGCCGTTGCTTTCTCTAGCGAACACACAGTAATGGGTGACTTCCAAGTTTCGGACATGTTCTCTAACCTCAACCCAAATGACATGCCGTTATGGCCTGCATTGTTCATCACTATCGCATGTGGTGCTATCTCTGGCTTCCACGCGACTCAGTCTCCACTGATGGCGCGTTGTATGGAAAATGAGAAAAACGGTCGCTTCGTATTCTACGGTGCAATGATTGGTGAAGGTGTTATCGCGCTAATTTGGTGTGCTATCGCTCTGTCTTTCTTCGGCTCTCTAGACGCTCTATCAGAAGCTGTGAAAAACGGTGGCCCTGGTAACGTGGTATACAGCGCATCATTTGGTCTGCTAGGTGTGTTCGGTGGTATCCTTGCGTTCCTGGGTGTGGTTATCCTACCAATTACGTCTGGCGATACAGCGTTCCGTTCAAGCCGCTTGATCCTTGCTGAATACTTCAACATGGAACAAAAAACGCTACGTAACCGTCTACTGATGGCACTTCCACTGTTCGTTATCGGCGGTATCTTAACTCAAGTAGACTTCGGCATTATCTGGCGCTACTTCGGTTTTGCAAACCAAACAACAGCGGTAATGATGCTTTGGACTGCGTCCGCTTACCTACTGCGTCACAACAAGCTGCACTGGATTACCACTATCCCAGCTATCTTCATGACCACGGTATGTGTCACGTTCATCTTAAACAACAGCTCGCTAGGTTTTGGTCTGCCAATGCAACTATCAACTATCGTAGGTATTGTGTTTGCCCTAGCTGTGACAGGTTACGTTATCAAAACCTCTAAGGGTAAAGGTGAAACTGAACTGGCTGACGAAGAGAAACCACAAGCCGTATCAGAAACAGCGTAATACTCGTCACATCTGAGTGACTAAGATAGGAGCCTGCCAATTGCAGGCTCTTTTTGTTTTATACCCAAGTCACTTTAAGACTCAGAAAGCACAGCATCATTTACTTAGCTGTTCTTATCTATCTGAGCCAAGCATCTTGAGGTTACTTAGGTATACAATAACAACATTGATTCTAGGTTAGGTTCACTATGGAACTGGTCATCTCCCTTTTACAACAGATGTGTGTGTACTTAGTTTTGGCTTACATGCTAAGTAAAACGCCAATCATCTTACCTTTGCTGAGTATTTCTTCGCGCTTAAGCCACCGCCTAATTTGTTACGTACTCTTCTCTGGCTTTTGTATTCTCGGCACCTATTTCGGTCTGCACATCAACGATGCCATTGCCAATACTCGTGCGATCGGCGCAGTTATGGGCGGGCTGTTTGGTGGACCTGTTGTAGGTTTCGCCGTCGGATTTACTGGTGGCATCCATCGATACTCTCTTGGTGGCTTTACTGACCTAGCCTGCGCAATTTCAACCACCGCCGAGGGCGTAATTGGTGGCTTGCTCCACGTTTACCTTATCAAGCGAAATAAAGGCGCATTGCTGTTTAATCCAAGCGTCGTATTCAGCGTCACGTTTGTTGCAGAAGTGGTGCAAATGATTTTGCTGCTCGCCGTCGCGAAACCTTTTGATCAAGCCTATGAACTGGTGTCCGCTATTGCAGCGCCTATGATCATCGCGAACTCATTTGGTGCAGCGTTGTTCATGAGTATCCTGCAAGACAGAAAAGCAATCTTTGAAAAGTTTTCTGCGACGTTTTCGCGTCGAGCGCTCACCATTGCTGATCGCTCAGTGGGAATTCTAAGCAACGGCTTCAACACCGAAAACGCAGAGAAAATCGCACGTATTATTTACGAAGAAACCAAAGTGGGCGCTGTCGCGATTACTGACCAAGAAAAGATCTTGGCGTTTGTGGGCATTGGCGATGATCACCATAAACCGAACACGCCGATTTCATCGCAAAGCACATTAGACTCCATGGAGAAAAACGACATCATTTATCTTGATGGTGCGGAGCGTCCATACCAATGCTCCATTGCAAAAGATTGCAAGCTCGGATCTGCGCTGATCATCCCACTGCGTGCAGGGAAAGAGGTCATTGGTACCATAAAGCTGTATGAACCGAAGCGTAAATTGTTCTCGACGGCCAACATGTCGATGGCGGAAGGAATAGCCCAGCTTCTATCTAGCCAAATCCTTTATGGCGATTACCAACAACAACAAGCCTTACTCGCCCAAGCAGAAATAAAATTGCTTCACGCTCAGGTGAATCCACACTTTTTGTTTAATGCACTCAATACTATTAGTGCGATTACTCGTCGTGACCCTGACAAAGCGCGCGAGCTAATCCAAAATCTATCGCACTTCTTCCGCAGCAATTTAAAGCAGAACATTAATACCGTGACGTTAAAGGAAGAGCTTGCACATGTGAACTCGTACTTGAGCATCGAAAAAGCGCGTTTTACGGACCGCTTAGAGGTTGAAATCGATATTCAACCTGAATTGCTGGACATCAAATTACCAAGCTTTACACTCCAGCCTTTGGTTGAGAATGCCATTAAGCATGGCATTTCAAACATGCTTGAAGGTGGTAAAGTTCATATATACAGCGAAGCACACCCACAAGGTCACTTGATTACCGTCGAAGACAACGCAGGCAGTTTTGAACCGCCAAAAGAAAACCACTCAGGGCTCGGTTTAGAAATTGTCGACAAACGTCTCACTAATCAATTTGGACGTGATGCAGCGCTAAAAATTACGTGCGAGCCACATCAATTTACTAAAATGAGCTTTATCATTCCCCCAAAATCATAAAAGCACGCTGAAGCAATAAAGGTAATGTTGGATGTTAACCGCACTCGTCATTGATGATGAACAGTTTGCTCGTGAAGAGCTAGCAGAGTTACTGGATGAAACAGGCCAAGTTGAGGTCGTGGGCGATGCCTCAAACGCAATCCTTGGCCTAAAAAAAATCAATGAACTCAAGCCTGATGTGGTGTTTCTCGATATCCAAATGCCTCAAGTCACGGGGATTGAATTACTTGGGATGCTTGATCCAGAAACCATGCCTTATGTGGTTTTTGTCACGGCTTATGATCAGTATGCGATTCAAGCATTTGAAGACAATGCCTTTGATTACTTGCTCAAACCTGTCGACCCATGCCGGTTAACTAAAACGGTCAAACGACTCAACAAAGTCATTAGCCAATCCGCCCTAACGCAACAACTGTCTGCTATTACACCTGACACGTTGGATCAGATACCGTGCATCGGACACAACCGCATCGTTATCATGGCCACCGACACGGTGGAATGTGCTTACAGTGATATCAGCGGCGTGCATGTACGCTCCACCAGCCAAACCGCGAGCACCCAACTGACATTAAAAACGTTGGAAGAGAAAACCCCTCTAGTCCGCTGCCATCGTCAATACTTAGTCAGTATTAAAGCGATTAGCGAAATCAAGTTACTGGAAAATGGGTTAGCGGAAATCATTACCAAAACAGGCTTTGAGATACCAGTAAGCCGCCGCTACTTAAAGGTGCTCAAAGAGATGCTCGGCATTAGCCACTAACACAAAAACTTCACACATCATCGCTGAGTTTCCGCTAGCGTATAAATAGGACGCTCTGAAAAGACGAGGCGATGATGTATAAAGTTTTATTCATATGTAAGCACAACGCTGGACGAAGCGTCCTCGCGGAGTCAATCGCAACCAATATCCTGCCAGTAGATTTTAGTGTCACCAGTGGAGGCTCACATCCCACAGGCAAGGTGCACCCATTGGTGCAAAAATACTTAGATGACCACCAACTCCCCATTCCGCATATCCACACGCATTCATGGGAGGAGCGAACTCAGTTTCTTCCCGACATCGTTATTATTCTCTGTGATTCTTTACATCAAGAAACCGCTCCTCAGTGGCTTGCAGGTGGTGTTCGAGTAAACTGGCAAGTTGATGCTTTTCCGACCGATGGTTCTGATGAAGACATGTACGCACATTGCGAAAAGGTTGCTCAATCGCTTGAGCGAAGAATCACGAAGGTGTCTGATATGATTATCGATGGTTTAGGAAAAGACCAAATTCGTGATTACCTAAATGAGTTAAGAGAGATGTAAAAAAGGCGACCCCACAGGTCGCCTTTTGAATATTCGATAAATGGAGACTAATCCACTTGCTTGATTTGCAGTTCTTTAGGTACTTCAAAGAACATATTCTCTTCACGGCCAAGTACTTCATCAACCGCTTCGGCACCAACGAGTTCTTTGATTCGCTCTAGAATCTGATTAACGAGCTCTTCCGGAGCAGATGCTCCCGCAGTCACGCCGACCTTTGTTTTGCCTTCGAACCACTCAGGTTTGATATCTTCCGGACAGTCGGTTAAGTAGCCAGGTGTCCCTAGCTTTTCAGCTAGCTCTTTAAGACGTGTAGAGTTTGATGAGTTTTTAGAACCCACCACAACCATCACATCTACGTCACCAGCTAATTCACGTACGGCATCTTGGCGGTTTTGTGTCGCATAACAGATATCGTCTTTACGTGGACCTTGGATATCTGGGAACACGCGGCGTAGCTCTTCGATAACATCGGCAGTTTCATCGACAGAAAGCGTCGTTTGGCTTACGTAATGAAGATCGGATGGATCTTTCACAATCGCCTTCAGTTTCTCAACATCGGCTGGAGTTTCAACCAAGTACATACCACCGGTTTCACTGGCGTATTGCCCCATCGTACCTTCGACTTCAGGGTGACCTGCGTGACCAATCAGAACCACTTCCATATTACGACGGCTCGCACGCGCCACTTCCATATGCACTTTGGTTACTAGGGGACACGTTGCGTCAAATACGGTCAAATCACGCAGCTTGGCTTCCTGACGAACTGCCTGCGATACACCATGAGCAGAAAAAATCACAATGTTGTTGTCTGGCACTTCGTGCAGTTCTTCAACGAAGATAGCACCACGCTGTTTTAGACCTTCAACCACAAAACGGTTATGCACCACTTCATGACGCACATAAATCGGTGGCTGATACATCTCTAGCGCACGCTCTACGATGCTAATCGCGCGGTCAACACCAGCACAGAAACCACGTGGGTTAGCTAACAGGATTTTCATTTCATTGCTCATGGAAGTTATCTTTTATTTGGTTCGCTATTCTACTGACAAAATTTCAACTTCGAAAGTCACGTCTTGTCCCGCTAGAGGATGGTTGAAGTCCACAGTGACTGAATCGCCTGCAATTTCTGTAATAATGCCCGGGATTTCCATGCCATCAGGGCCACTGAAGGCCATGATTGTACCAACTTCCACTTCTGCATCACCTACAAATTTAGTGCGATCCATATAGTGAATATGATCAGGGTTTGGCATACCAAACGCGTCTTCTGCCTTTAGCTCAATCGCTTTTTGTGCGCCTGTTTCGAGGCCTATCAAGCACTGCTCAAAGTTTTCACTCAAGCTGCCATCACCCATAACAAATTTCGCTGGTTTACCCATGTTATGAGTACTATCTGCAACCGATCCGTCTTTCATTTTAATCGTAAAGTGAAGGGTTACTACCGATTCATTGGTTATTGTTGTCACGTTAATGCTTCCTTGTTCTTGGGTTATTACGCTGTCAGCTTGGTCTTTTTATATATTGATATGCTGATTGGCGCTCCAACATAATAAAAAGCGTCGCTCGAATCAATGGACGACGCTTAGGGTTATTCGATATACCGCAAAAGATTACTTGTCAGCGTCTTTTTTACGGAAGCCATCCAGAATAATCATTGCCGCACCAATACAGATCGCCATGTCAGCAAGGTTGAATGCTGGCCAGTGGTAGTTACCCCAGAAGAAGTCTAGGTAATCAACAACAAAGCCATGAACGACGCGGTCAAACACGTTGCCCACTGCACCACCAATAATCAGTGCATAAGCAATGTTGTTCCATTTTTCTTTTGCTGGAAGCTTACTCATCCAGTAGGTCAAAAGACCCGTAACAACAAACGCGATACCTGTAAATAACCAGCGCTGCCAACCAGCTTGATCGCTCAAGAAGCTGAAAGCGGCACCGTAGTTATGAACGTAAAGTAGGTTGAAGAATGGCAACACCTCAATTCGGTTTGCCCATCCGTAGCCCATGTTGTCCATCACCACCAATTTGATGCCAATATCTGCAATAAATACCAGAATTGCTAACCACAGCCAGCGAACTCCAGATTGCTTTAACGTCAGTGCTTTTTCACTCATTACTTTACCTACAAACAGCCCCAGTAAATACTGGGGCTGTTAATTTTAAAAAAAGTTCAGTCGTTCTAGGCAATTACGCGAATTTACGTACTTCACCTTCGCCGTCTACGTTAGACACACAACGACCACAGATCTTCTCGTGACCTTCAATTGTGCCTACGTCTGGCGTGTGGTGCCAACAACGGTCACACTTCTCGCCTTCAGCTGCTGCTACTTCTACAAACAAGCCTTCGATATCCGTCGCTTGTGCTGCATCCGTCTTCTCACCTAGAGGCTTAACTTTCGCAGCAGATGTTAGTAGAACAAAGCGCAGTTCATCTTCAAGTTTGTTGATCTTCGCCGCTAGTGTGTCATCAGCAAATAGAGTCACTTCAGCTTGTAGTGCACCACCAATGGTTTTCTCTTTACGCGCATCTTCTAGAAGTTTGTTTACTGCACCACGAACCGCTTGGATCTCAGTCCAGAATTCGTTGTTCAGCTCTTCACCTTCAGCAAGACCGAATAGACCGTCGAACCACTCACCAGTGAATACGAACTTGTCGCGCTCGCCTGGCATTTCGTTCCAGATTTCATCTGCAGTGAACGACATGATTGGCGCCATCCAACGAACTAGCGCTTCTACGATGTAGTAAAGTGCTGTCTGACAGCTACGTTGAGCGTTGCCGCCACGTTTTGCTGTGTACTGACGGTCTTTAATTACGTCTAAGTAGAAAGAGCCCATTTCGATTGAACAGAATTGCATTAGACGCTGAGTTACACCGTGTGTGTTGTACTCTTCGTATGCTTTAACAATCTCTTCTTGTGCTGCTAGTGCACGACCAACTGCCCAGCGATCTAGCGCAACCATCTCTTCAACAGGAACGATGTCTGTTTCAGGGTTGAAGCCGCTCAGGTTAGCTAGGAAGAAACGCGCTGTGTTACGGATACGACGGTAAGCATCTGCGCTACGTTTTAGGATTTCATCAGAAACCGCAACTTCACCAGTGTAGTCTGTTGAAGCAACCCATAGACGAAGAATGTCAGCACCTAGCTTGTTAGTTACGTCTTTTGGCGCAACCACGTTACCGATAGATTTAGACATCTTACGACCCTGACCATCAACCACGAAACCGTGTGTCAGTACTTGTTTGTAAGGCGCTTCGTCTTTCATCGCGATAGATGAAATTAGAGAAGACTGGAACCAACCACGGTGTTGGTCAGAACCTTCTAGGTATAGGTCTGCACTATTGCCGTTGTACTCTTCACGAGCATCAACAACAGAGAAGTGAGTGACACCTGAATCGAACCATACGTCTAGCGTATCTAGCACTTTTTCGTATTGGTCAGCGTCAGCACCTAGTAGTTCAGCTGCATCGACATCCCACCATGCTTGAATGCCTTTCTCTTCAACCAGCTTCGCGACTTTCTCGATCAGCTCTAGCGTGTTTGGATGAAGTTCTGCTGTTTCTTTATGAACAAACAGAGCAATTGGCACACCCCAAGTACGTTGACGAGAGATACACCACTCAGGGCGACCTTCGATCATACCTTCGATGCGGCTTTGACCCCACTCAGGCATCCACTCTACATTCTTGATTGACTCTAATGCTTTAGCACGTAGGCCAGCTTGATCCATAGAAACGAACCATTGAGGTGTAGCACGGAAGATGATTGGAGTCTTATGACGCCAACAGTGTGGGTAGCTGTGCTCGTAAGCGTGGTGGTGTAGTAGTGCACCTTTTTCTTTTAGTACTTCTACTACTGCATCGTTCGCTTTAAATACGTGCTGACCAGCAAATAGCTCTGTATCTGGTAGGTAAACACCGTTTGAGCCAACTGGGTTTGCTACTTCTAGGTTGTACTTGTTACCAACCGCGAAGTCTTCTTGACCGTGACCAGGAGCAGTGTGAACAACACCAGTACCTGAATCAGTCGTAACGTGATCGCCAAGGATCGCCGGTACAGTGAAATCGTAGAATGGGTGTTGGAATTGAGAAAGCTCTAGGTCCGCACCTTTAGCAAAGCCAAGGTTGTGGAAGTGCTCGACACCCGCACGGTCCATTACGTCTTTCGCTAGCTCAGCAGCAACGATGATACGCTCAGCGTTGTCGCCTTCTGTTTGGATAAGCACGTACTCTAGATCATCACGTAGACATACTGCGCGGTTTGCAGGCAGTGTCCAAGGTGTTGTTGTCCAGATAACGATAGATACGTCACCGTGACCTTCATGACCTTCTGTCAGTTCAAATTTAGATAGCAGTGCTGTTTCGTCAGCCGCTTTAAAACGAACGTCGATAGATGGTGATACTTTATCTTTGTATTCTACTTCCGCTTCAGCAAGAGCAGAACCACAGTCTGTACACCAGTGAACAGGTTTGAAACCTTTTAGCAGGTGACCATTGCTTGCGATCTTACCAAGAGCACGAATAATGTTCGCTTCAGTTGCGAAATCCATAGTGCGGTATGGCTTGTCCCACTCACCCATGATGCCAAGACGCTTGAAGCTCTCTTTCTGACCTTCAACCTGACCTGCTGCGTATTCACGACATTTCTCGCGGAATTCCGCTGCTGTCACTTTTTGGCCTGGCTTACCTACTTTCTTCTCTACCATTAATTCGATTGGTAGACCGTGGCAGTCCCAGCCTGGGATGTAAGGTGCGTCAAAACCTGAAAGTGTTTTGGATTTAATAATAATGTCTTTAAGAATCTTGTTTAGTGCGTGACCAATATGAATGTCACCATTTGCGTAAGGAGGGCCATCGTGCAATACGAATGACTTTTTGCCTTTCTTAGCTTTACGGATTTCACCGTAAAGATCTTCTTTGTACCAACGCTTAAGCATTTCTGGCTCACGATTGGCCAGGTTGCCGCGCATTGGAAACCCTGTTTCAGGTAAGTTCAGGGTATCTTTATACTCACTCATCGATTCTTAATTCCGTTATATTGGGCGAAAATTAGACATTATGTTGAACGGTGGAATAAACCGCTCAACGCTTAAGCTGACGCAGCCACACCCTTGCTGCTTCAGCATCCAATTCGATTTGTTGTTTAAGTGCTTCAAACGACTCAAACTTTTGCTCATCTCGAAGTTTATGCAAAAGTTCCACTTCTAGTTGCTTGCCATATAAATTGGCATGAAAGTCGAATAAGTGCACTTCTAACTGTTGGCGAACACCATTGACGGTTGGTCTTTGACCAATATTAGCAACACCACCAACTGGCTTATTTCCTAAGCCAAGCGCTTGAACAACATAGACTCCGGAAACCGGAGAAACACAGCGTTTCAAAGGAATATTTGCAGTAGGGAACCCAATGGTTCGACCTAGCTTTCTTCCGTGAGAAACACGACCGCTGATGCTGTAGTTTCTTCCCAGCATCTGTTGCGCGGAATGCAAATCGTCACGCGCCAGCGCTTGACGGATAGCCGTACTGCTGACACGTAATTGTTGTAAACAAAAGCTCTGGGTACTTACGACATCAAAGCCGTATTTTTCCCCTGCTTCCTGCAGCATTGCAAAGTTACCTGTACGGCCTTTGCCAAAGCAGAAATCATCACCAACGACAAGAAACTTAACACCCAAACGCTCGACCAACAAGTCACGGATAAACTCTTCCGCGGTTAAACTTGCAAAATGGCGATTGAAATTGACACACAGTAAGCGGTCAATATCGAGCTTACTCAATTGCACGAACTTATCGCGTAATCGCGTCAACCTTGCAGGTGCCTTGTCTTTGGCAAACAGCTCCATCGGCTGAGGTTCAAAGGTCATCACAACAGAAGGCAAGGATAGCCTGTCCGCTTGCTCAGACACTTGCTGCAATACTTGTTGATGGCCTTTATGGACACCATCGAAATTGCCAATAGTCAGCACACAACCATGATGTCGCGGGTTGATATTGTGAATGCCTCTAATCAGTTCCATTGGATACTGCTTTCTGCCTCTGTTTTACTTTACACTGTGTGAAACTGACGGATTATATACTAATCACCCTCAGTCTGTCCCAGCTTTTAGGTCTTTTAAACGCGCACCAGTTAAAAATAGAACCACTAGGTAAACTACGGCTCCTAAACCGATCAACATCCCTAGCACCGCGCTTCGGTGAGCAAAGCTCCAGCCCAGCCATACTGACATATCTTCCAGTTGCCATAAGATTGCCGCCACCATCGCCGCGCCAGCAATAGCTAAACGTATAATAAAGAAGACGGTTCGCTTAGTGATTTGGTATACCTCTGCGATGTGCAGGCCACGATACAGCAGTGCCATATTCACAAATGCCGATAGTGCCGTCGCGATAGCCAAGCCAACGTAGCCATAGAAGTACGCAAAAATTGCATTAAATACCATGTTGGTCACCATCGCAATGATGCCGTATTTCACTGGCGTTTTAGTGTCTTGACGCGAGTAATAACCCGGAGCGAGCACTTTAATCAGCATAAAGTTCAACAAGCCTGAAGCGTAAGCAAAGAGTGACAATGATGCTTGATGTACGTCTTGTGGCGAAAACTCACCTCGCATGAATAACACCATCAACATAGGTTTTGCCAGTACCATCAAACCAAGCATTGCAGGAAGGCCAAGTAAGATCACCATGCGCACCCCCCAGTCCATGGTTTGTGCGAATCCTTCATTTTGTGCGTCAACATGTTTGCGTGATAATGCTGGTAAAATCACCGTTGCAATAGCAATACCAAACAGACCTAACGGGAATTCCAACAAGCGATCTGAATAGTACAACCAACTGATCGAACCGGTTTGCAGAAAGCTGGCAATAAAAGTATCAAACAACAAGTTGATTTGGCTTACCGACACACCGAACAAAGCAGGAATCATTAAGGTTCGGATCTTCACCACGCCCGGATCGCGCCAGCCCCATTTCGGCTTAACCATAACCCCCGCTTTAATAAGGAAAGGGATTTGAAATAAGAACTGAACCAAACCACCAAGGAAAACACCGATGGCAAGGCCAATCTCTGGCTGTGACATCTGCGGCGAGATAAACCATGCTGCCAAAATGATCATTACGTTGAGGAAGACGGGAGTAAACGAAGAAACCGCAAACTTACCTAGTGTATTGAGAATGGCTCCCGATAGGGCAACAAAAGTGATGAACCATAAATAAGGAAAGGTAATCTTGAGCATCACGCTAGCAAGTTCGAACTTCTCAGCCGCGGGACCACCATGCATCCAGTCTAGGAACCAACCAAAACCAAACAGTGCAGTCACCACTCCGGAACCTAGAACACCTAAGATGGTAACAATTGAGACTATCACCCCTAATGTACCCGCCGCACGAGCAATGAGCTCCCGAGTTTTATCCATGTCGCCTTGAGCATGGCTTTCCGTTAAAACAGGTACAAACGCTTGGGAAAAAGCACCTTCAGCAAACAAACGTCGTAAAAAATTAGGAATTTTATTGGCGAAGAAAAAGACGTCTGCGCTTGCTCCTGCCCCCATTAAATTTGCCACTACAACATCACGAACTAGGCCAAGAACGCGGGAAATAAATGTCATAGCACTGACGATCATGCCAGACTTGAGTAGTCGTTTACTCACTGTAACCTCGGAATATCACCATAAGACAGCTAACCCTATACTGTTTCTCTGACAGGTGCTGCAAATAGACGTCAAAAATCTATCCGCGGGTTGTAAGGAATAAGTGTGCCTTTCGCGGATAATTATTAGCATTGGTATAAAAATGCTGTTAGAATCCCCGCCATCTTAACCGCGATAACCTCTCTTACCAAAATTTGTTTTGGCTTAGATCGGTTTTTGCACAAATCATTTGACATTTAAGCGCAAATGAGGGATATTCCTCGCCCTTAAATTGTCACAGAACTAAGTTTTTGGGAGTTAGACCCTTGGCAAATAGTAAATCTGCTAAGAAGCGCGCTATCCAAGCTGAGAAACGTCGTCAGCACAATGCTAGCCGTCGCTCAATGATGCGTACTTACATGAAGAAAACTGTTGCTGCTATCGAAGCAGGCGACAAAGAAGCTGCAACTGCTGCATTCGCTGTAGTTACACCTATCCTAGACCGCATGGCAACTAAAGGCCTTATTCACAAGAATAAAGCAGCTCGCCATAAGTCTCGTTTCGCTGCACAAATCAAAGCTCTTTAATAGAGTCCTGATTTTACAGTGAAGAAAAAACCGACCTTGTGTCGGTTTTTTTATATCTACAAAGTTTTC
Source organism: Vibrio sp. 704 (assembly GCF_033339295.1). NCBI lineage: Bacteria > Pseudomonadati > Pseudomonadota > Gammaproteobacteria > Vibrionales > Vibrionaceae > Vibrio > Vibrio sp. 704. The sequence continues at coordinate 145,667 of NZ_JAWOUH010000010.1, read as the reverse complement.
TTAATAAAAAAAGCTGGCAATGCCAGCTTTTCTTTTTCTGAATGTCCCATTTAAAGACATCAGCTTATTCATTACCCATATAACGCTCAAACTAGAAAGCACTAATAAAACACTTGAGAACAAAGCAAATTGGTCGATGAGTAGTACCCTATCATCAAAAGTTTAACGCCACTCTCAAATATTCCAACAAGTTAGATTCACACTCTAAGATGAGCAGTATATTAGGACTATTTAATTAATGTTGAGCACTCTCAGCACAATAAAGACTATGCAGTGTTTTTATTAACGCTTTCACTTCATCACTCTTTAATGTGTAGTACACCGTCTGTGCTTCTTTCCTTGTCGTGACTAACTCATCACGGCGAAGCCAAGCAAGATGCTGAGATAATGCCGACTGGCTTAGCTCTAACTTTGCACACAGCTCTCCCACGGACAGCTCTTGGTTATGCAGCATACAAAGGATTTGTAGGCGTCTCTCGTTTGCCATCGCTTTGAGCAACACGACGGCTTTTGCGGAGTTCTGCTCCATTTCTTGTAGATTCATGTGTTGGACCTCTAGCTACAACTTACTTATTCCAACCCTGGCCAGCTTGTTGTGTTGCACTGATTTATATATCTAAGAAAATCAAGATACACTTCCAGAGTCTTCATTATTAGAACCTCTAATTTAGTTGTTAGTGATACACCAATATTATCCACCAAGGATTTTAATTGGTGCGCCATCAATAATTAATAGTTTTGCTCACTAAAACAAGTATCTTGCTTACTTAGATATTATTTAGAATTATATTTTTATTGATAGTAATCTATTTATTTACGCAACGATACGGGTTTACTCAAACATTTGACTGAAATCAGCATCACAAACATTTTTTACCGCGGGGTGTTGGATCATTCGTTCCGCAAAAATCACGTAGTACTCTTCTTTTAGCCCATCGACATGGCCAATTAGCTGTAAATTTCGGTCGTCTTCAATCTCCGACATGTATACGGTCGGTGCCAAGAAAATCACATCATCGTGGTACCGAGCAAAAGCTTTCATCAACGCAACATCATCAAACTCCCCCAGCACATTGGGTTGAAGACCTTGACGATCAAACCATTGAATAACTTTACGCCCCATAGCCGTTCGGCTCGCGGGAATCAGAAGTTTTTTTTGTTCCAAGATCTCAGGGAATCGCACATTTTCAATTTCAGAAGAAGCAAAAAAGCTCATGCTACTTTCACCTAACTTTTTGCTATAAAGGCCAGGACTTTGAGTAGAATCAACGGGACAATCCGAAAGGATCATATCTAGCTTGTGCTGAGAAAGGCGTTCAAGTAGCAGTTCGTGGGTCGATTCATAACAGCGTAAATGAATACTGTTATCTTCCGGGACGGTCGTCATCAGTACTTTACTGACCAAGCGTTTAGATAATGCATCGGCTACACCAACTTCAAATAGAATGTTCGAGTGCTGGCTGTAATTGACGATATCTAACATCTCATAGCTCAAACCGAACATCCGGTCGGCGTACTTAAACACAAGCTGACCTAACTCAGTGGGCTCAACTGTACGACCATTGCGCTTGGTTAACTTTCCTTTCATGCGCTCTTCAAGCGCTTTAATCTGTCCTGTCACGGTTTGCGGTGTCAGGAAGAGCGCGTCAGCCGCCTTAGTTACAGAGCCCTGTTTGCACACCATCCAGAAATAATAGAGATGGTTGTAGTTTAGATGTGACATGATCGAGTCCCGAAAAGAAAGTGATACTTTTTATACCAAATGTGACAGAGACAAACAATAAACTCGACAAAACCATACAATACCTTACAAAAGCATAAGTTTTACCGAAAGTATAAAGTCAACACTGTCATAAAAGTTGAACTGAGGCGCATTTTCTCTACAAAAAAAACGCAAAAACCAAACAAAACTAAATCAAAATTTAACCATTAAAATCAACAAGTTAAAAATTAATTTTCTTCCTCTTTTACGCCATTATCAAAAAGAACAATAAAAATCTCTCACAGCAAGAAATCTGTAATATTACTGAAATATTTGTTCTCTAACATCGCCCGCAGATTCAACTACAGACCGAAAAATGAACTGAAAGGTCAACGGAGAAAATTATGATGAACCAAGCTACTTCAACAGTGGCACCAATTTCGAGCACAGCTCGTTGGTTACGCTGGGCTAACTTGGCATTCATGTTATATCTGCTTCTTCTAGCAGTATCTATGGTTGGTAGTGGCTTTAAATGGGCAACTGGCGATCAAGCTAAGGTGCTATTTGAATTTGCCGCACACCCAGTTGCAGGTCTAATGATCGGCTTGGTGGCAACAGCCTTAATTCAGTCTTCAAGTACTGTAACGTCTATTATTGTAGGCTTGGTTGCAGGTGGCTTACCTGTAGAAACCGCTATCCCTATGGTGATGGGTGCTAACATTGGTACCACAGTGACCAATACGCTTGTGTCTCTTGGCCACGTGCGCTGTAAAGAAGAGTTCAAACGTGCATTTGCAAGTGCAACCATTCATGACTTCTTCAACTTGCTTGCTGTCGCTATTTTCCTTCCGTTGGAAATGATGTTCGGCATTTTAGAGAAAGTTTCTCACTGGCTTGTTTCTCCACTGCTTGCTACTGGTGATATGAGCATTAAAGGCTTCAACTTTATTAAACCAATTACAAAGCCAGTCGTAGGCGCAATTAAAGAGCCACTTTCTACCTTCGGTGATACTGTTGGCGGCGTCATGCTTATTGCTTTGGGTATTGCGACTATCTTCGTTGCAATCACAGTGATGGGTAAATTGATGAAGAGCCTAATGGTTGGTCGCGCACGTGAAATTTTGAAAAACGCCATCGGTCGTGGTCCTATTCACGGCATCGTATCAGGCTCAATCGTGACCGTTCTAGTACAATCTTCCTCAACCACGACAAGTTTAATGGTTCCGTTGGTTGGTACTGGCGTGTTGAAAGTACGAGATATCTACCCTTTCACTCTGGGTGCTAACATTGGTACTTGTATTACGGCACTACTAGCAGCGACAGCGGTATCTGGAGAGTTCGCAGTATTCGCACTACAAATCGCTCTAGTCCACTTAGTATTTAACATCATGGCGACGCTGTTTATCTTTGGAATTCCATTCCTACGTGAGATTCCGGTTAAAGGCGCTGAGATGATTTCTGAAATGGCTATTAAGAATAAAGCAGTTGTTGGTGGTTACCTAATGTCAGTATTCGTTATTCTACCAGGTGCAATTCTAGCCCTAACAACGTAACAACAACGACATACCATCGCTTATTGTTTAGGCTCCACATCGTGGAGCCTTTTTTATGATAATTAAACTGTTCAAATCGATTGTCCGGTGATAATTTGAGCCACATCAGCATGCTTATGCTGAGCTATCTCATTTGGAGTCGACAACATGACGCAGCTTAATGACGCTATTTCTGATCAGCTACTCGCAATAGACGAAAACCTAACCCAACTGGTTGCTGATATTGATATCCTCAGTAGCGTGAATCCTCTTAATTATGCTCAAGAAAGAGAACGTTTCATTAAAAACAAATATTCTCAAGAGCCTAATTTTCAATATTCAATTACTAACGTAGATACCCACAGCGCAAAGCGACGTCTATATGAGCTACCTCTAGAAAACATTCAAGACACCCAACTGCAGAGGCTGTACGCGGATGTAATTCAGTCTTATGCAGATAAACTGGATCAAGTGAATACCATCGGCACGCAAGAGTTTCTTTATAACTCCTTACGCTATTATGGGGAACCGAGCGCCAAAGATATTGCCAACGCCCATTTCATATTGCACCTTCCTACAGAAGAAGAAAAAGAACCTCAGCACGATAGCCGTGCAATAGCACGTTTCATGCAAAATTTTGCTCAACGCAATGGGTATGAATGTGAAATACAGGTGTTGGACGGGATGTTAGCAAACGCACTAGTTTCAGGGTCTCGAGTCAAAATTAACCACGCGGCGTACATCACCACTGATGAGCTGGAGGCTCTTGCACATCATGAAATGGGAGTACATCTCCTAACTACGCTTAACGGTCGTCAACAACCGCTAAAAGTCCTGAGCTTAGGTTGTCCTGCCAATACCAACACTCAAGAAGGGCTGGCTATATTATGTGAGTATCTGTCAGGACATTTCAGTATCAAGCGCCTAAGAACCTTAGCCTTACGAGTTCTGGCAGTAGAGTCGATGATCAAGGATCGCGATTTCCGCCATACGTTCATGCTATTAAAAGAACAGTATAAAACTTCTGATCTTCAAGCATTTACAACGACTGCCCGAGTCTATCGAGGTGGAGGTTTAACGAAGGATTACTTGTATCTTAGAGGATTCCGAGAGGTGCTCAATGCCTATGATAGATTGGGCGATGACTTTTCACTATTGTTGTGCGGGAAAACAGAGCTGAAGTACTTTGAGCTTATCCGTTCATTAGTGAGTAAAGAAATATTCACTCAACCTAAGTTTATTAGCCCGGCACTGTCCACACCGATGCAGACCAACCCAATTCACCGTTATATTGTCAGTGCACTAAAATAATACCTTCTAAGTACAAAAAAGAAAAAAGCTCCATTCGGAGCTTTTTCTATATCTTGAAGAACGATACTCGTTACACTGAGAATGGGTAACGAATAGGATCGTGATGCTCGTACCCTTCAACCCAAAAGTCATCCAGTGTGACCCATGTTTCCAAATCTTCTAGAGATTTAATCTCTGGGTTGATATGGAACGTCGGCGCTTTTAATGGCTCACGTTTCAACTGAACATCGCGCATCAGTTCAAGCTGATCTTCATAAATGTGAGCATTCACAATCTTATGAAATGCCTGACCAGGTTTCTTGCCCGTAATTTGCGCCATAATCACCAAGAACACGTAAACTTGAACCATATTGAAGTTTAAGCCAAGCGGTACATCACACGAACGCTGAGTACTATTCAGGTAAAGCGTATCATCCAGCAATGAAAAATGGTGACTGTACATACAAGGACGCAAGCACCCCATGTGGAACTCACCCGGATTGTAGAAGTTCAAGATTTCACCGCGGTCATCAACACCACGCGTTAAGTCATCCACTATCTTACGTAGCTGGTCAACATGACCACCATCAGGTTTCGCCCAGGCGCGCCCTTGAACCCCATAGACACGGCCCATGTCGTCTTCACCTTTACGGTATGGGTTATTCAACCAGGCATCATTTAGGTTGGCATTGGCATCCCAGGTTTTCGTGCCCAGCTTACGAAAATCTTCCGCATTATCGTAACCACGAATATACCCTAATAGTTCTGCAACGGCCGCTTTCCAAAAACTTTTACGTGTGGTGACCAACGGAAATTGATTGTTCGCAACATCGTAGGTTAAATCCGCGTTGATTACGGTCAGGCAGCGCTTGCCTGTACGCTCATTTTCAACCCAAACACCTTGGTCAACGATGCGTTGACACAAATCTAAATACTGTTTCACACCAATACCTTACTTCGTCTTTTGTGGTAATTCGTCTTTGTAATGACCACGTTTGTATGCCCAAACCATCATGAGGACACCGATAACCACCATTGGCAGGGATAAAATCTGTCCCATGGAAATAAAGCCACCGAATAAACCCAAATGAGCGTCTGGTTCGCGCACGTATTCTACTAGGAAACGGAAGGTTCCGTAACCCGCAAGAAAGAGTCCTGAAACAGAACCTAGAGGACGAGGTTTCTTGATGAACCAATTCAAAATGAAGAAAAGGACGATACCTTCAAGCGCCATTTCATAAAGTTGCGATGGATGACGTGGCAGTGGACCGCCATTTGGGAAAACGATCGCCCAAGGCACATCCGTTACTCGGCCCCACAACTCGCTGTTCATGAAGTTACCTAAACGCCCCATACCCAAACCAAATGGCACAAGCGGCGCGATAAAGTCAGCAACACCGAAGAAAGTTCGCCCGTTTTTGTGTGCATACCAGAACATCGCGGTAATCACACCCAGTAAGCCCCCGTGGAAAGACATACCACCGGTCCACACTTTAAATAGATACAAAGGGTCAGCCAGGAAGAGCTCAAAATTGTAGAAAAGCACGTAGCCTACACGGCCACCAATCACCACGCCAAGGAAGCCTGCGAACAACAAATCAGAAACCTGCTCTCGTGTCCAACCACTTCCAGGCTTATCCGCACGTCGGTTAGCTAACCATAGAGCAAACATAAAGCCCACAAGGTACATCAAACCGTACCAACGAACCGAAACAGGACCAATAGAGATTAAAACCGGATCAATATTGGGAAATTCAATATATCCCTGAGACATAAATCATTCTCTTCTTATCACAACAAAATAAATATACCCAAGTAACCTCTAGATGCTTGGTCCAGCGAGAATGACTTGGGTACAAACTTAGAGCAGCATGGTCGCTGCAACAAACATTAAGAACACCGCGAATATCTTTTTTAATACCGCAGTTGGAAGGTTAGTTGCCAGCTTCGCACCCACTTTTGTTGTGAGCATCGAGGCCATAGCAATCGCTAATAAAGCGGGAAGATAAACATAGCCAATACTGTATGAAGGTAAGCCTTCCACTTTATAGCCATGTAAGATGAAGCCGATCATACCAGAAATGGCAATCACGCAACCACAAACGGAGGATGAGCCCACCGCTTTACGCATCTCTATCCCATGTTTATTTAAAAATGGTACCGACAGTGAGCCACCACCAATACCAGCAAGGCTTGATACGACACCAATTCCCGTGCCGTAAACTACAGTCACAGGGCTGCTCGGCATAGGTTTACTGCTCGTAACTTTAATGGAACGAAACATTTGTACTGACAGGCAAAGAACAATGACACCAAACACTTTCGGCAAATAGTGTGTAGGGATCCACTCAGCAATATTGGCACCAACAAAGCCACCAATGACCACACCAGGCATCAACCATTTTACGACAAACATATCGACATTGCCGAGCTTAAGGTGATTCATCGCCGATGAGCCAGACGTGACAATAATACTCGCTAACGAAGTGGCTAAGGCCATGTGCATACTCATTTCTGGAGAGATCCCAGCAAGAGGAAGCAAATACAACAAGGCAGGAACAACAATCAAACCACCACCGATACCGAGTAACCCCGCCATCACACCCACAAAAGCGCCTAGCGCCAACAATAACAAAAATAAAGAGACGGTCACGATTTCCTACTTTTTACCTGCACGGATAAAGCCCGCAAAGCCCTGTTGAATGAAAAAGTCATGCATCATTTGATGAATGTCCTCCCCATAGGACTTTGTCATTGCTTGCTCCGCTAATTTTTCTAATTCTTCTTGTTGGCTATGACGAATCAAATATTTCACCTTAGCCACATTGGAGGTGTTCATACTCAAACTGGTATACCCTACCCCAAGTAAGAGAAGAGCGCCAAATGGATCACCCGCTAGCTCACCACAAATACACACGGGCACCTGATATTTATCACACACCTCATGGATTTGCTTAAGCGCTAACAGTACCGCAGGATGCATAGATTCATAGACATCCGCTACGCGCGAATTGTTCCTATCTACCGCTAATAAATACTGAGTTAAATCGTTTGTCCCGACAGAAACAAAATCAACACGGTGAGCGATCGTTGGCAACAGATACACCATCGATGGTACTTCAATCATGACCCCAATTTGTGGGAATTGAATTCTATCATCAAGCAAAACGGCTTCGCTGTGAGCTTGATTAATCAAGCTAATGGCATCGTCTAGCTCTTTTACCCCTGACACCATTGGCAATAAGATACTTAAGTTTCCGCTTTCTGCACTCGCTCTTAACATTGCACGCAGCTGGATCAAGAAAATGTCTGGATGATCCAATGTAAAACGAATGCCACGCCAGCCTAGAAACGGATTATCTTCTTCGATGGGCAAATACGGCAAAGGTTTGTCACCACCAATATCCAAAGTACGCATCACTACTCGTTGATTCGGATAGCTGTTAAGTATTGCTTGGTATTGATGATACTGCTCATCTTCCGAAGGAAAGTGATGCTGAAGTAAAAATGCAATCTCAGTTCGGTACAACCCAACACCATCAACACCTGTGTTGATGGCAATATTACTGTCAGCACTGAGTCCCGCATTCAGCATAATTTCGATATGGTGATTATCTTGCGTAACCGCAGGGAGTGCGAGGTCCTTGTTTACCATGGCAAACAATTCAGACTCTTCGCTTACTAAGCTGCGATACTCTCGCAACAACTGGCGGTTTGGCTCTAAGAAGATCTCACCCGTATAGCCGTCGACTATCCCGAGTTTGCCATTCACCACATCCGGATTAATGTTGGCGCCCATGACTGCAGGGACCCCAAGAGCTCGAGATAAAATGGCAGCGTGAGAGTTTGCGCCTCCCTCTAATGATACGACAGCTAACAAAAACTCTTTAGGTACAGAAGCGAGCAAGGTGGCAGTGAGTTCATTCGCCACCAAAATAATGGGACGATCAATTGCAGAATTTTCTTGCTCGCTGTTGTGCAGAAAATAGAGCAGCCTTTGCCCTAACTCTCGGATATCTTGCGCTCTTTCACGCATGTATACATCCGACATTCTGGCAAATCGATTCGAGTATGATTCTACAACTTGGCGTAACGCCCAGTCTGCCCTATCTCCTTTTTCAATCTGCTTCTTCAAATCACCGCGAAGCATCGGATCATTCAGTAAGTGAGTAAACAGATCGAAGATCGCCAGCGCATCTTTGTTGATTTCACTGTCCAGTTTTTTCCGCATACGGCGAAAGTCATTTAACGCTCGCTCTATGGCCACCAGTAGTGTCTCGTGCTCGCGTTCCTTATCTAACGTGGACGAAGGGAAAACATCCGATAAACTCGGCTGGGTATTGTCGAACCAAAACTCTCCAATCGCGACACCAGTAGACGCAGGCAAACCTTTTAATACCGTGGGTTTAGATGCTAACTGCCAATGCCCAAGATTCTGCGCATGTGCAATGAGCACCGCTAACTGAGCGGATAAAGTAACAAGAAACGATTCTTCCATTTCACTAAACAAGCGCGGTGTTTTTTGTTGGATCACCAACACACCTAAAACTTGTTTACGATGAATGATTGGAGTAGCTAAAAAAGAGTGGTAAATCTGTTCGCCGAGTTGAGGAAAGAATTTGAACTCGGGGTGTTTTGAGGCTTCGGCAAGGTTAAGGGGTTCAGCGCTTCGTTTTACCAACCCAACCAAGCCTTCATTGAAGTTGATATGAATACTATCACCTTCAAAAATAAGGCCTTGAGTTGCCATTAACTCAAGGCGCTGCATTTCTTCATTAGCAAGATAGATAGTACAGCACTCAGTACTAAGGGCAGCACAAGTCTCTTTCACCAATATATCGAATGCCAGATGCACATCATCGACCCTGGAGACTTTCTCAACTATTTCCCTTAGCTGACTGAGCATGATTATCCTCTACGTTGCTTTTTTCTTTTCCCTTTCGCTTTTCTCTCTCGAAAAGGCATGGCTAAGGATGCAAATTCTTTCATCGCTCGTCGATAAACATCTCGCTTGAAAGAAACAACTTGCCTAACTGGATACCAGTAACTTACCCAGCGCCAACCATCAAATTCAGGGGATTTTCCGCGTTGCATATTAATGCGAGACTCATCGCATTCTAATCTCAGCAGAAACCATTTCTGTTTTTGGCCGATACAAACAGGCTTGGAGTCCCAACGCACCAATCGCTTTGGTAGCTTATATCTTAACCAATGACGACTTGTTGCAATGATCTTAACGTCTTTTTTCGTTAAACCGACTTCTTCGTATAACTCCCTGAACATGGCTTGTTCAGGGGTTTCACCTTCGTCAATCCCACCTTGTGGAAATTGCCATGAGTGTTGCCCGTATCGTTTAGCCCAGAAGACCTGACCATGGTTATTACATATCACAATACCAACATTAAGTCGGTAACCATCGCCATCTATCACTGGCTAACCTCTATGAATAAATTTTTTATTACCGTGATTTTTCCACATATCCCCATTACTAGCAAACTTACTGATGTGATATGAGCAAGATTTATTACCTTTTCAGCATTTTTGGATATCTTTTAATCAAACCATACCTTATCAACACAAGAGTGAGACATTGCCCACATTTATTCACCTTTTCTGTGAATAACTTTGTGAAGAATTCAATTCAAATGAGTAATTCAGTTCAATCCCATCAAATGAAAAACAAATGAATAAACAAAAAAACAAACATAAAACATTGATAAAAAAGTATTTATTTTTAAAAATAACGATAATTCGATCTTCAATTTCTTGATGATCTTTTCACCAAACTCAGATCGGTCAAAGATCCACCAACAGGCTATTTATCCACACTTACCTGCTATTCGTTTAGATGATTACAACAAAATCAACCCCAAAAATGCATTTTAACCCCTGTTTATTCATACAGACCCCGTCAGGATCTTATCAATACCTCCTCCACCTGTGGATAAGTTATGAATTGATCGTTCTTACACCGCCTCGGTGAAATCTTAAACAGTAGATTTGGTCGGAGTTTGATAAACTATATTTTTTGTAATACCACCTTGTAACTATGAAACCAGAACCACAAACAGAAGCAGAGCTATTGGAACGAGCGCATGATATGGCAGGACTCAGTTTTGCTGAGTTGGCCGCCGAGGCGAATATGATTGTTCCTGAAAACTTAAAACGTGATAAAGGTTGGGTGGGTCAATTACTCGAATGGCACTTGGGCGCTCCAGCTGGCAGTAAACCTCAACAAGATTTCGCAAAACTAGGGATCGAGTTAAAAAGTATTCCGATCAGTTACTCTGGCAAACCTTTAGAAACAACCTTTGTTTCTGTGGCCCCCCTCACTGGTGTTCATGGTCTTACATGGGAAACAAGTCATGTTCGAAACAAGCTATCTCGTGTGCTTTGGGTACCCGTAGAAGGAGAACGAGAAATCCCACTCGCTGAAAGACGTGTGGGCAGTCCACTCATTTGGTCACCAGATGAAGAAGAAGAACGGATTTTGCGAAATGACTGGGAAGAGTTAATGGAGATGATCGTCTTGGGAAGATTTGATCAAATTTCCGCCAGACACGGAGAAGCGCTGCATCTTCGCCCTAAAGCCGCAAATGCAAAAGCGCTCACCGAAGCATACAACTCAAATGGTAAGCCGATGAAAACTCTGCCCCGAGGCTTTTACCTTAGAACACAGTTTACTGAACAGATCTTACTCAAGCACTACATTAACACTCAACCAGAATAAAACCATATCAGCTATTTAGTGCGTCACGAGCGATAACTCAATATCGCAGTACGAGGCTGCCTCTTCAGTGCCACATTCGTCATACGCATTGCGCAGCCTTAAATACGCTTTATCGACCCCTAGCCTCAATAGTTCTTCTTTTACTAAGTCTAGAGAGCCAAAATGTATCGGGTCTTCACCGTCTTTAATCGGCTCAAGTTGATGCTTGTACTCCACAGCTAAAAGATAGTCAGAGACATCAGAACACCCAATCACAAATACTTTGGGAGTTTTATAAGTATCTTTATGTGGACCATGTAGCCACATGTCCAATTGATGCTTCTGCATAACATACCTCCTTCACACGATCATTTAAGTGTAGTTAGGCTAACTGTAGCTTTCGAGTTTGCTCTTCCTTTATACGTAAATCATTTGCGATTGCGGCTAAAAATCCCCTATATTGGAGTCACTTATTTAGTCGGTAACTCTTCAAGGACGTGATATGCAATACACAAAACTACCGCACTCATCACTTGAGATCAGTAAAATCTGCCTCGGCACTATGACGTTTGGCGAGCAAAACACAGAAAAGGACGCCTTTGAACAGCTCGACTTTGCCCTCGATCATGGGGTGAACTTCATCGATACCGCAGAGATGTACCCTGTACCGCCAAACTCGGAAACACAAGGGCTCACCGAGCAATACATCGGTAATTGGTTAGCAAAAAGCGGCAAAAGAGAGAAAGTAGTACTGGCAACAAAAGTGGCTGGCCCTCGCAATGTTCCTCACATTAGAGACAACATGAGCCTTAATCGTCGCCACATCCATACAGCAATTGATGACAGCCTTAATCGTCTACAAACCGATTATGTCGATTTGTACCAACTACATTGGCCGCAGCGTCAAACCAACTGCTTTGGTCAACTCAACTACCCATACCCTGACAAACAAGAAGAAGTCACGTTAATTGAAACGTTGGAAGCGCTTACTGAATTAGTGAATGCAGGTAAAGTGCGCTATATCGGCGTATCCAACGAGACGCCGTGGGGTGTGATGTCGCTATTGCGTTTGGCAGAAAAACACGATTTGCCAAGAATTGTCTCCATTCAAAACCCATATAACTTATTGAACCGCAGCTTCGAAGTTGGCTTGTCTGAAATCAGCCATTACGAAGGCGTTCAGTTACTTGCCTACTCTCCTTTGGCATTTGGCTGCCTGAGTGGTAAATACCTAAACGGGGCAAAACCTGAAGGCGCTCGATGTACTAAGTGGGAGCGTTTTGCGCGCTACTTCACTCCACAAGGTGTTAAAGCGACCGAAGCTTACGTCAATTTAGCTCAAGAGCATGGTCTAAACCCTGCACAAATGGCGCTCGCGTTTGTCAATCAGCGTCCATTTGTTGCTTCTAACATTATCGGAACAACAAACCTAGACCAATTAAAAGCCAATATCGACAGTATTGATTTGCAACTTAGCGACGAACTACTTACTGAAATTCAAGCAATAGGTACCACTTACTCGAATCCTTGCCCTTAACAGTAAAGCTCCCTTCAAACGAAAACAGCTGATCTTCAAGATCAGCTGTTTATCCAATGAAGTCATACTTCATATAAAAAGTTAAGCGTGTTGAATGACTCGTTAACAACTCAGTCAGTCCAACACGCTAACGATTACGTCATTATTCGCGACGTTAAAACTCGACGAAGGTGACGAACTCGACGTTCAACTTTAACTGCATCCGGAACATTGGCACGTGTAGAACGACCATCGCGATCTAAACCAATATCTCTCAATAGATGAACATTCGTCCATGGAATATCATGAGCAGTTCGGCGTATGGTGCGCTGCCATTGCTTTTCTTCGCGTTTAAGGTCTGCTTTCAATAGCAAAGTGGCCAATTGTAGGTAAATAGAGTGACGCATAATATTTTCTCCGATTATCGATGTATTCGACTGGGAAAAATAGTGCGTAAAATGAACAGAAATATTCTGTTGATACTAAGCCGCTACTTTCCCGCAGCCTAGTAATAAATATGATAGGTTACGGATTAATTTTTATCTTGTGAGCCAGTGGTATTGGTATCATCCGATTTAAGGGTTATCGGAGCGATAGGCATACGATCAGCGCAAGCAGTGGTGTTAACAACGTAATGTTTCATCTTGCGCCTCCTAGCTAAAAATTAATCCGTTTATGAAAGGTATAACTCATTGAGTTACGGTTAAATTGTAAGCTTTGATGAATATATATCAAACATTTTTTGCCTTTTTGATTAAAAACAAATCAATACACCGCAATTTAGTTTCATATACTTTTATGTATAACATATTCACCTGAGGAATATATAAATTTGCGGATTTTATAAATCAAACCAAACAAAAATAAAAAGAGCGGCTCTGTGGCCACTCTCTTTTATTGTATTTATTCGCCTATTTAACACAGGGAAAGGCCAACTACATGGCTTGTTCGGAAATCAAGTTATGTTTATTAAGTAGTCGATACATGGTTGCACGCGAAACTCCGAGCTCTTTCGCCGCATTTGAAACTTGACCAGAATGAGATTCCAAAACAACCAGCAACGCATCACGTTCACTCTTCTCTCGGATTGATTTCAAGCTGCGCTTTGAGTCATTACGTTGAGGTAAATCTAAGTGATGATCTTCAATCATTACGCTGTCGGACATTAATACCGCTCGCTTCACTTGGTTCATCAGCTCACGCACATTTCCAGGCCAGAAATAACGTGTCAGTGCCTTGAAGGCATCCTCAGAAAAGCTTTTTGCTTGCGAGTTGTACTCTTTTGAGAACTCTTGTAAGTAGAAACGAGCCAGCAATGCGATGTCACTCGCACGTTCTTTCAAGCTAGGGACATTGATGCGCAGAACGTTGATGTAATGGTAAAGCTCTTCATTGAAGTCACCGTCAATCAAAGCTTTTTCAACATCCGACGAGTTAGCAGCAAGAATACGCACGTTAACCGCTTTTACGCCATCTTTGGTATAAATGGTGCCTTCTTGCAAGAATCTCAGCAGATTCATTTGCTGCTCTTTTGAAATGGTAAGAATGTCATTAAACAACACGGTGCCACCATCTGCTTGTTCAAGCAGGCATGCTTCCATATCTTCATCGGCGTTAATACCAAATACTTCAGCTTGGAAACGTTGTTCATTGAGTGCGCGACAGTTAATTGCCATAAACGGTTTATGAGAGCGTGAAGAGACTTTATGGATGGCCCTAGCAACCGCCTCTTTACCAGTCCCACTTTCCCCAGAAATCAGAATGCTGACGTCCGTTGGACCAATGCGCTTCACTTGATCGCGTAAACGTTTCATCGGGATAGATTCACCGATCAAACCCATATCTAAACTGCTACCAAAACTAGGCCAAACTTTTTTCTCCAATTTAAGCATGCCAAGCTGGTGACCTATTGTGCTTAATAACTGTGCATCTGGGATCGGCGCTGTGAAAAAATCGATACAAAAGTTAACAATGAACTGGCATATGGTGTCAGTGCCAAGCTGAGATTCACGAATAAACGCTAACCAACGTACGTGTTTGTGAGAGCTGACTAAGTTCGCCAAACCATTCAAGCTGAACTCGTCATGGCTGAGATCAACAATACCGATACATGGACCAATATCTTCTAACAGCGTATTAGCTTTGCGTAAGTCACCTACTTGATGACACTTCCAGCCCACTTGCTCCAGTACCGATAACCAAGGCTCATAAGTACCGCCAACTACCACAAGCGATCCCGGGATGGAATCCATCTTAAACTGCCCAGCCATTCTCTAACCCTTTTTCATTGTTAATAGAAATTTTGTGCCACAAACTTATCTTTGCGAGCGGGTAACATTATCGAGACTCCGCCCCCTCACGTCTGTCTCAGTATTAAGACTATGCAATAGATTGAGATTTGGCGAATGTTTATTTGCATATCCCATTAAAAGGCAAGTGCAACAACTTGAATTACCTTAACTAAAAGGCAAAAAAAAACCACCCGAAGGTGGTTTTTTACTCATCCTATCGAATTACGCTTGCGGGCGCATTGCAGGGAATAGGATCACGTCACGGATAGTGTGCGTGTTAGTCAGTAGCATAACCAAACGGTCGATACCGATACCTTGGCCTGCTGTTGGCGGTAGGCCGTGCTCTAGAGCAGTGATGTAGTCTGCATCGTAGAACATTGCTTCGTCGTCACCAGACTCTTTCGCTTCAACCTGTGCTTTAAAGCGTGCATCTTGGTCTTCAGCATCGTTAAGCTCTGAGAAACCGTTCGCTACTTCACGGCCACCGATAAAGAACTCAAAGCGGTCTGTAAAGAACGGGTTGTCATCGCTACGACGAGCTAGTGGAGAGATATCTGCTGGGTAGCCAGTGATGAACGTAGGCTGCATTAGCTTAGGTTCTGCTGTTTCACCAAAGATCTCTTCAAGAAGCTGACCACATGTCCAGAAAGGTTCTACTTCAACGTGAACAGATTTCGCGATAGAAACCATTAGATCACGGTTTTGTAGGTCTTCTTCTGTTAGCGCTTGGATTTGCGCGTGGTCTGGGTTGTAGTGCTTGATTGCTTCGAACATGCTCATACGAGTGTAAGTACCACCAAACTCAACCGTTTCATCACCGTAAGGCATTGACGTTGAACCTAGAACTTCTTGCGCCACTGAGCTTAGTAGTTCTTCAGTTAGGTCCATCAGATCTTTGTAGTCTGCGTACGCCATGTAGAATTCCATCATTGTGAATTCTGGGTTGTGGCGTGGAGAAAGGCCTTCGTTACGGAAGTTACGGTTGATTTCGAATACGCGATCAAAACCACCAACAACTAGACGCTTCAGGTATAGCTCTGGCGCGATACGTAGGTACATTGGCATGTCTAGTGCGTTGTGGTGCGTGATGAATGGACGCGCACTCGCACCGCCAGGGATAACGTGCATCATTGGCGTTTCAACTTCCATGAACTGCTTAGAGATCATGAAGTTGCGGATTGCAGACATTACTTTAGAACGTACTACGAACGCTTGACGAGAGTCTTCGTTAACGATCAGATCAACGTAACGTTGGCGGTAACGCATCTCTTGGTCAGTTAGACCGTGGAACTTTTCTGGAAGTGGACGTAGTGCTTTGGTTAGCAACTCGTACTCTTCCATGTTCACGTATAGGTCACCTTTACCAGACTTATGAAGTGCACCTTTAACACCGATGATGTCACCGATATCTAGACCTTGGTATTTTTCTTTAAGTACTTTTTGAACCGCTTTGTCAGCGTAAGCTTGGATACGGCCAGAAGTTTCTTGAATTACCAAGAATGGACCACGTTTAGCCATGATACGGCCAGCGATTGCTACTACGTGGTTAAGCTCTTCTAGCTCTTCCTTCGTCTTTTCACCGAACTCTTTCTGAAGGTCGCCCGCTAGTGCGTCACGACGGAAGTCGTTTGGATGGCCGTTCGCTTTGCAGCTCTTTCGGATTGCATCCAGTTTAGCGCGGCGTTCAGCAATCAGCTTATTTTCTTCTAGTACAGTTTCGTTTTGAACAGCATCAGTCATTTTCGATGTATCCTGTTTTTGTCGGTGAAAAGCTTTATAGACCTGATTTCAGGCTAGCTTCAATAAATTTGTCCAGATCGCCATCAAGAACCGCTTGAGTATTACGGTTTTCAATGCCCGTACGGAGGTCCTTAATACGTGAGTCATCCAATACGTAAGAACGGATCTGGCTACCCCAGCCAATGTCAGACTTAGCGTCTTCATTAGCTTGTTTTTCCGCATTTTGCTTTTGCAATTCAAGCTCAAACAGCTTCGCTCGAAGCTGTTTCATTGCCTGATCTTTGTTCTTATGTTGAGAACGGTCATTCTGACACTGAACCACTGTGTTCGTAGGTACGTGCGTAATACGTACCGCAGATTCTGTGGTGTTTACGTGCTGACCACCTGCGCCTGACGCACGGTAAACGTCAATACGTAGGTCGGAAGGATTAATGTCGATGTCGATGTTTTCATCAATCTCTGGATAGATGAACGCAGAAGCAAATGACGTATGGCGACGACCGCCTGAATCAAACGGAGATTTACGAACAAGACGATGAACGCCCGTTTCAGTACGTAACCAACCGTACGCATATTCACCAGAGATGCGAACTGTTGCCGACTTAAGACCCGCGACTTCACCTTCAGAGACTTCAATCACTTCAGCTTTGAAGCCCTTCGCTTCTGCCCAACGTAGGTACATACGCAGCAGCATGTTAGTCCAGTCTTGTGCTTCTGTACCACCAGAGCCAGCTTGCAAATCGATGTAACAATCAGAGCTATCGTGGTCGCCAGAAAACATACGACGGAATTCAAGCTTTTCTAGCTTCTCTTCCAACTCAGCAAGTTCTGGTTCAATTTCGTCAAATGTTTCTTGATCTTCTTCTTCTACAGCCAACTCAAGAAGACCTTCTACATCTTCCACACCTTGCTCTAGTTGATCAATGGTTTCAACAACCGCTTCTAGTGATGCACGCTCTTTACCCAGTGCTTGCGCACGCTCAGGTTCGTTCCATACATCTGGTTGTTCAAGTTCTGCGTTGACTTCTTCTAGACGCTCTTTCTTCGCGTCATAGTCAAAGATACCCCCTCAGGACATTTGTGCGCTGAGACACGTCCTGCAGACGGTTTTTAATTGGATTGATTTCAAACATGTTTACTCAACATTTTAGAATAGAATTTAACCGAGAAATTCTACTGAAAAATGTGACCGAGATACAGGAAAATTTCGGATGAGAAATCAGATTGCGGTGAGAGAGAGCACGGTCATAAAATTTCACGTCCACTTAGGGGCAACCGTACTCTATAAGAAAGGTTAATCTAGGTATTACTTAGCTTCGATATGGTCGATCATCAATTGCAATGATTGATTACCACGAAATTCATTCACATCCAGCTTATACGCGAGACGTACTGTTTTAACCGATGCATCTGGCCATCGACGTAGATCAACATTGAATGCAATACCGTCGATCATCACATTGGTAGGGTGACCTTTATAAAGCGGCTCTAACATCAATTTAAGATGCTTCTCACCCACCAGCTTTTGATGCAGTACTTTAAACTCACCATCAAAGATTGGCTCTGGGAAAGCTTGTCCAAAAGGACCACCCGATCGCAGCTGTTCAGCAACATGCATAGAGAACTCTTCCGGCTTAAGTTCACCATCGGACATGATCACGCCTTTTAGCGCCGCTTCATCGAGTTCCTTTTTTACCACTTCATCAAACAAACGACTGAAACGCTCAAAATCCTGCTCTTTAATCGTTAAGCCTGCTGCCATAGCGTGTCCACCAAACTTGATGATCAAACCCGGGTTTTGTGTGTCGATGAAATCCAACGCATCGCGCATGTGTAGCCCCGGAATAGAACGACACGAGCCTTTAATCATCCCTTCTCCGCCATCAGCAAATGCAATGACTGGACGGTGAAACTTCTCTTTAATGCGCGAAGCCAAAATACCAATCACACCTTGGTGCCAATCACGTTGGAATAAGGCTAAGCCATAAGGAAGCTCATTGCCTTCACCAAACTGAAGGCGCTCACAGAAAGCCATCGCTTCTTGCTTCATGCCTTCTTCAATCTCTTTACGAGTTTGGTTCAAGCCATCCAATTCACTTGCCATGCGACGAGCAGCGTGGATGTTGTTACACATCAATAGTTCAACACCGAAAGACATGTCATCAAGACGACCTGCAGCGTTAATACGTGGACCTAAAGCAAAGCCAAAATCGGACGCAACTAAACGACGCGCATCGCGCTTCGCGACCTCAATTAATGCCTGGATGCCGGGACGCGCTTTGCCCGCACGAATACGTTGCAAGCCTTGGTGTACAAGAATGCGGTTGTTTTCATCCAATGGAACGACGTCGGCGACGGTACCCAGTGCAACAAGGTCAATCAGTTCCATCAACTTGGGCTCTTGCATCCCCTGTTCTGCAAACCAATTGTGTTTTCGCATATGAACGCATAGTGCCATCATGAGATAAAACGCGACCCCTACACCCGCAAGCGCTTTAGATGGAAAGCTACAGCTCTCAAGGTTTGGGTTCACCATTGCATCCACATCAGGCAACACTTGTCCTGGTAAGTGGTGATCGGTAACGAGCACAGTAATGCCATTTTCTTTTGCGTAACGCACGCCTTCGATTGATGAGACGCCGTTATCCACCGTCATGATCATCTCAGCGCCAAGCTCTAAGGCTTGGTCAACGACTTCTGGGCTTAACCCATAACCGTCTTCAAAACGATTTGGCACTAGGTAATCCACATTGTGACTACCAAGCATACGCAGCGCGAGCACTGATAATGCTGAGCTTGTCGCGCCATCAGCGTCAAAATCACCGACAACGATGATGCGTTTTTGTTCTTTTATCGCCTGAAACAAAAGATCGACAGCTTGCTCAATCCCCCCGAGTTTTTGATATGAATGCAACCCACGGGCAGACGTTTCTAATTGTGAAAGATCCGTTATCCCACGGTTGATGTAGATACGTTTAAGAATCGGAGGAATGGAATCAGGAAGAAGGGAAAGATCAGATTCAGGACGTCGTTGAATTTCTATCATGCTTAAAAGAGCCGACAACTTTGCCGGCTCTGCTCCTAATGGATTATAGTTGCTTTAAACGTTTCAATAGCTCTGCAGGTGGTAGGTAGCCACCAACCATTTCGCCATTCGGTAAGAAGATTGCTGGCGTACCAGAAATACCCAATTGGCGACCTAGATTGTAATGCGCCTGGATGGTTTCTTTACACTGTTTTAAGTCTTTCGCAGGGTTATCAAATGTACGATTCACTTTCGCGTTGTGCATTGCCGACGCCGGATCTTCAGCACACCAAATCGTTGCCATTTGCTCTGCCACAGGGCCAGTTGCACCTTGGCGAGGGTAAGCCATGTAACGCACTGTGATACCTAGATCATTATAGCCTTGCATTTGGCTATGCAGACGCACACAGTAACCACAGGTGATATCAGTGAATACGGTCACAACGTACTTTTCATCGTCGGCTTTGTATTCGATCATGCTATCGGAGAACTGCGCAATTTTCTCGGCGTTAAGCGGCGCTTGACGCTCTGCTATGACATCTTTGTAACTGCCATCATCATTAATGGCATAAAGCGTACCGGCGATAAAATGGCTACCATCATTTGAAGCAAACAGGATCCCGCCATTGGTTTGAATTTCCAATAAGCCAGCGACGTCTGATGGTTGAATATCAACGATAGATAAACCAAGCTTTGAGAACTTAGTTTTTAATGCTGCTTCATCAAAGCCGCTTTGTGCAGCTGGCGCCACTTGTTGCGCAGGAGTCTCCGTTTGAGCCTGACTTTCTTCTGCACCACAAGCGGTAACAAAAAATGGTAAAGTCAGCAGAGTTAGTCGGCGTAATACGCTCATGAAATTCACCTTAATGTAAAATCGTTTTTCCAAGAAGACATGGATGAATCTAACCATTGTTATGCTCTTGGGTGGTGTTGACTGTGGATCTGCTTCAATCGTTCAGTCGCCACGTGAGTATAAATTTGCGTGGTCGATAAGTCACTATGTCCTAAAAGCATCTGTACGACCCTGAGATCTGCGCCATAGTTCAATAAGTGCGTGGCAAAGGCATGACGCAGTACGTGCGGCGACAGCTGATCCGTGTCAATCCCTGCTATCAAAGCATAGTACTTAATACGGTGCCAAAACGTCTGACGAGTCATTTGTCTTGCGCGTTTACTAGGAAAAACAATATCAGATGATGTATCACCAAGTAACGCAGGGCGCCCTTGTTGAATGAACGTCTCGATCCAATCGACCGCGTTTTCCCCCATAGGAACCAGGCGTTCTTTGCCACCTTTACCAGTCACGCGCACCACCCCTTGGCGCAAGCTAACATTTTCCATGGTCAAACTGACGAGCTCTGTCACACGCAACCCTGTCGCGTAGAGTAGCTCTAGCATCGCTTTATCGCGCAATTCTATAGGGTCATTCGGGTCTGGCGCTTCAAGCAACGCGTCCACTTGCTCTTCACTAATATCTTTGGGTAAACGTTGTGGCAGTTTAGGGCTAACCAAGAGCGCACTCGGGTCATCAGCACGCACCTTCTCACGATGCAGGTATTGAAATAAACGACGAATAGCCGACAACATACGCGCACGGGACGTCTGTTTGTAATCTAAATCTACAAGGTGGCTTTGATATTCTTGCAAGCCAGACAAACTGATGAAATCAAGACGGTATCGATGTTTTTCCATCCACACGAGCAGCTTCATTAAATCGTTTCGGTAGGAAGCCAACGTGTTATCTGATAGGCCACGCTCCATCCACATCGCATCTAAGAATTGCTCAACAAGCGAAAAATCTTGTTGATTGACAGGCTGTTGTGCCGTCATGAATGCTTCCTTATCTGTTTATATTTACAGTATTTAGATTAAAGCACCTGCCAATCCAATACCATAAAAAATCATCCTACATAGGATATTCGCTGCAATCTTCCTCAATTTATGGTTAGATTCTTCCACAACAGCAACACAAATAACGACGAATATAATGAAAATCGGACTCTTTTACGGCTCAACGACCTGCTACACCGAAATGGCAGCAGAGAAAATTCGTACCCTTATTGGTGAAGACCTTGTCGACATTCACAATGTGAAAGAGACACCGTTATCACTAATGGCGGACTACGACTTATTACTCCTTGGCATCTCAACTTGGGATTTTGGTGAAATTCAAGAAGATTGGAACGCGATTTGGCAAGACATCGCGACCACGCCACTGAAAGGCAAAGTTGTAGCGCTGTTTGGTCTGGGTGACCAAGAAGGTTACGGAGAGTGGTATTTAGATGCGATGGGCTTACTTCACGATGAATTACAAGCCACAGGCGCAACCTTTATCGGTTACTGGCCAAATGAAGGCTACGAATTTGAAGCATCGAAAGCATTGATCGAAGATGGCAGCAAGTTTGTTGGACTTGCGTTAGATGAAGACTCACAGTACGAACTGAGTGATGAACGCATCGAAAAATGGTGTGAACAAGTTCTTGTGGAATTCCACGACACGCTTTAATAGCGCAAACACGTCATCATTAAAAAGTAAAAAGCCCGATGAAGTAATTCATCGGGCTTTTTATTATCTTGATAACGCGGAGTGATTACGCGGTTTCTTGTGCTAGCTCTGGGCGAGGTTTCGCGATGAAGAACATGCACACGATAGCCGCAAATGTTGGAAGCACCCAACCCATGCCGACTTCGAATAGTGGCAACATGTTAAACGCAGAAACATCAATACCCGATACTTTTGCCGCATCAACTAACGCAAACAGCAGAGATACAAGCAGTACTGCACGGTAAGCAAAGCGTGGATTCGGCAGTTTGCTGCGCACAAATGTTAGTGCAACCAACGCAATCGCCACAGGGTACAGCGCAAACAATACTGGCACTGACAGAGAAATCAGCTGCGCAAGACCAACGTTTGCAACCAATGCACAAACAGAACCATTAATCAGTACCCATTGCTTGTATGACAGTGGTGTTTTCGAGCTGAAGAAATCTGAACACGCAGAAATCAAGCCAATCGCGGTTGTCAGACACGCTAGCAATACGATGACAGACAGAACGATTTGACCGTATGGACCAAACAACGCTTGAACGTATTGGCTAAGCACTAGGCCACCATTATCAGCACCAGCAGCAACCGTTGCACTCGTCGCACCTAAGTAAAATAGTGAGATGTAAACAAACGCAAGACCAGCAGCAGCAATACAACCTGCATAGATCAGATATTTAGTAGTTGCAGAGCGCTCAGTAATGCCTTTACCGCGCAGTGCATCAACCATCAGCATACCAAACATCAATGACGCGAACGTATCCATTGTGTTGTAGCCTTCTAAGAAGCCTTTGGTCATAGGCTGCGTTAGGTATTCACCGTGCGCGCCTATCATATCGCCCTGAGGATCAAGGAAGACAGCGACAGCAAGAATGATCAAACCAACAAACAATGCTGGTGTCAGTACTTTACCGATAAGATCGATCAAACGGCCTTGGAACCATGAGAACATCATCGCTGCGATAAAAAAGATCACTGAGAACGCTGTCAGATGCGTTTGTGATGCCTCAAGGAAGAAAGGTTTCACCGCCATCTCGTAAGCCACTAGGCCAGTACGAGGCGCTGCAAACGCAGGACCAATGATGATGAAAATCAGTGCAGCCATAAGAACTGCCGCTTTTTTCGGAAGATCTTGCGTCAAGTGATCCCAAGAACCACCAGCAACAGCAATAGCAACGATAGTAATAAGAGGTAGACCTACCGCTGTTAGCAAGAAACCAAACATAGCTGGCATTAAGTTTTCACCCGCTAACTGACCCGCTAGAGGTGGAAAGATAATATTGCCCGCACCTAAAAAGAACGCAAATAGCATAAAGCCTACTGCGATAATATCTGTTAGTTTTAACGTCTGCTTCACAGATAACCCTTGTCTTTTAATTAATGAATGTTGTGTATGCTTAGACCACTTTTTGTATACCTAAAGTCAATAAGTACACGTGGTTCAATCTATAAAATTTTCGCCGCATAATGACGAAAGACTCATCATTTGGCAACCTTTAAGAAAAAAACACCATATTAATTTAGTTTTCAAACTTAAAAGCAGTGGATATAACCAGATCCAAATAACAGACCAGTTCTTTATCTCGATCAATTAACAATACAATTTAATAACCAACAAAACAACAATCTATACAATTAATAAACAATAGAGCAATCCACTTAATTATTGAGCAAATATAAAACAATCATGAAGAACAAAAAACTGAAAACTAAAGGCTTCAATTTTAAGCAATTTTGTATTGAGGGCGGCGAGAGTGGTATGCCAGTCAGCACAGATGGGGTAATGCTTGGTGCTTGGATTCAAAGCCCTAACGACGCTAAAATTCTCGATATTGGCACTGGCACTGGCCTGCTTGCCCTGATGTGTGCTCAACGCTTTACAGAAGCTCAAATAACCGCGGTCGATATCGAATTAACAGCCGTTGCTGCCGCGCAAAAAAATATGGCCCAGTCTCCTTGGTCAGATCGTGTAAGTGTGCATCACACCGACATACTGCACTTTACGCCGACACATCCATTCCAACGCATCATTTGTAACCCGCCCTACTTCAACAGCGGCGAGCAATCGAAACACAGTCAACGTGCAACCGCGAGGCACACTGATACGCTAGGCCATAACGCATTGCTACAGCGTTGCTATCATTTGCTTGATGACGAAGGGAGAGCTAGTTTTGTGTTGCCAATCACCGAAGGCGAGCAGTTCATTGAGCTAGCATTAAACCAAAGTTGGTATCTATCGCGGATCTGTCGTGTGCAACCATCAGAAAAGAAACCAGTACACCGACTGTTATTTGAACTGTCAAAACGACCTTGCGATTTGCAGACGTCACATTTAATTATCCGTTCAAATGACGGCTATAGTGATGATTTCATACAGTTAACTCGCGAGTTTTATCTTAAGATGTGAAATAACATGTGATCCTTATCACCAATCACTTTATAATGTGCGACCTTTTTGTATTCTATGCTGTTGTGGCGAACCATTAACCAAGCTTTGCTTGTGGAGAACTCATTGTGATCAGAACCTTTGCTGAACTTGATCTAGACCAAAACCTACTTGAAGCCATTGAAGAGATGGGTTACGAACGCCCAACAAAAATTCAGGCAGAAGCGATTCCACAAGCGTTGGACGGTCGTGACATTCTAGCGTCAGCGCCAACAGGAACTGGTAAAACGGCCGCCTTCGTCCTGCCAGCATTGCAATACTTGCAAGACTTCCCTCGTCGTAAGCCTGGGCCTGCGCGTATTTTGATCCTAACGCCTACTCGCGAACTGGCGATGCAAATTGCCGATCAAGCACGTGCTTTGGCAAAAAATACCAAACTCAACATTTTCACCATCACTGGTGGTGTTCAGTACCAAGAGCACGCCGACATCCTTGCAACAACACAAGACATTGTGGTTGCGACACCTGGCCGTTTAAAAGAATACATTGATGCAGAACGTTTTGATTGTCGTGCAATCGAATGGTTAATCCTTGATGAAGCAGACCGTATGCTAGATATGGGTTTTGCTCCTACTGTCGATCGCCTATCTAACGAATGTCGCTGGCGTAAGCAAACCCTTCTGTTCTCAGCAACGTTAGAAGGGAAAGGCGTAGAAGGCTTTACCGCTGATCTGTTGAATGACCCAGCAGAGATTGATGCAAAATCGCCGCTGCGTGAGCGTAAGAAAATTGCTCAGTGGTACCACCGAGCTGATGATGCTGAACACAAACTGGAATTACTAAAACACATTATTACTCAGCAAGCTGAGCGCACTATCGTCTTTTTAAAGACTCGTGAGCGTTTGGCTGAGCTACGAGCGCAGCTTGAAAGTGCACAGATTCCATGTTCTTGGATTCAAGGTGAAATGCCGCAAGATCGTCGTAACAATGCGATTTCTCGCTTCCGCGATGGAACTGTGAACGTGCTGCTCGCGACGGACGTTGCTGCGCGTGGTATCGATCTTCCGGATGTATCACACGTTATCAACTACGACATGCCGCGCACGGCTGATGTTTACCTTCACCGTATCGGCCGTACGGCTCGCGCAGGTAAGAAAGGTAACGCTATCTCAATCGTAGAAGCACACGACCAACCAATGATGGATCGCGTTGCACGTTATGTGAAAGAAGACATCAAAGAGCGTTTCGTGAAAGAGATGCGTCCTAAACACAAAAAGCCTGTGTTTAAGAAGAAAAAGAAAAAAGACGACAAGAAAAAAGTAGCGAAAAAGAAAACCGCTAAGAAGAAGTAATCTTGTTGGGGCCAAGTAGCTCAAGCTAGAAAATAACAAAGGGTTGGCAATGCCAACCCTTTTTCGTTTGTGCTGATAGAGATTAACGTAGACTACGTCTCAATCAGCTTTATTTTTGCTCTTCGCGTTTAAATACTAACTCTGTTGGCGTCGATTCATCTCCCACAAAGTAGTAACCCGCCGTATCAAACTTAGTCAGGTCTGCCACGCTCTCAACACGGTTTTCAATGATGTAACGCGCCATCATACCGCGCGCTTTCTTCGCGTAAAAACTGATGACCTTGTATTGACCATTCTTACAATCTTTGAATACTGGCGTGATCACTTGCGCATCTAAATTCTTTGGCTTAACCGCTTTAAAGTATTCATTTGATGCAAGGTTGATAAGGACATTATCGCCTTGAGCAGAAATCGCTTCGTTAAGCTTGTCCGTAATAACATTGCCCCAAAACTGGTACAAGTTCGTACCCTTGTCGTTTGCAAGCTTGGTACCCATTTCAAGGCGGTATGGCTGCATCAAATCAAGTGGTTTTAGTAAACCATAAAGACCCGATAGCATACGCAGATGATCTTGAGCATATTCGAAGTCCGCTTCAGATAAACTTTCGGCGTCTAGCCCTGTGTAAACGTCACCTTTAAATGCAAGAATGGCTTGTCGTGAGTTTTCCGTGGTAAACGTTTCACTCCACTCTTGGAATCGGCCCACATTTAAATCGGCAATCTTGTCGCTCACTTTCATTAAAGAGGCAACATCAGCAGGAGTCAGTTTGCGGCATACATCGATAAGCTCTTTTGAGTATTCGACCAACTCAGGTTGAGTAAATTTTTCTGTCGCTAACGGAGACTCGTAATCAAGAGTCTTCGCTGGAGAAACTACGATAAGCATGACTTTCCCTTCTCTAATTTTGTTTTTAATAGGGTACAAAAAAAGCCATGCATTGTCTGCATGGCTTTTTACATCGTACTAATAGCTTTCAACTATGAGTGATAGCTCACTTAGTCTTTTTTATCGTTGTACCAAATGCCTTCTTCAAGCTGAGATTTCAGCTCTGGGAAATCATTCGCATCAAATGTTGGCACTTTGCCTTCACCAAGCTGGCGGTTGTAATCTTTGGCCAGTTTAATCACGATGCCAGATAGCAAGATGATAGCCACTAAGTTAACTATCGCCATCAGACCCATAGAGACATCAGCAAGCGACCATACGACTGGTAACGAAGCTAGTGCACCAAACATCACCATACCAAGAACAATAACGCGGAAAATGCTTAAGCCCGCTTTATGATTGTGCTCTAGGAAGATTAAGTTCGTTTCAGCATACGAGTAGTTTGCAATGATTGAAGTAAACGCAAAGAAGAAGATTGCCACAGCAACAAAGATGCCGCCCCAATCGCCAACTTGTGAGCTCAATGCACGCTGAGTTAGCTCGATACCCGTCACTTCTGTTGCTTGACCGACATACTCACCAGACATCAGGATGATAGCCACTGTTGCAGAACAGATAACGATCGTATCCATGAACACGCCTAGCATCTGTACGTAACCTTGAGACGCTGGGTGTGGTGGGTAAGGTGTTGCTGAAGCTGCCGCGTTAGGTGCAGAACCCATACCTGCTTCATTCGAGAATAGACCGCGCTTGATACCGTTAATCATTGCCTGTGCAATTGCGTAGCCAAGACCACCTGCTGCTGCTTCTTGCAGACCAAATGCACTCTTAAAGATAAGCATCAATACATCAGGTAATTTCTCTAGGTTAGAGAACATGATGAACAGCGCTAGGGCTAGATAAAGTAGTGCCATGATCGGAACGATCATCTCAGCTACTCTTGCGATACGCTTGATGCCACCGAAAATAACAATTGCAGACAGTAAAACAACGGCAATACCAACATACAGGTTATTCCAACCAAATGCGTTGCTCATTGCATTGGCAATTGAGTTAGCTTGTACGGCGTTGAATACCAAACCAAAAGCGATGATTAGGAAAACTGAGAACAACACGCCCATCCAACGCATGCCCAGGCCTTTTTCCATGTAGTAGGCAGGGCCACCACGGTAGTTGCCATCATCATCTTTGGTTTTGTATAGCTGCGCCAGTGTGCTCTCAGCAAACGATGTTGCCATACCAAGCATTGCAATCAGCCACATCCAGAAGATCGCACCAGGACCACCCGCAGTCAATGCAACTGCAACGCCCGCCATGTTACCTGTACCAACACGTGCAGCAAGACTAGTACAAAGCGCTTGGAAAGAGGAAATACCAGCTTTGTCTGCTTTACGGCTGTTCTTAAGAACAGAGAACATGTGGCCGAAATGGCGGAACTGAATGAACCCTAATCGAACGGTGAAGTAAATACCAACACCAACAAGAAGATAAACCAGAATCGAGCCCCAGAGGAGATCGTTCATCAAATTGATTAAGTCTGTCATGTGTACCTCAAAGTGAGTTGCGCCAGTCTATGCGTCCTAGCCATCCACCAAATTGCCTGCTAAGTGTCAAAGTGTGCTTAGCTTTTTAAGTAATGTTTATGGGCAATCTAGAATCGTAAACGTCGCTTCATGCATCCATTTTACGTACCAGCGTATTTTTTGACGGGCGGATAATGCAACCTAGGAGCGCAAAAATCAATATGCAACAACAGGAATAACATTGTTATTTTTCACTATAAAGTCACCAAAAAATAACATAAATAGAAGACTTAACACTCAAACTGCGCAACATTTCAATTACCAAACGCCAACATAAATAATTATTCTTCATTAAATGGAATGGTAAACCGTATAAACAAGAACAAGCTAGTATTCACAAGGTGTTACATAAATTTACGCTAGTGACTTACCATCTAATTGAACACTATTTCATCAAACTGATTTTATGCAACTTTAACCTTTGCGCAGTGCACCCATTCATCAAATCGAATTAACATAGAAAATCTCTCTATTTAATCGTTTTCTTGAGATCGTTTGTGCATTTTTTATCCACATAGTTGCAATAAAAAGTGTGATTTTGAGAATATTTTTGCACGAAAATGTCATGCTACCGACACAAATGCGAAATATATCATGGTTATTCTCACGGCTATTGTGGTACTTAAAAAACTCCACAAGGACTGGTTACAACAGTTTAGCTTAAGAAAGGTAAAGGTGGCTTATGGAAGGCTTTCAACTAGATGACATTTTTAATCTGGATACTACCTCAACAACCAAATCTCGTGCCAAACCAGTAAAGCGAAAGTGGCGTGAAATAGAAGAGATGAACGACAGACGCAATTTGCTTAAAGAGCTGCGCGAACTTGATGTCTGTACCGATTATAACTTGGAAGACATTAAACTCTAATTCAAACAAAAGGCACCTTACGGGTGCCTTTTGTTTTTTGTTTACAGTGACCGTAAACACCGTGAGTTTATGTACCAAGGTTTAAGTATGAATACCATTATTACTCAATGAGAATCTTCCGTACTTTTTGCCGAAAAATATGCACACGAAATTTTCGGTTGATTCCCAATAAATAAGAAATGTATCTCACAAACCCGAGATACGACTTTCGCTCGCTCAGGTTTCATCATTCAGTCTTAAACATACTCAGTATCACTTTGACGAACACGTTCGGCCAACTGCTTATAACGATCAGCAATCGTGTCACCAAACACAGGGTCATCCTCACTGACGCTCCATAAGCTCTCGACATGCTGCCAATCTTCTGTGGTAAATAACTCTTCAATGAGAGGCAAAATTTTTCGCTCTTCTAGCTCCAAGTGGTGCCTTTGCGATTCTATGAAATCTTCTAGGTGAGCGACAAACATGTCTTGTGGCACAACAGCATCCTGAAGGATCATCTCTATCACGGATGAAAACTCTCTGGTTTTACTCGCTAACTCTAGATGTTCTTTCTCTAAATTTTCCATGGTTTGTTGCTTACCATAGTGTTCAAGAAAGTGATGATAGAGGATATCTTCCTTCGGGTGGTGTACTTTCTCCGAATGATTAGAGAGGTAATCAACAATCTCGCTTACTAACGCATAGTTGATTACACGTTCTTTTTTTATCTCATTAAGCTTATGGCGCAGTATCGCCAACAGACGAACCATATAACCATGTTCGCGTCGAATTCTTTCGATCATCATAGCGTCTCTCCTTAACACCTACTTTTAGTAAGTGTACATGAGAAATTTACTATCAGCCTCGAGCGTGCTCAAAAAAACAGCGATCATAGCATCCATGATCGCTGTCTCTTCATTTATACCGTTAATGGCAAATGCCAGTTAATTGGTGCTTTTTCTTGTGATGTAAGCAACTGGTTTGCTTGAGAGAAATGCTTACAACCGAAAAAGCCTCGATGTGCCGATAACGGCGATGGATGCGGTGCTGCCAAGACATGGTGTTTATTGCGATCGATAAAACGACCTTTCTTCTGTGCATGTGAACCCCACAGCAGGAACACTACACCTTCTTGATGCTGATTAATGGCTTCAATCACTCGATCAGTAAACGTTTCCCAACCTGTCTTTGAATGTGAATGCGCTTTACCTTGCTCCACCGTTAATACCGTATTGAGTAACAATACGCCTTGTTCAGCCCAGCTTTGCAAAAAACCATGCTGAGGGATTTGGAAACCTTCAATATCTTGCGCCAGCTCTTTATACATATTAACCAGTGACGGTGGCGTTTTAATGCCAGGAAGTACAGAGAAACACAGGCCATGCGCCTGATTTGGGCCGTGGTATGGGTCTTGTCCTAGAATCACGACCTTAACGTCTTTGAACTCGGTAAAACGAAACGCGTTAAAGACATCTTTTGCGGGAGGAAAAATAGCTTTGCCTGCGGCGCGTTCGGCTTCAACAAAATTCAAGGTGTCTACAAAGTAGCTCTGCTTTTTCTCTTCGCCGATCACATCGTGCCAAGTGGGTGACTGATTCATGGAAAGTTCCTGTCCTAAATTTTGCTTCTATTCTAACGAGCGAAACTCAAACAAACAAAAACTTACCACGAACTTGAGACAAGTAATAAAAGACTAATGCTTCTGTGGCGTTCGAAAATGCCCCTGTCCGGTAATGTGACGATTAGGCATCGGTAAGCGAAGCACACGACGAGTGTAAGTATAAGGAGTAAAAGAGAATGGTCGAGACATGTTGGCATCCTTCTTTGCTAATTCAGAGATTGATGTTCAGTGACTAAGAAAGAAAGGTGCCAACTTTGTGGTTACGCCATTAACTGTCAATGGCCGCTAAATGGAATTGACGCAACGTGTTGATCTCTTGCTGCCAAATATCTGGATCAATTGTTTCTAAAATCAGAGGGATACCATCAAAACGAGGGTCTTTCGCGATGTACTCAAAGCAATCCCACCCGATCTCTCCTTTACCAAGAGAATGGTGGCGATCTACTTTGCTGGCAAACTCTACTTTTGAATCATTTAGATGCATTGCTCTTAAATAGTGCATACCTACAATACGGTCGAACTCTGCAAAGGTGCGCTCGCAATCTTCTTTTGTACGTAAGTCATAACCAGCAGTAAAGGTATGGCAGGTATCAATACAAACGCCGACACGATCTTTATCTTCCACTTGCTCGATGATTTCAGCTAGGTGCTCAAACTTCCAGCCTAAGTTAGTGCCTTGACCTGCCGTATTCTCGATAACAGCGATCACATTCGGCACCGCTTTATGCGCAAGATTGATCGACTCGGCGATCGTCGCGAGACACTCCTGTTCAGAGACTTTCTTTAGGTGACTACCCGGATGGAAGTTAAGCAAAGTCAGCCCCAACTGATTACAACGCTCCATTTCATCAATAAATGCCGCGCGGGATTTATTCAGCTTTTCTTCTTCCGGCGCACCCAAGTTAATCAGATAAGAATCATGGGGAAGAATATGCTCTGCTCCGAAACCCAGCATTTTACAGTTCGCTTTAAACGCACTGATGGTTTTTGCTTCTAAAGGCTTCGCCACCCACTGGCGTTGGTTTTTTGTAAATAGTGCGAAGGCATTCGCGCCAATTTCACGAGCTCTCAACGGAGCTTGATCGACCCCACCAGCAGCAGAGACATGTGCACCAATGAGTTTATTCCCAAGCTTGTTTTTCATGTTTGTCATTTAATCACTTTAGACTTTCAGTATTGCTACCTAAATACAGATAGTTGCGTTAACCAGTTTAAACTTTAATCTCAATTTGTAGTAAATTTACAACAAAACCAGTTATTAAATATTTTTTATATTCTCAAATAAATTGTAATTAGTTTGTTTTCAAAGGTTTTATTGATTTAACTCAATAAAATCACCTTAATAAAAATAATGTTTTTGGTTGTTTTTTGACTTAAATCAATATTAAAGTAGTGGATATTAGCTATATAATACTCAGCTCAACGAAAATTCGAAAATTAACACCAATAATCACCACGTAAGTGGTCTAGGAGATAGTGATGATCCAAGGTATCCAAATTACAAAAGCGGCAAACGACGACCTACTAAACTCTATCTGGCTATTAGATAGCGAAAAAAATGAAGCTCGTTGTGTTGCTGCAACTGCTGGCTACGAAGCAGACCAAGTTATCGCAATCAGCGACCTAGGTGAATACGAAAGCCGTGAAGTTGCAATCGAAACTGCTCCTCGTATCGAAGGCGGCCAACACCTAAACGTGAACGTGCTTAAACGCGAAACACTAGAAGATGCAGTTGCACACCCAGAGAAATACCCACAACTAACTATTCGTGTTTCTGGTTACGCAGTACGTTTTAACTCGCTAACTCCAGAGCAACAACGTGATGTAATCGCTCGTACTTTTACTGAGACTCTATAATCTCTCAGTAAACTAGCTCGCTAGAATTTAAAAAGCTTGGTCTGCAATGACCAAGCTTTTTTTGTTTCAGAATCCTTCTAAACCCTTTCTATAATGGAAAGCAACTCGCCTCTAAGGTGCATTTCTTTGCGAAGGATCTTTCTGAAACGCTTGCGCTAAAGAGGTTGGATCACGCCTATCTCTTTGCAGTGACGCCCCTTCAGCCCACCAAATCAATTGATGCATAGTGCGATTCATATAGTTATCCCACTGCGTCTGCTCCGACTCATCCTCAGCAACGCCCTGTTCATCAAACACTTCTTGCGCTTTCGGAATGTGGATCATCGCAGAGACAGGTAGACATCCAAGTTCAGATAAGAAGGTACGCATAGAAACGGCAGCTCTAACACCACCCCATTGTCCGGCAGAATAGGTCACGATAGCACTCGGCTTGTAAGAAAACAGCGAACTGCCGAAATGGTTAAGCGTGTTCGCCAGAGCAGGACTCATCGAATGGTTATATTCCGGGCTAACCATCACATACCCATCCGCATGTTTGATTTTATCTGCCAACTCACTTAGGTGCTGCGGAACTTTAGAGCGGTGATAAGCAAACTCGGGCTTAAACACATCACCAAAGTCGTAATTCAAAGGGTCGATGATTTCGACCGTATGTTGCGAATGTTGACTCGCGATGAGTTTTTCACACGCTTTACTGACTCGCATTCCTAAACGGGCTGGTCGTGGTGGCGTGCTGTTTCTCACTGAGCCAAGAAAAATCAAAAAATGCATGCTTCTCTTTCCATCTCATTTAGTTAAGTTCGTTTCTCAATAATAAAGAGAGTCAAAACTTACCGACAATAAAAAAGGTGAATGATTACTCATTCACCTCTCGTTATTTCTGTTTTGATACTTACTATACTTTGAAGCTTATTGCACGCGGCGCAGTACTTGTTTCAATGCGTCAAAGTCTGCGTCGAGATCTTCCGATAGCAGCTCCATCGCAGCGTGCTTCGCTAGTGGTGCAGGAAGGTCGATATCGGATTCTAGAATATCATCCACCACTTCTTTGAACTTCGCAGGGTGAGCAGTACATAGGAACAGACCGGTTTCACCGTCTTGCAGTTGCTCTTCAAGAACGCGGTAAGCAATCGCACCGTGCGGTTCGCATAGATAGCCTAGAGCATGTAAGTCTTTCACTGACTGTGCGCTTTGCTCATCAGATACTGCACCTTTACCTAGCGTCTCCAAGCCCCACTCTTTCACACGGCATAGCTCTTCGATACGAGGCCAGTTGTTTGGTTGGCTCACGTCCATCGCGTTCGATGTCGTTGCTACTGTTGGTTTTGGCTCCCACTTACCTGTTTCTAGGTAGCGAGGAACCGTGTCATTGGCATTAGTTGCCGCGATAAAGCGTTTGATAGGCAAGCCCAGCGCTTTTGCCAGTAGACCAGCAGTTAGGTTACCGAAGTTACCGCTTGGTACTGATACCACTAGGTTTTCACGCTCTTGCTTGCTCATTTGCGCAGCTGCTTCAAAGTAGTAACAGATTTGCGCCATCAAACGGCTGATGTTGATTGAGTTTGCAGAGTTCAGACCGATCTCTTCACGCAGTGCAGAATCATCAAAAGCTTGCTTAACCAGTGCCTGACACGCATCGAAGTCGCCATCGATCGCGACAGTATGGATGTTCTTGCCAAGCGTACAGAATAGCTTCTCTTGCAGTGGACTGATCTTGCCTTTCGGGTAAAGAATCACAACGTTGATGTCTTCCATACCGTAGAAAGCATGCGCAACGGCTGCGCCAGTATCGCCAGAAGTTGCAGTCAGAATGGTGATCTTGCCGCCGTCCGAAACCGCAGCAAGAGATTGCGCCATAAAGCGACCACCAAAGTCTTTAAACGCAAGCGTTGGGCCATGGAACAGCTCCAGTGCGTAAACACCATCTCTTACTTGGTTGATAGGCGCAGGGAATTGGAATGCAGCATCAACAAGAGCATTCACTTTATCCTCTGTAAGTTCATCTCCAATTAACGCCGATAGAATCTTAGTGCTACGAGAGACAAAGTCTTCTGCAAGCAGCGCATCGATATCTTCAAATTTTGGTAATTCCGATGGGAAAAATAGACCTTGGTTACGGCCTAACCCTTGGCGAACGGCTTGGCCAAAGGAAACTTGTTCATCATTTTCTTTTATATTGTAAAGCTTCATAGCTCACTTCCTGTTACTTTCGAACCCTGCTTATCTAGACGACAAACGTGGACGAATCCTTCTTCGTTTTGTACGTAGTTTTGTTCTAACCAGCGAGCAACTCGCTCAGCGACATCTTTCTCTTTGCAAATACTGAACAGTGTCGGACCACTGCCAGAAATACCGGTTGCCAATGCACCCGCAGACGCTGCGTATTGACGTGCATTCGCAAAACCTGGAAGCAGTTTCTCACGATACGGTTCTGCGATCACGTCTTTGATCATTTTTGCAGCAAGTTCTGGCTGACCAGAATGACACGCATGAATAAAGCCCGCAAGGTGGCGACCATGAGCAATGATATCTTGTCGGCGGTATTGAGATGGTAGGATCTCACGCGCTTCCGCCGTTGATACCTTGATACCCGGATACGCCATCACCCAGTACCAATCATCAAAGCAAGGCACTTCTTGACTGATGATACCCAACTCTTCCAGCATCAGTTGCAAACCACCAAGGTAACATGGCGCAACGTTGTCGTAGTGAATACCACCAGAGATCTTGCCTTCCATCTCTCCCATCAGCGCCAATAATTCTGTCTCGTTAAGTGGCTGTCCATGGAATCGGTTCAATGCATCTAATGCAGCGACGATAGAACATGCACTTGAGCCTAAACCAGAGCCAATTGGCATGTTCTTTTCTAGCGTCATCTCAAGTGGTTTTAGCTCAACGCCTTTTTTGTCTAACTCACGAGCAAACACGAGCCAACAGTCGTAGACGATGTTCTCTTTTGGTTCAGTTGGCAATTTCTCAACAAAATCACCCGCCGTTTTAAGGCTGAACGGATCAGCCCCAGATTTCACCAATACACGGTCACCCAAAAGTGTGCCATCCACTGGAGACACGGCTGCCCCCAGCACATCAAAGCCAACGCTTACATTACCAATTGATGCTGGGGCATAAACCACTACATCCATATCACTTGAACTCATTATTGTTATACCCCTAGTTTCCAACCTAAAGTACGCATCACGTCAGAAAATACACCCGCAGCCGTTACTTCGGTGCCTGCACCATAGCCACGTAACACTAGTGGGATTGGCTGATAGTAACGGCTGTAAAATGCCAGTGCGTTTTCACCGTCCTTGATTTTATACATTGGATCGTTTTCATCCACCGCTGCGATGCTTACTGTGCACTTGCCCTCATTAATCTCACCAACGTAGCGCAGTACTTTGCCTTCTTCCGCTGCCTTTGCAGATAATTCTTTAAAGTAAGCGTCTGCTTCAGGTAAACGCGCCATAAATTCATCAACGCTACCAGAATCATCAAAACCTGGTGGCAGTGCTTGATCAACCACAACGTCTTCTAGTTCTAGAGACATGCCTGCTTCACGAGCTAGGATCAGAAGCTTACGCGCGACATCCATACCAGAAAGATCATCACGAGGATCCGGTTCAGTAAAACCATTTTCTTTTGCGATATTAGTAGCTTCACTTAGGCTCATACCTTCATCTAACTTACCGAAGATGTATGACAGAGAGCCAGAAAGAATACCGCTAAAGCGCTCTAGCTCATCACCCGCTGAGATTAGGTTTTGCAGGTTTTCGATTACCGGTAGACCCGCCCCCACAGTTGTTTCGTACATCAGCTTGCGACGAGAGCTGCGCGCAACATCGCGAAGCTGATGGTAGTAAGCCATGCTTGCTGTGTTTGCTTTTTTATTTGGTGTAACGACATGGAAACCAGCAGCTAAGAAATCAGCGTATTGGTTCGCGATATCTTCACTTGATGTACAGTCAACCAATACTGGGTTGATGATGTGGTTACGTTGAACCAAAGAAATCAAACGCGCTAGGCTGAACTCTTCTGTCGCTGCCGACATACGATCACGCCAATGCTCGAGTGGCAGACCTTCACTATCAAGTAAAAGACCTTTGCTGTTTGCCAAGCCACACACGCGAATAACGATGCCTTTTTCCGCAAGCTTCGCCTGTTGACGCTCGATCTGATCCACCAGCTCACCACCAACGCCACCAATACCAACCACGAATACGTCTAAGAAGTGCTTAGAGTTGAATAGGTTTTCGTGACACGCTTTGATCGCTTCAGAGATTTTATCTTCAGGAATCACGGCTGAGATAGCACGCTCAGATGAGCCCTGTGCGATGGCTACAATGTTTACGTTCACTTCAGCAAGAGATGAGAAGAAGCGAGATGCAACACCGCGCGATGTACGCATGCCGTCACCAACCAACGTTATGATTGAAACATTATCAATAAACTCGACCGGCTCTAATAAGCTATCTTTCAGTTCCAACTCAAACGCATCGGCCAGTACTTGTTGCGCTTTTGCTTTATCTTCTGCCTCAATACAGAAGCTAATGCTGTACTCAGAAGAAGACTGAGTAATAAGAACAATAGACACACCAGCGGAAGACATTGCGCCGAACACGCGGCTTGCCATGCCAACCATACCCTTCATACCTGGGCCGGAGACGTTAACCATAGTTAGGTCGTTTAGCGTCGTGATACCTTTGATCGCCAGATTGTCTTCACCAGTGTCTTGCCCAATCAGAGTTCCTGCACCTTGTGGGTTAAAGCTGTTTTTGATCAGACATGGGATGTGGAACTGCGCGATAGGAGCAATGGTCTTCGGATGCAAAACGGAAGCACCGAAGTAAGAAAGCTCCATTGCTTCTTGGTAGCTAAGAGATTTGAGTAAGCGAGCATCTTCCACTAAACGAGGGTCGCAGTTGTATACACCGTCTACATCAGTCCAGATCTCACAACAATCTGCGCGCAGACACGCCGCAAGAACCGCCGCCGAATAATCAGAGCCATTGCGACCAAGAGTTACCAATTCACCTTTCTCGTTACCTGCGGTAAAGCCTGGCATGATGTTCACATGGCCCTGAGGAAGAGGGTTTTGGCGGAAGTTTTGCGTTGAAACGTCTACATCAACCATGGCTTCAAGGTGATCACCTTTTGCGTATAGGTATTCAACTGGGTCGATAAGATGTGCAGGCTGGCCTTTGGCTTCTAACACCGCTTTCATCAATTGAATCGAAACGCGTTCGCCTTTGCTAATAATACGTGCATTAACATTGTTTGGGCACATGCCAAGAAGATTGATGCCATGAACGAATTGGCGTAATTGAGAGAGAGAAGTTTTCACTTGGTTATCGAAAGCTGAACCATCGATATTGGGTAGTACTGCTTGGACTTGAGTGAAGAGCGTTTTAAACGACTCCTCCAACTCTTTGATTTGTAGTTCTGCTTCA
The DNA here is from genome assembly GCF_033339295.1 of Vibrio sp. 704. Lineage (NCBI taxonomy): Bacteria > Pseudomonadati > Pseudomonadota > Gammaproteobacteria > Vibrionales > Vibrionaceae > Vibrio > Vibrio sp. 704. The sequence continues at coordinate 107,332 of NZ_JAWOUH010000010.1, read as the reverse complement.
CCATTGCGCAATGCGCCTTCAATGACCGCAACCAATTTGTTTGTTGTTTTACCAGGAGCGGAAAGAACAACCGCCACTTCTTCTTGTTGAGCGTTATTGGCAATAATGTCTGCCGCTCTCAAAAAGCGATCTGCATCAGCTAGTGATGATCCGCCAAACTTCAATACTCGCATCCCTTCCTCCGGTATATCTTCTTAAATTTGTCTAAATTCTGGATAAAAAAGCATAAAAAAAGGCCTGTATCTTGTTGGATACAGGCCTTTTTTGTGAATTTCTTTCGCTCAGCAGCCTGCCCCAACATGTGTCGTGTCGGTAATAATAATGGTCGTGGTCATTACTACTAGGCTGTTAGATGGCATAAATAAATATTCAACGTTAATTGTGTTTGCTTAACTCTACGTTTACCGAGTTTCTGATACATAGTCAACAAAAAATTGTTTGTTTTTCCATCTTTCAGAGAATTCTGCTAAGCAATGTCATTGATATTTATAGTTAATTACACATTATTGATCATTTAAAAATCTACAGTTAGTTTTTGTAAAGGACTTAACCATCATCACCAGTTCGGTTTTTTATCTAATAACTAGTCTGATCTTTGCCATAAAACGTACGATCAAATAATTCGAGAGGGTTGTGACACATAACAACAACTTAACTGTGACTTATGTTCATAGGATCGAATTATTTAGAAAATAGGTGAGCTAGCTTTCATATTCTATGCTTTAATAGTGAGAAGCTTTGGGCGCATACTAATAAAAAAGTTGACACAAGGAGTGGTGAACATGAAAAGAGGGCTTTTTCTGTTGCTGTTTTTTGTGCCTGGTGTTTGTCTAGCAAACGAGCTTCCGCCGCTTCCAGGTAAAACATCCCCTTCTCCTCATAAACTATTCATTTCCAGCGACAGTTATCAGTCTGACAGTTTTGATGTTTGGAATATCGATACGGGTTACGCTTACGAACTTTTTGATTCGGTAGACGTTTATGTCGGTGCGCGAGTCAATAACTCTCCTACCAAAAATCAAAGTGGTTTTTTGAGTGGGATCAGCTATCACTTTAATGATCGTGTCACGCTGAAAAGTACAGTTCGCTCTTACAAGAACGAAACAGCGGAAGGTATTCGCCAAGACGACAGTAGCCTCGCGGCTGAAGTATCAAGTCGCGTAAAAATTACCGATAAACTGGATCTTCACGCGACTCTTGATTACCAAGATTGGCAACAAGGCTTTGAGGTTGGTTTAGGCTTTCGTTTTTAGAAGTCCAGCTTTTGCTTAGAAATCAACACACCGTTCCAGTCCGCGTAAACGTAGTGCTTAGGTTGAACGATTTGGTTTTGCATCGTTAAGGTTACGTTTACCTCTCCTATCCCGCGTTTCTCTGTTTTAAACGGGTTGGTGCCAAGAGCTTGAACGCCAATGTCCATTTGAGATATTTGTGCTACGTCGCGTATTGCACCATAGACAATGATACCTTCCCACCCATTTTCTATTCCGAGTATCGCTAATTGATCGCCGAGTAATGCTCTCTGACACGATCCATGTCCGTCAACAATCAATACTTTACCCGTTCCATCTTCGCCCAGTACTTCACGCACTTTCGAGTTATCGTGATAGCAGCGCACCGTAACGATTTCACCGTAAAAAGCGCTACGTTGACCAAAGTTCTGCAATGGTAAAGTAAGCAAGCTCACTTGGTCTTCAAATTGGTCACAAATATCGGGTGTAATGTCTCTCATATTTCCTCCGTGAATTTTCTCACCCAAGCGGTGCTTCAGTGAGCAGTATCCTTTTCTATACCTTCTATACGAGCCGAGGTTTAATGGAGCCTAACGTATGAAAAACTTTCGGCTGCGAGCACGCAATAAGATAAAGTTGGTCATTAATGACGTAATAAATCGCGTTTTGTTGAAAGTCACTCGCCAATTCAACGGCTACCTCTGGCGACAACTCGACGGCAAAGCTTTCCTCATACCATGTAAAAGCGCTATCACCTACCGTGACAGGCGCGTAATTAACGTGCTGTAGCTGTTTTTCTAACGCGTGATTGTTTATGCTGTTCTCTTCTTTGGACCTCAAGTTACTGTATGGGTTCCAAGCGGTTATCACAGCATAGTTTGAAACACGCCACTCGGCTTCGAATCTGAAAAAAGATTCTGAATAAGCATTCCATAACGATGCGTCTATGTTCTTATTACTTTTTTCTATCATAAGTCTTAAACGATTAATAACAGTTACATTTCATCAATTGATATAAATCAACAAACTGAATGGAATTAACATTTGAGCATTGTTAGCATGCTGTTAACAATATAAAATCCGCTCAATATCTTAGGGTGTTTACGTTTCAGGCCCCACTGAAAGCAGGAAATGAAAGGTAAACAAGCCCTTTAGAATAAACGTCGCCATTGGATACTGGTGAGTTGGCAAAATTCCATGGAGGGCGGATAACTGAAAGAAGTGTTTTTTTGATCAACTTGATTTATTATCAAAATCACATTACCTGTATGTTATATTTTTGCCTAGAATTTATTCTATTAGCACAATTTTGTCACAAATTTAGGTACCGCCAATGCAAACCCCGCAGATTCTTATCGTTGAAGATGAGCAAGTAACTCGTAACACTCTTAAGAGTATTTTTGAAGCAGAGGGATACGCTGTTTTTGAAGCCAGTGACGGTGAAGAGATGCACCAAGTGTTGTCTGATAACTCAGTCAACTTGGTTATTATGGACATTAATCTTCCAGGCAAGAATGGCCTTCTACTAGCGCGTGAATTACGCGAGCAAGCGAACATTGCTTTAATGTTCCTGACAGGCCGTGACAATGAAGTAGACAAGATCCTAGGTCTTGAGATTGGTGCAGATGACTACATCACTAAACCATTCAACCCACGTGAACTAACTATTCGTGCACGTAACCTACTTAGTCGCTCAATGAGCTCTAACGCGGTGCAAGAAGAGAAGCGCTCGGTAGAAAAGTATGAATTCAACGGTTGGGTACTAGACATCAACAGCCGCTCTCTAGTAAGCCCTGCTGGTGATAGCTACAAGCTACCTCGCTCTGAGTTCCGCGCATTACTGCACTTCTGTGAGAACCCGGGTAAGATTCAAACTCGTGCAGATCTTCTTAAGAAGATGACTGGTCGTGAACTTAAGCCACACGACCGTACTGTAGACGTAACGATTCGTCGTATCCGTAAGCACTTTGAGTCTGTTTCAGGTACGCCAGAAATCATCGCCACTATCCACGGCGAAGGTTACCGCTTCTGTGGCGATCTAGAAGACTAGATTTAACCGCTAATATGCAAAGGGCTTGCTCATTGAGCAAGCCCTTTTTGTTTTAGGTCTAACGACTAATGCAACATCATTGCGGTTAATAAACCTTGTTAATCTTCACGTACTTTTCGACTAACCAACGCTGTTTACCCGCATCGTCTAGAAGCACTGCGATATCAACCGATTTTTCTGTGTTCACATCAATGTGAGACGAGAACGCCACCTCCCATCGGCTTTCACTGTGCGTTCGAGTATCTAAAGACGCACTGTCCACCAACCACTCTTTTTGCCCCTGTTTAATAATAAGAGCTTCTGCCGTTAGATTTGCAGGAAGTAACTGATCTCCTTCGAGGTAAAGTGCACCTTGAATACTTTGCTCTTCCACGTCCCCAATATTCGGCATGAGGTTCACCCATAAATTACTTTTGAGCTCAACATTAACCTCATTAATCGTAATCTGACTGTTTTGTTGCCAATTCACATTTGGAACGGAACTACAGCCTGCCATCAATGCCATGGCTAATGCCAATGGTGCGATTCTTTTCATGTTATTTCCTTTGTTCCAACCAACTTTTGAGGACTTGAATATCGTTTTGGTATTCATTTTTGATCTCTTCAACCCAGTCTGAAATGTTTTCCCACCATGCTGGCATATCGGGCGATTGCGCTTTTTGCGCCACACTTTGGATACGTTTCAGGCCAATTGAACCTGCAGCACCTTTGATTTTATGCGCTTCAGAAACAATCCCATCTTGATCTTTCGCTGTCATGTTCGAATCTAAGACATCGATATAGTCTGGCATCATATCTTCAAACATTTTTATGCTGTCGTAGACAGGTTTTGCACCAACAATGTCGACGTAAGACTCTAACATATCCATATCGAGCAAATGTGTCTCAATCACAGGAGAAGGCACTGGCTCTTCCACTGTTTCGGGACCGCTCACCACTTCCTTAGGTTGTTCTAACTGGTGAGCGAAGAATTTATCAATCACTGACTGAATAGCATTCACTGCCAGCGGCTTACTGATCGCATCATCCATGCCGTTATCTAAGTATTCACGACGATCTTTCATTACATTAGCAGTTAAGGCGACCAATGGAGGAAGATTGTTATAATGCTTGCGGTAATAATTGGCGACATCAAAGCCCGTCATATCAGGCAGTTGGATATCCAACAACGCTAAGTCGTATTTTTCTGGCACAAAGTTCACTAACGCTTCTTGGCCCGTCATTGCCACGGTGACAGAGTGCCCTAGGCTCTCTAGTAACGATTTAGCCACAGTTACGTTAAGCTCGATGTCTTCGACCATAAATATGTTGAGGCGCACATTGTCGCGTTTCGCATCAATGACTGGCTCAGCTAGTTCAACAATCGGAACGTGGATCGATACAGTAAAAGTGCTACCAAAGCCTTCCTCACTGGTAACCGTAATGTCACCATCCATCATATTGATCAGTTGCTTAGATACCGCCAAACCAATACCTGTACCGACCGCATGCAGGTTGTCCTTGCCTGATTTCACTTGGTAGTACATCGCAAAGATCTTATCTAGCTCTTCGTCTGGGATACCAATACCTGTGTCTTCCACTTCCATAATAATGGTCGCAAAATCGTCTTCGACATCCGCGCTCACTGTCATCACAACGCCACCTTCCTTGGTGAACTTCATTGCGTTGCTGACCAAGTTCCAAATCACCTGACGTAGACGGGTTGCATCCACTTCAATTGCTTTTGGCAAGTCGCTTAAACGTTCTAAGTCAAAGCGTAACCCTTTTTGTTCCGCCATCAGAGCTGAGATACTCTCAATCTCTGCGACGAAGTCTTCGAAGTTAAGTGGCGCAGGTAATAGTTCTAACTTACGGCGATCAAATTTATCCATATCGATAATATCGTTGAAGATGTTACCTAGAGTAATCGCACTCACATTGATGGTCTGCATGTGTTTACGCTGCTCTTCTGTCAACGGACTATCTAGAAGCATACGACTTAAGCCTACAATGCCATTCAGCGGCGTTCGCAGCTCATGACTGATGGTTGAGATGAAGGTAGTTTTGTCGCGGCTTGCTTTCTCTAACGACTCTTCATGGCGCTTACGTTCAGTGATATCACGACCGAACCCAACGAGACCAAGGTGGCGGCCATCTTTGCTGTAAAATGGCACTTTACGCAGCTCAAAGTAATGCTTGCGACCATCTGGGTATTCGAGCCATTGCTCGTAAGTAATTGCTTGATTATCGGCAAAAACCTTTTGGTCAGTATCAACGATATGCTCGGCGATTTCTTTGCTATACACATCCCAAGGGCTTAATCCGACTAACTGGTGCTCTTTCTTGCCCGTTAGCTCTTCCATCGCGCGGTTACAGCCAGAGAAAACACCATCCGCATTGCGGTAGTAAATTAAGTCTGGTGAGGCATCAATAAATGAACGCAGTAATGCGGTACGTTCTGCCAACTCTAATTGAGTACGTTCGCGTTGGAACACCTCATTTTCGAGGTCTTGCATCGCCTCTTCACGTGCTTCTTCCGCTTTAATACGCTCTTCAATTTCTTGGTTAAGCTTTTCAATGTTTTGTTGAAGTTGGTAATTCAGCTCTTGATCTCGCGAACGCATGTCCTTCAGTTTGGACACCAGCTTAGTTAAACGCTGGCGAGACTCTTCTAGTTGATCGACAACCACAGAGAGGAAGTAAACCGCCCAAGGGGTGATCAATAGACCAAAAAACACCGAACGGACAATGTCGATATCATCTACTCGCCCTTTGAGAGCTAAAGTAATCCCTACCTGCACCACAACAGCTAATGCCACCAGCGCAAGGGCTAGCAAAATAGAGAAGCGAACAATCCCCAGTTTGACTAGCAAGTCGACATAATACTGGGCGAGATTTTTCATGGGTTTCATTAACTACTCCATGGTGGTGGCTAGATAGCGCCATTCGATGATGAAAAACAGGTAAATGCACTCGACCTAACGCAATTTAGGTCTGTTTGATTAGTGAAAAACACACGGTGCGATCTGCTCTTGTGATACGAGATAAAAAGATAAACCAACGAGCGCACAGGCTTGTGTAAGTTTAACGTGTTTAATACGGTGATTTAAACAATCAGCTATCAACTTAGAGCAAGCGGTCACAAAGCGTTAGCAAGAACTGGGGTGAATACAAGTGCGATTACGTCCATCAGCTTTAGCTTGATATAACGCACTGTCAGCCATAGCGATGCCCATTTCGGGTTCATCACCATGCTGAGGAATGTAAGAGACCAGACCGATACTGACGGTAAGGCGTTCAGATGCTTCTGAACTGTCGTGTTCCATATCAAGCTGTAGAATTTTCTCATGAATACGCTGTGCTACGTTGCGCGCACCTTCCGTGGTGGTATTCGGCAAGATAAAACCAAACTCCTCGCCACCATAACGCGCAACACAATCCGAAGAACGATTGATGACTTGTGTAAACACGGTAGCAACACTGACTAACGCTTCATCACCTTGTTGGTGACCGTAACAGTCGTTGTAATCTTTGAAAAAGTCGATGTCACATAACATGATGGTGAGCGGCAGCTTTTCTCTAGCATGGTGGTACCACAATACCTGCAGTTGTTCATCGAAACGGCGTCGGTTCGATACTTGAGTTAAGCTATCCATAAAGCTCAATTTTTCTAACTCTAGGTTGGCTTTTTCCAACTTTTGTTCTGCAAGATAACGCTCAGAAATATCACGCGCCATGATCAGCACACCATTCGTTCCTGATGCTTTATCTTTAAAAGGCGATTTCACCACATCAAACCACGTACTTTTACCATCACTACTCACGACTTTATCTATGTATCGAACTGGCTCTAACTGGCGTAATGCTTCTAAGTCACTGTCTGCTAAGCGCGCGTACATCTCTTTAGGAATCACGTCTTGGAGGCGCTTACCTATCAAATCAGAAATTTTTGAAATTCCTAACGCCTTAACAAAAGGCTGATTACACGCTTGATAGACCATGTTCTCATTGAAAATACCAATAGAGTCCGGACTGGCATCCAGAATCGTTTGTAAGATAGTATCTCTTTGCGCTAGCGCCACCTCTGTATCTTTGCGACGCTCCATTTCATCTCGCAGATTCTGTTGCATCTTGTGCCATTCAGTCACGTCATGACTAATAGACAGCGTACCGATAAGCTCACCACTCGGCGAAACAAGAGAGTTTTGATTGACTTCCAGTAAGCAACTTCGACCTTGTGGATCCGTTGTCCATTTACGTTCGCTTTTTCTGGTCATCTCACCCAAGGTCTTGGATGCGCAAGCTTCTTCCCTTCGCCCTTGCCAGAATTGATCAAATGCTCGATTGGTCGTTAACAGATTGCCTTGGCGGTCTTGGGTACAAATCAGCTCTGAAAGTGAGTCTAATGCCGAACGTGCGATGATTAATTGTGCAAGTTCTTGTTGCTGCTCTTGGTGAGTGGCTTGATATGGCTGAGCATAAAGAATCCAAACTCGATGATTGCGCAATAAACTCTTTCTGCCTGACAGCTCCACTTTAATAGATTCACTATCAGATAGTCGCCAGTCAAAAGCCTGCTGACGAAAATGACTACTAGAGAAGCGATCGAGAAACTGCTCAAGCTCATGAATATCGAATAAAGCAGGATACAAATACCCCGTTCCCAAAGAGCGAATGCCTAATAACTGCATCGCAGCCTGGTTAGATAGCAAGAGCTGAGCATGGCTAGTGTCCACCACTATGACTGGATAGGGAGAATCCGTTACTAGTTGCTTAAGTGACGTCTGAAAGTGCAAATAGATCAGTGCTAACGCGCACACGCCTGCGATTAACAACAAGACGACATAGCCATAACCGCCTTGACCACCCCAAAGCCAATTGAGTAACTGATCCATCGTTTAAACCTTCAAAGAACACTGGTTAAAATATATCAGTTATTTATTGAGCGATCTGCTATTAATTCCGGTTTAGTATAGATAAAGGTATTCCCCGTAAGACTCCCTTGAGCACCATGAGCACTGAGATCTCGACCAATTTCCGTCATCGCTAGCCAACGGTTTTCACACCACAGAGGCGATAATAACGTGGGCCTCCTGGCTGCTGATGAAACGCGATGATAAATCACATCTGGTGGTGTCATACGAATCATTTCACTGGCGATCGCAACATATTCTTCTAATTCAGGGGCTTCTAGCTTTCCAGCACGCCAAGCTTTCGCCATGGTGCTACCTTCGACAATATGCAAGCCATGTAACTTGATGCCATCCGTTCCCACGGCCAACACTTTTTGCAGCGTTTCAATATTTTCGGCGCGGGTTTCTTTGGGTAAACCCACAATTAAGTGAGTACAAACCTTGATTCCGAGTGTTCGAGCACGCTTAGTGATTTCGGCATAACACTCAAAGTCATGACCACGATTGATACGTTTGAGGGTGTCGTTGTTGGCGGTTTGAAGACCTAGTTCTAGCCAAATTTCATAACCTTGCTGTACATAGCCCGACAGTAAATCCAATACCGCATCAGGGACGCAATCAGGACGCGTCCCCACACAAAGACCAACCATGTCTGCAGCCTTTAGTGCTTCCTCATACATGTTTTTGAGAACTTGTACTTCTGCATAGGTACTGGTGTAGGCCTGAAAATAAGCGAGATACTTCTTCGCTCTGTGAATTTCACCTGCGCGATCTTTTAACTGTTCGTGAATGCTTTTTATCTGGACTTCTTCATCTGCAAACGAAGCCACATTGCAAAATGTACATCCTCCCCGCCCAATCGTGCCATCGCGGTTAGGGCAACTAAATCCACCGTGCAATGTTAACTTATGAACCTTTTCACCGTATCGACGCTGAAGATCTTGGCCGATTGTATTGACCAACTCATGTAACTGCATAAATTCTCACCAACAATAAATCGTAATCAATCTCACTACGATCTGTGTAAATAAATTACATCCCTGCAAGAAAAAACACACAATATTAATCAATTCAAACACCCATCATGCAGGTCAAAATCAATAAACTTGCATAATTAAAGACAAAAATCGTTCATGTTGCGTAAATGTTAAACTAAAAATGCATAATTAAACGAAAAAATTGGGTCACAACGCCGACTTTTTCATTGCATTCTGAAGTGACAAAATTGTAGGATACTTACACAACCCCGTTATTTTTGTGACTTTTATTACAAAGCACACTGCGGGATTTGTCGGTGTTATCCCACTCCTACCTATATAAATCACTAGATAGTGATAATAAATAAAGGGATACCACCAAGGATTGTTTTTCTCGCAAAACTTTTCCTGCGAGATACGGAAAGGAATCAAGACCGGTCAACCTAGATCGGTGGCGATAATAAATATAAAGGACAAGACGTAATCAATAGTCTAGGTAGTATTTGCTGCCCGGTACTTTTGCGTCGACATTGAACTGGAAGGATGTATCTATGGTAGATAGAGAGCAAAATCCACAGGGTCTGTACACTCCGGAACTGGAGCATGACGCTTGTGGTATCGGTTTTGTTGCTCACCTTAAAAACCGTAAATCTCATGAAGTAGTGACTCAAGCATTGGATATGCTGGCTCGCATGGAACACCGTGGTGGTCAAGGTTGTGACCCATGCAGCGGTGACGGTGCGGGTATCTTGCTACAAAAACCTCATGAATTCCTATTAGAAGAAGCCGTTAAGCTAGGCATTAAACTGCCTTCGTTTGAAAAGTATGGTGTTGGTGTCGTTCTTTTCCCGAAAGACGAATACAAACGCGAACAATGCCGTGACATTCTAGAACGCAACGCACAGCGTCTAGACCTTGAAGTTATCGGCTACCGCGTATTACCAACCGACAACTCCATGATTGGTGCCGACCCTCTAAGCACAGAGCCTCAATTTGAGCACGTGTTTATCTCCGGCGGCCCTGGCATCACGCCTGAAGAGCTAGAACGCAAACTGTACGTACTTCGTAATTACACCGTACGCGTTTGCCTAGAAAGCGTTTCGAACATTGGTGACGACTTCTACATTAACTCCATGTCTTACAAGACATTAGTGTACAAAGGTCAGTTAACGACTGAGCAAGTACCTCAGTACTTCCTCGATCTGCAAAACCCGACCATGGTGACTGCACTGGCACTGGTACACTCTCGTTTCTCTACCAACACCTTCCCGAAATGGCGTCTTGCACAGCCTTTCCGTTACATTGCCCACAACGGCGAAATCAATACAGTTCGCGGTAACTTGAACTGGATGAAAGCCCGTGAAGCAATCCTAGAATCAGACCTGTTCACTCAGGCTGAAATCGACATGCTTCTTCCAATCTGTCAGGAAGGCAGCTCGGATTCATCTAACTTTGACATGGCACTTGAGCTCCTAGTTCTGTCTGGTCGTAGCCTGCCACACGCATTGATGATGATGATTCCTGAAGCATGGCAAGAAAACAAAAACATGGATCCTAAACGTCGCGCGTTCTATCAGTACCATGCGAACATCATGGAACCATGGGATGGCCCGGCTTCCGTATGTTTTACTGATGGTGTTCAAGTTGGTGCGACACTAGACCGTAACGGTTTGCGCCCTTCTCGCTACACAGTGACCAAAGATAACTTCCTAGTGATGGCATCTGAATCTGGTGTTGTGGATATAGAACCAGAAAACGTTGAGTTCCGTGGTCGCCTACAGCCAGGTCGTATCTTCGTTGCAGACCTAGAACAAGGTCGAATCATCTCTGATGAAGAAGTGAAAGACACCATCGCAACGGCACAGCCTTACGAGAAGTGGGTAGAAGAAAACCTACTGAGCTTGAAGAAGCTGCCAGATGCGAGCAACCAGTTCAGCCAACCTAAGCCAGAACACCTTCTACACCGCCAACAAGCGTTTGGCGTAAGCACTGAAGAAGTGAACGAAATCATCGTTCCAATGGCGAATGACGCGAAAGAACCATTATCAGCAATGGGTGCCGACTGGCCTCTTGCGGTTCTATCTCATCAATCTCAGCACCTTTCAAACTACTTCAAGCAGCTGTTTGCACAAGTAACTAACCCACCGATCGACCCGATCCGTGAGCGCATGGTTATGTCGCTGAACACTTACTTGGGTAAAGACCAAAACCTTCTGACTGAAACACCACTTCACTGTCAGAAAGTAGAATTGGAATCGCCTGTTCTAGCCAACTCTGAGCTTGAAAAATTGCGTGCGATCGATAACGAGCACCTACAAGCGAAAACGTTGGATATCGTATTCCAAGCTAGTGAAGATCAAGGCAAACTTGAGCGTGCATTAAAACGTATCTGCCAATACGCAGAAGACGCGGTTATCGATGGTTATTCAATCATCCTACTCACTGACCGCGCAGTGAATTCAAACCACGCGGCGATCCCAGCAATGCTGGCAGTTGGCGCAGTACACCACCACTTGATCCGTAAAGGTCTACGTGCGAAGTGTGACATCGTGGTTGAAACTGGTGACGCGCGTGAAACGCACCACTTTGCAACGCTACTTGGTTACGGTGCGAATGCGGTTAACCCTTACCTAGTGATTGAAACCATCATTGAACTTCAACGTACGAAGAAGTTGGATCCAGAAGCGAACCCTCGCGATCTGTTCAACAACTACCGTAAAGCGATCAATGGCGGTCTTCTGAAGATCTTCTCGAAGATGGGCATCTCTACGCTACAGTCGTACCATGGTGCGCAAATCTTCGAAGCATTGGGTATCCACAAATCCGTGGTCGACAAATACTTCACAGGGACGGTTTCTCGTATCCAAGGTCTAACCCTTGATGATATCGCCAAAGAAGTACTTATCCGTCACCGCATCGGTTACCCACAACGCGAAATCCCAATTCAAATGCTGGATGTTGGTGGTGTTTACCAATGGAAACAGCGTGGTGAGAAGCACCTATTCAACCCAGAAACCATTTCTCTACTGCAAGAGTCTACGCGCAACAAGAACTACGATCAGTTCAAGCAATACGCGACTGCTGTAGATAAGCAAGGTGACAACGCGGTAACCCTGCGTAGCCAACTTGAGTTCATTAAGAACCCCGCTGGTTCTATCTCTATCGACGACGTCGAGCCAATTGAAAGCATCGTGAAACGCTTCGCGACCGGTGCAATGTCATTCGGTTCTATTTCTTACGAAGCACACTCCACACTGGCTGTTGCGATGAACCGTCTTGGCGCGAAATCGAACTCTGGTGAAGGTGGTGAAGATCCAATGCGTTTCGAGCGCAAAGAGAACGGCGATTGGGAACGCTCTGCAATCAAGCAGGTGGCTTCTGGTCGTTTCGGCGTAACCTCTTACTACCTAACTAACGCTGATGAGCTGCAAATCAAAATGGCTCAAGGTGCGAAGCCAGGTGAAGGTGGTCAGCTACCAGGCGATAAAGTAGATGACTGGATCGGTGCAACGCGTCACTCGACTCCGGGCGTTGGCCTTATCTCTCCACCACCACACCACGATATCTACTCAATCGAAGATTTGGCTCAGCTTATCTACGACTTGAAGAACGCGAACCGCGCAGGCCGTGTAAACGTGAAGCTGGTATCAGAAGCAGGCGTAGGTACGATCGCTTCTGGTGTAGCGAAAGCGAAAGCGGACGTTGTACTAATCGCAGGTTTCGACGGCGGTACAGGTGCATCACCAATGTCTTCAATCCGCCATACAGGTCTTCCTTGGGAACTTGGCTTGGCAGAAACGCACCAAACGCTACTGAAGAACGGTCTACGTAACCGTATCGTGGTTCAAGCGGATGGTCAGATGAAGACACCTCGCGACCTTGCAGTGGCAACACTACTCGGTGCAGAAGAATGGGGCGTGGCAACCGCAGCATTGGTGGTTGAAGGTTGTATCATGATGCGTAAGTGTCATAAGAACACCTGTCCTGTTGGTATCGCGACTCAAAACAAGACACTTCGCGAGCGCTTTGATGGCCGCGTAGAAGACGTCGTAACCTTCTTCCAATACATGGCACAAGGTCTACGTGAAATCATGGCTGAACTTGGCTTCCGCACTATCGATGAGATGGTCGGTCAAGGTCAGAAGCTGAAGATTCGCCAAGACGTTTCTCACTGGAAATACAAGAACCTAGATCTGTCTCCTGTTCTCCACGTTGAGCAACCACGTGAGGCTGATGGTGTATTCAACCAAGCTCAGCAGAACCACAACCTAGAAGAAGTGCTAGACCGCAAACTGATTCAAGCAGCGATTCCTGCACTCGAGAAAGGCGAAGCGGTAAACGCCGAGTTCCCTATCGTCAATACGGACCGCTCTGCAGGTACCATGCTGTCGAACGAAATCTCGAAAGTGTACAAAGATGCCGGTCTACCTCAGCCAATGAATGTGAAGTTCAAAGGTTCTGCGGGTCAGTCATTCGGTGCATTCCTAGCTAAGGGCGTGAAGTTCGAAGTGGAAGGCGATGCGAACGACTACTGGGGTAAAGGCTTATCTGGCGGTACGTTAGTACTTTACCCAGATGCGAAATCAAGCATTGTCGCGGAAGACAACATCGTGGTTGGTAACGTGTGTTTCTACGGTGCAACTTCGGGTGAGTCTTTCATTCGCGGTATGGCTGGTGAACGTTTCTGTGTTCGTAACTCAGGCGCGAAAGTAGTAGTAGAAGGCGTCGGTGACCACGGTTGTGAATACATGACTGGCGGTGCAGCCATCATCCTTGGGTCAACAGGTCGTAACTTTGCCGCAGGTATGAGTGGTGGCGTGGCTTACGTATGGGATAAATCAGGTGACTTTGAGTCAAAACTGAACCCAGAGTTAGTAGACCTAGATCCAATCGAGAAAGAAGACAGAGATCTATTACTCGACATGCTAACTAAGCATGTTCAATTCACAGGAAGTGAAGTCGCTCAGTCTTTCCTAGACAACTTTGAAGTTAGCCTAGCCTCTATGGTTAAGGTAATGCCGCGTGACTACAAAGCGGTTCTTCAAAAGCGTAAAGCTGAAGCACTGTCTCAAGGAAACGAAACTCAAGTGGAGGCCGTATAATGGGTAAGCCTACTGGATTTTTAGAGCATGGTCGTGAACTACCACAGAAGATCGACCCAGCTGAACGCATCAAGAACAACAAAGAGTTCGTTCTGAACGAGGAGTTTGGTGACAAGATCAATACTCAGGCTTCTCGTTGTATGGATTGTGGTGTGCCGTTTTGTCATAACGGCTGCCCTATCGGTAACATCATCCCAGAATTTAACGACGCGGTTTATCGTGATAGCTGGGAAGAAGCATGGAACATTCTAAGCTCAACCAATAACTTCCCAGAGTTCACTGGTCGTGTTTGCCCTGCTCCATGTGAAAGTGCTTGTGTACTTGGCATCAACCAAGATCCAATCACTATCTGTAATATCGAGAAAACCATCGTAGAAACGGCGTATCGTGAAGGGTACGCCAAGCCAAAAACGCCACGTTCTCGCACTGGTAAAACGGTGGCGATCATTGGTTCTGGACCTGCTGGTCTTGCGGCTGCTGAGCAGCTAAACAGCGCAGGCCATACCGTGACAGTATTCGAGCGAGACGAAAAAGTGGGCGGTCTGCTACGTTTTGGTATCCCAGACTTTAAACTGAGCATGGAAGTCATTGATCGCAAGATCAATCTAATGGCAGAAGCTGGCATTGAGTTTAAAGTAAACCAACACGTCGGTGTTGATGTAAATGCTCAGCAACTGCGTCAAGAATTCGATGTGGTTCTACTGACGGGAGGCTCAACAGTTCCACGTGATTTGCCAGTTCCGGGTCGTGAGCTCAAAGGCGTTCACTTCGCAATGGAATTCCTAGGTCAAAACAACCGCCGTGCAAATAACATGGACCTAAAAACGGAAGAGATTCACGCAAAAGGTAAGCATGTGGTTGTCATTGGTGGTGGTGATACCGGTTCAGACTGTGTAGGTACGTCAAACCGTCACGGCGCAGCAAGCGTAACTCAAGTAGAAATCATGCCGATTCCACCAGAGAAGCGC
The DNA here is from genome assembly GCF_033339295.1 of Vibrio sp. 704. Classification (NCBI taxonomy): domain Bacteria; kingdom Pseudomonadati; phylum Pseudomonadota; class Gammaproteobacteria; order Vibrionales; family Vibrionaceae; genus Vibrio; species Vibrio sp. 704. The sequence continues at coordinate 92,111 of NZ_JAWOUH010000010.1, read as the reverse complement.
CCAGCCAATATGCCTTGGCCTCAATACCCAATGATCCTACGTACTTCGACCTCTCATGAAGAAGGTGTCGATCGTCACTGGAACATCCTGACCAAAGAGTTCATCGGAAATGACAAAGATGAAGTCACAGGCCTTCGTCTTGCTGATATCGTTTGGCAAGATGCAAAACCAGGCGAGCGCCCAAGCTTCAAAGAAGTAGAAGGCAGCGAGCGTGTGATTCCATGTGATATGGCACTTCTAGCGATGGGCTTCCTACACCCTGAACCAACAGGCGTACTTGCTCAACTGGATATCGCACTAGACGATCGCGGTAACGTAGCAACTCAAGATTTTGCTACTAACCAAGAAGGCGTATTTGCTGCTGGTGATATGCGAACAGGCCAATCTTTGGTGGTTCGTTGTATCAATGAAGGCCGCGAATGTGCCCGTGCTATCGATGATTATCTAATGGGTGGCACAAACCTAGAAGCAAAAGCAGATTCACTGATGCTTTCTGCTTAACGAAGCAGTCATGCTTCTCTCTTTCAATTGCCTAATAGCCATCAGCAATATCGATGGCTATCGGTGAAGAAAGAAAACAATTCCTTCCAATCTTTCTATTTTGACCAGCATTTTATGCTGGTCTTTTTTATCTCCCACAGAATCAAATGTTACTTTTTTGTAACAATCAATTTTCTATCTATTTGAAATTATTAAACTATTTTAACTTATTAAATGGTAAATCGTATATTCACGTGATGATCCACTAATAACTTGACCTTTTTTACAATAAGCTATAGCTTGTGAAGTTGATGAAAATAAAACACTCAAAAAATGTTAAATATTTCACAACTTTTACTGAATAATTATACATAAAGCTATAAAGATGACGCATAGTTAGTCATCGATATCAACGTAAGCAGTGTTGATATATCTGTCGGGATGACGGATAAGCAAAGGGAGAATTGCAATGGCTCTTTATGATCCAAGTCTTGAGAAAGACAACTGTGGATTTGGCTTGATCGCGCATATGGAAGGCGAACAAAGCCACAAGCTGGTACGTACAGCAATTTCTGCACTTGACCGCATGACTCACCGTGGTGGTATCGCCGCCGATGGTAAAACTGGTGATGGTTGTGGTCTTCTATTACAAAAGCCCGATTCCTATTTACGTCTTATTGCCGAAGAAAATGGTTTCAACCTTGGCAAGCAATACGCCGTAGGGATGATTTTCTTCAACCAAGATCCAGTCAAAGCTCAACTCGCTAAAGACATCGTCAACAAAGAACTGGCGCAAGAGACGCTAACTGTGGCTGGTTGGCGTGAAGTACCAACTAATTCAGAAGTACTCGGTCCAATTGCGGCCAACTCGCTTCCAAATATTCAGCAAGTCTTTATCTCTGCACCGGCAGGTTGGCGCGAACGCGACATTGAACGTCGTCTCTACATCGCACGCCGTCGCATCGAGAAACAAATCACCGAAGATCCGGATTTCTACATCTGTAGCTTATCGACTCAAGTTTTGGTGTACAAAGGCCTATGCATGCCTGCGGACTTACCGCGCTTTTATCTTGATCTTGCCGATCTACGTATGGAATCTGCTATCTGTCTGTTCCACCAGCGTTTTTCTACCAACACTCAACCGCGTTGGCCATTAGCTCAACCGTTCCGCTACCTTGCTCATAATGGTGAGATCAATACCATTGAAGGTAACCGACAATGGGCACGCGCTCGTGCTTACAAGTTCTCGTCACCACTGCTGCCTGACCTACAAACTGCAGCACCGTTTGTGAACGAGACAGGCTCAGACTCGTCTAGCCTAGATAATATGCTAGATCTCTTTTTAGCTGGCGGCATGGATATCTTCCGTGCCATGCGTATGCTTGTGCCGCCAGCATGGCAAAACCACCCTGACATGGATCCGGATTTGCGTGCGTTTTACGATTTCAACTCCAAACACATGGAACCATGGGATGGCCCAGCAGGTATCGTACTGTCCGATGGTCGTTATGCTGCTTGTAACCTAGACCGAAACGGTCTACGTCCTGCGCGTTATGTAATTACCAAAGACAAGTTGATCACTCTGGCGTCTGAGGTAGGGATTTGGAATTACGCCCCAGATGAAGTTGCCAAAAAAGGTCGTGTAGGTCCGGGGGAATTGCTCGTCATCGACACTCGTAAAGGTAAGCTTTGGCAATCTAGCGAGATCGATAATGACCTGAAATCTCGTCACCCTTATCGCGAATGGATGGAGAACAACGTTCGCAAACTAACACCGTTCTCTCAGCTGCCTGAAGATCAAGTAGGTGAGCGCAGCTTTGATGAAGACTTGCTTAAGACTTATCAAAAGCAGTTTGCTATGAGCAATGAAGAAGTCGATCAAGTATTGCGTGTCCTCGGTGATATGGGGCAAGAAGCCGTTGGTTCGATGGGTGATGACACCCCGATGGCGGTTCTTTCTTCGAAAGAGCGCTTGGTGACTGATTACTTCCGTCAGAAGTTCGCGCAGGTCACCAACCCACCAATCGATCCACTGCGTGAGAAACACGTCATGTCGCTGGCGACCAGCATCGGCCAGGAGATGAACGTCTTCTGTGAAACCGATGGCCACGCGCATCGTGTAACCTTTGATTCTCCAGTACTGCTCTATTCAGACATGCAGCAACTACTAGAGCTGAGTGACGATCATTACCGTAATACCATTCTCGATATCAACTACGATCCACAACAGAAAGATCTCAAACAAGCCATTGATGATCTGTGTGAGCAAGCAGAACAAGTGGTGCGTGAAGGCACGGTTCTAGTCGTGCTTTCAGATCGCGCTTTAGTCAAAGGCAAGCTGCCAATTCCTGCAGCAATGGCAGTCGGCGCCGTTCAAACTCGTCTGATTGACGCGAACTTACGTTGCGATGCCAACATTGTTGTCGAAACCGCAACAGCCCGTGATCCACACCAATTTGCCGTCTTACTTGGTTTTGGTGCCACTGCGGTTTACCCATACCTTGCTTATGAAGCGTTAGGTAAACTGATTGATGATAAAGCACTAGAGAAAGACTACCGCGATGTGATGCAAAACTACCAATACGGCATCAACAAAGGCCTGTACAAGATCATGTCGAAAATGGGGATCTCAACCATCGCCTCTTACCGCTGCTCACAACTGTTTGAAGCAGTTGGCTTGAGCCAAAATGTGGTCGATCTGTGTTTTAAAGGCGTCACAACTCGAATTGAAGGCGCGAATTTTGACGACTTCCAGCAAGATCTTACAAACTTATCTCGTAAAGCATGGGCGAAACGCAAATCGATTGATCATGGCGGCTTGTTAAAGTACGTCCATGGAGGTGAGTATCATGCTTACAACCCGGATGTCGTCGGCACGCTGCAACAGGCCGTTAAATCTGGCGAAAGTAACGACTATCAGAGCTTTGCTAAGCAGGTAAACCAACGCCCTGTTGCCATGCTGCGTGACTTAATGTCGCTGAAAAAATCAGACTCACCGCTGCCACTTGAGCAAATAGAACCACGCACTGAACTGTTCAAACGCTTTGACTCAGCGGCAATGTCCATTGGCGCACTTAGCCCAGAAGCGCATGAAGCACTTGCAACGGCGATGAACCGTCTTGGTGGTTACTCTAACTCGGGTGAAGGCGGTGAAGATCCTCGCCGTTTCGGTACTGAGCGTAACTCACGTATCAAACAGATTGCTTCTGGCCGATTTGGTGTAACGCCGCATTACCTGACTAATGCGGATGTACTGCAAATCAAGGTGGCACAAGGTGCGAAACCGGGTGAAGGTGGACAGCTACCAGGACACAAAGTCACCGCAGAAATCGCAAAACTGCGTTATTCGGTACAAGGCGTGACTCTGATCTCCCCTCCTCCGCATCACGATATCTATTCGATTGAAGATTTGGCCCAACTGATCTTCGACCTTAAACAAGTCAACCCGAATGCGCTGGTTTCGGTAAAACTCGTCTCCGAGCCAGGTGTCGGCACCATCGCAACGGGTGTAGCCAAGGCTTACGCTGATCTTATTACCATTTCGGGTTACGACGGTGGTACCGCAGCAAGCCCATTAACTTCGGTAAAATACGCTGGTAGCCCTTGGGAGTTGGGGTTGGCAGAGACACAACAAGCTCTGGTTGCTAATGGTCTGCGTCATAAGATCCGCCTACAGGTAGACGGTGGTCTAAAGACTGGTTTAGACGTAGTTAAAGCCGCAATTTTAGGTGCAGAAAGCTTCGGTTTTGGTACTGCGCCAATGGTCGCTATGGGTTGTAAGTTCCTACGAATTTGTCACCTCAACAACTGTGCAACTGGGGTTGCGACTCAAGACGAGACACTGCGTAAAGAATACTTCAAAGGTCTACCAGAAATGGTGATGAATTACTTCATCGGCCTGGCAGACGAAGTGCGCGGATTACTCGCCGAACTTGGCGTTGAAAAGCTGACGGACTTGATTGGTCGTACCGATTTACTTGAGGCAGTAGAGGGATTTACAGCGAAACAGACCAAGCTGGATCTATCCAATATTCTAGAAGCTCCAGTATCACCTGAGGGCCATCCGCTATTTTGGACAGAGCCAAACAAACCGTTTGATAAAGCTGAGCTCAACCAAAAGATCGTTGATGATGCCATGCATGCGGTCGAAAACAGTCAATCGGCAAGTTTCTTCTACAATGTCATCAACACTGATCGTTCTGTTGGTGCACGCTTATCTGGCGAAATAGCAAAACGCTATGGCAACCAAGGGTTGGCGGCTTCCCCTATCAAAATCTATCTTGACGGCACCGCAGGCCAGTCCTTTGGTGTTTGGAACGCAGGTGGTGTAGAGCTTTACCTCACGGGCGATGCGAACGACTACGTGGGCAAAGGCATGGCGGGTGGTAAAGTGGTTATCAAACCTCACCTTGGCACTGCATTTAAGTGTAATGAAGCAACCATCATTGGTAACACCTGTCTGTACGGCGCGACCGGCGGTAAACTATTTGCAGCCGGTAAAGCAGGTGAGCGTTTCGGCGTACGAAACTCAGGTACGATAGCCGTCATTGAAGGTGCTGGCGATAACGCTTGTGAGTACATGACTGGCGGTATTGTTGCCATTCTTGGTGCGACAGGTGTGAACTTTGGCGCGGGTATGACTGGAGGCTTTGCCTATGTTCTGGATGAGAACCAAAGCTTTGAAGGTCGAGTTAATACTGAGTCTGTCGAAGCCATCTCATTGTCCGATCTTTACATCCACCAAGAACATTTGCGTGGCCTAATTGCGGAACACCTTGAAGAAACAGGGTCGAGTCATGCTGAAAATATTTTGGCGAACTTTGATGAATGGATTCCAAAGTTCTATTTGGTGAAACCACAAGCGGCAGATCTTCGCACGCTACTTGGTCACCAGAGCCGCAGTGCCGCAGAGCTGCGTGTTCAAGCACAGTAATCATGGAGGATGTTTGAATCATGAGCCAGAACGTTTATCAATTTATCGATGTGCATCGTGTAGATCCTGCGAAAAAGCCTATCAAAGTTCGTAAGATCGAGTTCGTTGAAATCTATGAACCGTTCACTAAACAACAGGCGACTGCACAAGCGGATCGCTGCTTAGATTGTGGCAACCCATATTGTGAATGGAAATGCCCAGTCCACAACTACATCCCTCAATGGTTAAAACTTGCCAATGAAGGTCGTATTCTTGAAGCGGTTGAACTATCGCATCAAACCAACAGCCTACCGGAAGTATGTGGGCGCGTTTGTCCTCAAGACCGCCTATGTGAAGGTTCATGCACGCTTAATGATGACTTTGGTGCCGTCACCATCGGTAACATAGAAAAGTACATTACCGACAAAGCGTTTGAAATGGGCTGGAAGCCAGATATGTCCAAGGTGGAGTGGACCGATAAAAAGGTCGCAATCATTGGAGCAGGCCCAGCTGGCTTGGCTGCCGCAGATATCCTAGTGCGCAATGGCGTTAAGCCCGTCGTGTTTGACCGCTACCCTGAAATTGGAGGCCTTCTGACCTTCGGCATTCCTTCATTCAAGCTTGAAAAAGGCGTGATGGAAAACCGCCGCCGTGTGTTCACTGAAATGGGCGTCGAGTTCCGCATGAACATGGAAGTAGGCAAAGATGTCCAAATGCAAGAGCTACTTGATGAATACGATGCTGTTTTCTTGGGCGTTGGCACCTATAAATACATGCGTGCAGGTCTAGATAATGAAGATGCGCCGGGTGTGTATGACGCGCTGCCATTTTTAGTTTCGAACACCTACAAAGTCATGGGTCTTGAGAGTAACCAACCCTTTATCGATATGGCAGGAAAGAAAGTCGTCGTACTGGGTGGTGGTGATACCGCAATGGACTGCGTTCGTACCTCAATTCGCCAAGGAGCCTCCAACGTAGTTTGTGCTTATCGTCGTGATGAGGCCAACATGCCAGGCTCTCGTCGCGAGGTAAAAAACGCAAAGGAAGAAGGCGTGAAGTTCATGTTCAACCTTCAGCCTTTGGGAGTTGAAGTGGATGCGTCAGGCAAAGTCTCGGGGGTCAAAGTGGTGAAAACCGCACTTGGTGAACCTGATGAAGCGGGTCGCCGACGTCCAGAGCCCGTTGAAGGCAGCGAGCACGTTCTACCAGCAGACGTTGTTATCATGGCGTTTGGTTTCCAGCCGCACAAAATGGACTGGTTAGCACCGTTTGATGTCGATTTGGATCAATGGGGTCGTATCAAAGCCCCAGCGAAGCAAGAGTTCCAGTTCCAGACCAGCAACGAAAAGATCTTCGCGGGTGGCGATGCGGTACGAGGTTCTGATCTTGTCGTAACCGCAATTGATGAAGGACGAAAAGCGGCAGAAGGCATTCTCGATTACCTCGAAGTTTAATCACTGTTAACGTCTCAAAAAGGATCCTACTATTGGATCCTTTTTTCTTTTATTACATATAATTAAATTCCTATGATAAGGGATAAAACCAATGAAAAAAGCCGCTCTCCTTTCCATTACTTTGCTCGGCTTAACCGCTTGTAGCCAAGGAGTCAAAACCATGACGGATCGTTCTCAATCACCTTGTGGTGACAAACCAAACTGCGTCTCCACCCAAGACACGCGAGAAAAATACAACCTAACGCCATTCATCTTAGTGGATTCAGCGAACATCGACGCTATTGAGCAAGTTGCGCTTGAACTGCCAGGCGCGAAAACCGCGGTGAAAGAAAGCAACTACCTTCGTATCGAGTGCACATCTAAAATCATGCGCTTCGTGGATGACCTCGAACTAAAAATAGCAGGAGACCAACTGATTGTGCGCTCGGAGTCTCGTGTGGGCTACTCTGACTTTGGCGTAAACAGAAAGCGCGCCGATCAATTACGAGAAAAGCTCACTCAAGCTAAGCTCATCAAATAGAAAACTGCCAACGGGGAGTGCTATACTCTCGGCCAACTAAAATATTTACCCAAAGAGAGTGTTATGAAAGTTGGTATCATCGGTGCGATGGAACAAGAAGTGACCATCCTGAAGCAAGCAATTACAAACTGCAAAACTGTAAATAAAGCAGGTTGTACGTTTTTCTCTGGTCAAATTAACGATGTTGAAGTCGTCGTACTACAATCGGGCATCGGTAAAGTTGCAGCGGCAGTGGGCACGACAATCCTTCTTGATGAATACCAACCAGACGTGGTGATTAACACAGGCTCTGCTGGCGGTTTCGATTCAAGCTTAAACCTTGGCGATGTAGTTATCTCTACAGAAGTTCGTCATCACGATGCAGACGTAACCGCTTTTGGTTATGAGATTGGCCAAATGGCCGGTCAACCAGCTGCATTCAAAGCGGATGACAAGCTAATGGACTTAGCCGAAAAAGCCCTATCACAAATGGAAAACACTCATGCGGTTCGCGGCCTAATTTGTACTGGCGATGCGTTTGTTTGTACTGCTGAGCGTCAAGAGTTTATTCGTAAACACTTCCCGTCAGTTATCGCTGTAGAAATGGAAGCATCTGCTATCGCTCAAACTTGTCATCAATTCAACACTCCGTTTGTTGTTGTGCGTGCAATCTCTGATGTCGCTGATAAAGAATCACCAATGAGCTTTGATGAGTTCCTGCCTCTAGCAGCAAAAAGCTCTTCCGAAATGGTATTCAAAATGCTGGAACTCATTAAGTAAACGACTCATTCATGGAAGAAGTTTTTCAGTCATTTTATGCCAACGGTGCGCTCCTCATTATGTGGGGTGCACTGATCTTGCACCTTTTAGTGCCAATCCCCCATTCAGCGCACCCCATCACTTTATGGCGAAAGCTAGCAGAGCAGCTAGCTAACAAAGTGAACAATAATCACAATTACTCACAGAGTGTAATCTCAGGCAGTCTTGCACTAGGCTTGATGCTGTTTCCTTGCTTGATATTACTGATTGCAGTAAAGCCATTTGTTTGGCAAATCCGTTTATATGAACTGGTTCTATTGATCCTTGCGCTAGACTGGCGCAACAGCGAAACGTTAACGAAACAGCTCGTCACAAGTATCTCTTCGGAAGACAAAGCTCAGTGTCGAGCATTACTGAGACCATATCTTAATCGCGATACTGGTAGCCTCTCGATCGTTGGCATAGGTAAAGCTGGCTCAGAAACCCTGATTATGGCATACAGCCGCAACGTGATCGGTGTGCTATTTTGGTACGCACTAACAGGTGGTATTGGTGCGTTAATGTATCGACTCACAACAGAATTAGCGCGAGTGTGGTCCCCTAGCCGACGCCAATATTTGCCCTTTGGTAAACCTGTGATTCAATTGGTTGCTACTCTGGATATTATTCCACTTCGTCTCTTTGCCATACTTTTAGCTGCCGGAAAGAATACAAGTAATGTGCTCTCTGGAATACAACAGCAAGCGAAGTCTTGGCCCTTACCAGGACCTAGTTGGGTGTTATGTACTATCGGACACAAACTACAACTGTCTTTATGCGGCCCTGCTATCTATCAAGGTGTGCGTGCAGAGCGCGCAAAAATCGGTGGGCGCATTGCGCCATCGGCTATTCACCTTTCACAAATACATACGCTGCTCGTTTGGCGCGTCCTGGCTTGGGTCGCAATCCAAAGTTTGCTTTTAGGAATAATTTATCAAGGATTATGATGAATAAATTATGCTTCGCATTAACGCTATTTGTTTCGACAGCGACCTTCGCTCAACCCGCTCAACCCGCTCAACCCGCTCAACCCGCTCAACCCGCTCAACGCATTATAAGTTTAGCTCCACATGCCACCGAAATTGCCTTTGCAGCAGGGCTAGGAGAGCAGCTTGTTGCTGTCAGCGAAATGAGCGATTATCCAGAACAGGCAAAGCAGCTAGAAAGAGTCTCAAATTATCAAGGAATTAAATTAGAGCGCATTATTGCTCTTCAGCCGGACTTAGTGATTGCTTGGCCAGCCGGAAACCCCGCTAAAGAGTTGGAGAAAATTAAACAGTTCGGTATTCCTATCTATTACTCCACTACAGGTTCATTAGAAGATATCGCCAATAATATCGAGCAACTCAGCCAATACAGCGAAACTCCACAAGTAGGAAAAAAGGCCGCTGAAGATTTTAGAACGCAGCTGAGTACACTAAAAGAACAGTACAACACGAACGAGAAAGTTAGTTACTTTTATCAGTTGAGTGAAAAGCCTATCATCACTGTCGCCGGAAAGAACTGGCCAAGTGAAGTCTTTACTTTTTGCGGTGGTGAGAACATTTTCGCCGCATCTAGCGCGCCTTATCCTCAAGTTAGCATCGAGCAAGTCATTACTCGCCAGCCAGAGGTTATTTTTACTTCTCGTCACGCAATGAGTAACGATGGTATGTGGGCTGAGTGGAGTAATGAGCTTCTTGCTCTTAAAAACAAACACATCTGGTCCCTAAACTCTGATTGGATTAACCGTCCCACACCACGCACATTGAACGCGATCAAGGAAGTGTGTGAGCACTTTAAAAGCGTTCGTCAAAAACGCTAACGATTTCGTGGCAAATACCGTACAATTTCCGCCCATTTTTTCTCACACTATTTAAAGGTACTAAGTAACATGGACTCCATGCTGCTTTATATGATCGATTTGTTCGGTACCGCTGTTTTCGCTATCTCTGGCGTATTACTGGCGGGCCGTTTAAAAATGGATCCATTCGGCGTTATCGTGCTCGGCAGTGTGACTGCTATAGGTGGCGGAACAATCCGAGACATGGCGCTTGGTGCCACTCCCGTATTTTGGATAACAGATACGACTTACTTATGGGTGATATTTGTTACGTGTCTACTAACCATGCTTGTTATTCGAAGACCCAAGCGACTCTCATGGTGGGTATTACCCGTTTGTGATGCCATCGGTCTCGCTGTATTTGTAGGAATAGGAGTAGAAAAGGCACTCGCCTACAATGCTTCTGGGATGGTCGCGGTGATAATGGGGGTTATTACTGGCTGTGGCGGTGGCATTATACGAGACGTGCTGGCTCGCGAAGTTCCTATGGTATTAAGAAGTGAAGTCTATGCTACGGCATGTATTATTGGCGGCATCTTCCATACGATGGCGATAAACATGGGTTATGACCACTCAACGGCTTTACTCGCTGGTGTAATCTCAACGCTCATTATACGTCTCGGTGCGATTCGTTGGCATCTATCCCTGCCAACTTTCGCCATTAACCGTTAAACACCAACAACATCACTCATCATGGAGTCGACCAAGTGTCGGCTCCTCTCATTTATGCTCATTTGATTCGCCAATTCTTGGGCAATTCGCTAAATTATCTCAACCATTCCTAACTTTCATTAATCATTATGTTGCTTGAAGGTATTGAAACGTTACTTGTCCTCAGTAAAGAAAAAACCATGAGCCGCACGGGCAGTCAACTCTATATTAGTCAATCTGCCGTGAGTAAACGTATTTCAAATCTAGAGAAGAAGTTAGGAAAAAAATTAATAGAGCCAAATGGTCGGCACATAAAGCTGACCTCCGATGGCCTTGCGCTCATCAACACGATCGAGCCAACGTTCAATGAGTTAAGAGGTCAGATCTATGATCAACAACAAATAGAAGATACTTCTTTGATCAAGATAGACTGCTCTGAAACCTTAGTCGCTGGATACCTCAGCATGATCATGGCAGAACACTTTGCCCATGATCAATACATACGAATATCGACCAATCATACGCCACGCATTATTGAGAATGTGAAATCAGGCAAAGCAACATTGGGATTTTGCGCTGGCTATCTACCACCTCATCATGGATTAATGAGCCTTCACCTCGCCGATGAACCTTTCTCAATTGTCAGTCGACATTCACTTTCACAACTACCTAAAGCTATTTTGACCAATGACCTAACTAACCCTGCCAACACATATCAACAAGCTATTTTATCCAAACACGGAATCGAACCTTTGATGGAAATGGATTCGTATACTGCGGCAGCACAACTGGCTTTGGGAGGTATGGCTCCCGCTTTAATCCCTAAATCTATCCTAACGACACTTAATATCACACCTAAGTTCTGCTATGACTTTGAAGAGCTAGATCAGTTAGTTCGACCAATACATATCTGCTTACGTCACAGCACATATCGTAGCGAGCGAGTTAAAGCACTGACAGAATCCATTGCTGATGTTGTTGCCAAAGAAGTTTCGTTGCCATAAGCATCGACATCACTATAACTAGAGGACGAATCCATTTTTGCCCTTTACTTACCACGACCTTCGCCCCTAACTGAGCACCAAGAAAACAGCCAACAGCCATAGTTAAGCCAAGCTTCCACACTGGCAACCCAGCTAAGATAAAAAAGAGTAGTGCCGCAATGTTTGACGTGAAATTGAGGATTTTGGTTCTAGCTGTGGCTTCGACCAAAGAAAAGTGACCTAGTGCAACAAAACAAACAGTAAAAATAGATCCAGTCCCAGGGCCAAAAAAGCCATCATAGAAGCCGATCCCGCCACCAATGCATAGCGCAAACATCGCTTCAGATAACTTTGGTTCTCCATCAATTTTTCGCGTACTTGGCGCGAGTAAAAAATAGAGGGAAATGGCTATCAAAAGAACAGGGATCAAACTGGTGAGTACGCTAGCATCAATAAACTGCACAGCCTCGGCACCGATTGCAGCACCTATAAAAGTGCAGAGTATCGCAAAACGCATTTCCTTTAAGCTGACAATACCGTTACGCACGAAATACCAGCTAGCAGAGAAACTGCCAAACGAACTTTGTAACTTATTGGTAGCTAGAGCTTGAGTCGGACTCAACCCCGCAGCCAAAAGCGCAGGGAGCGTAATGAGCCCTCCCCCACCAGCCATCGCATCAATAAAGCCTGCGGCAGTCGCAACCAAAAATAAGGCCAACAAAATTTCAACCGTGATTTCCACTACACTTCCTTTTTGAAGAGGTATCAAAGAGGAAGAAACGGTAGCATTTATTCACAAAACTACCAATGGAAAGTCAAGACACCAATCTATTCCTAATTTTCATAGAATTAATGCTTAAACTTGACTCCAAACTTTTATATAAAATTTAGTTGTCAGAAAGAATTGAATCACTGTCACAAATCTATTCCTGATAATGAGATCAAACGCTTACCTTTAAATATAAAACTAGACGAATATGAAAGATCTGTTCAGCATGTAGAGTTTACATTGTCAGCGCTCAAGGCCCGATATCTGAGGAAAATACATGACTAGCAACTACCCTTTATCACGACATCAATCCTCAAAAAATAGTGGTAGTATAAGCACCTACCCACTTTATAAATCAAATCATCAACATCGAAATCAAGAAACCATTATCTTATCTATCGAGAGCTTCGATATTGTTGTCAAGAACAATGTAAAAGATAAAGCGAAATTAGAACGTTGGGAAAAGATAAAGGGAATGTTTGAAAATACAGCAAACTATTATGCTACAGGACAGGACTTAGTTTTTATAACCAACTTATCAAACTATTTGTACGGAAATAATAGCTCTGTTATCGTTAAAAATTATTCTGGAGCTCCACATATCATACTCACAGGCTCCCCTGCTATGCACTCAAAGCTTTCTGGATTAGGAAAATTTCTTCCCACTCCAACTGTGGCAAAGTTCGCTGTTGGACCAGAAGGGGCATTACAATCCATTAGAAGTGGGGGCATAATAACAATTATCTTAATATCCACATACAGAGTGATTGACTTTTTCCTCAATGACCGTCAAACCTTAGCCAAACTATTTGGTACTTTAGCTAGTGATATAATCACTATCGGGTTATCGTCAGCTGCAGCAGCTATATTTGTAAACTTTGCCGCAGCAGTGGGTGGCAGTGTTGTAACTTTAAGTGTTGGCCCATTATTAGGGGCTATTTTGATAAGCTCGGCTGTAGGTCTTTTATTGAATAGAGAAAATGATAAACGAGGTTTAACACAGAAGTTAATAGCCTCTATAGATATTTACTTAAAGCAAAGAGATATAGAAGCAAAGAGAAGAGCAAAAGAAGAATATAATGAAATTCAACGTAAAACTCAAAGTATGATTTTCTCGCAAGAAATACAGCGAGGTTTGTTACGATGAAAAAAGGGAGTTACGACCGAACGCAAGTGTTTTTTTATTTAATAATTTTATTAGCATCAGCAATATCACTGTTAATATATGGTTTTGATGGATTGTCAGACTTTTATCTTAACATCTATAATAATGAAAGTTATTCATCTTTTGATCAGGCTGATATTTTGATTATAGGCTCTAGTTTGATCTTATTTGAATGCTCTATAATGTCCGTAAAAACATTAAAATCAAATGATTTCCTAACTAAAAGTGAGTTTAAAAGCTCTAGTAAGATATTCCTAACCATATCGATAACTAGTTTTTTTCTTCTTTATCCCTCGCTACTAGCAGCAGATGTTTTTGCAAAAAGTAACGGATACTCTCTTGATACTGAAAAATCAACTTATAACTTAGTCTTAGAAAAAAGAACATATCGAAGCACTCCATAGTTAGTATGTTTTTAAGCTCGACACTGCTTATTTTAACTTTTTCTAATTACCTATCTGCTTAAAGAGTTATGGTCGGCTTAATATCTCAGTCCTACAGCATTAATTTTGTTGCAGCAAGTGGTAGTACTATTTCTTCCTCTTTGGGTACATCGCTTGCCATCATTAGCTTAATTATCTTCAAAAGCGAAGCATACCAATCGTTCCTAGCACACTTTAATGCTCTTCATTTTAGAAAAACCTCGATATAAAAAAAAGCCCGCTCAAATGAGCGGGCAATGAGGTTGTCATGCAAGCCCTGATTAATGAGCTTACTGATTTTTATCTGTTACGCGTCTAGACTCGCTTTCACTTTAGCGTGTAACTCTTGAACCGAAGTTACTGACGCTTTTGCGTCTGCAGTATGAGACATACATGTAGCGAACGCTGCATTCAGTGTCGTTGTGTAGTTCACTTTTTCTGCCAGTGCACCACGGCGTAGAACTTTCGAATCTTCAATCGCTTGACGACCAGCAGCCGTGTTTACGATGTAGGTGTATTCGTTGTTCTTGATGCGGTCAAGAATGTGTGGACGACCTTCGTGTACTTTGTTTACCAAACGTGGGTTAATACCCGCTTCGCCCAGAATTACAGCAGTACCGTGTGTCGCATCCAACTGGTAACCCAGTTTCACTAACTTAGAAGCTAGGTCAACAACACGCTCTTTATCACCTTCACGTACAGACAGTAGCGCACGACCACCTTCAGGATAAACCGCACCGCAACCTAGCTCTGCTTTCGCGTAAGCTTCTGCGAACGTTGCACCCACACCCATTACTTCACCTGTTGAGCGCATTTCAGGGCCCAATAGAGGGTCAACACCAGGGAATTTGTTGAACGGCAGAACCACTTCTTTCACTGAGTAGTAAGGAGGGATAATCTCCTTAGTAAAGCCTTGTGACTCTAGAGATTGACCCGCCATTACACGTGCAGCGATTTTCGCTAGAGGAGCGCCTGTCGCTTTCGATACGAATGGTACCGTACGAGCAGCACGAGGGTTCACTTCAATTAGATAAACGTCGTTATCTTTCACAGCAAACTGCGTGTTCATCAAACCGCGCACACCGAGTTCGAATGCTAACTTCTCAACTTGCTCACGCATCTTGTCTTGAATTTCCTGACTTAGCGTGTATGCAGGCAGTGAACATGCAGAGTCACCAGAGTGAACACCCGCTTGTTCGATGTGCTCCATGATACCGCCGATAACGACGCGTTCACCGTCACAGATAGCATCAATATCAACTTCGGTTGCATCATCCAAGAAACGGTCTAGCAGAACTGGAGACTCGTTCGATACGCTTACTGCTTCGTTGAAGTAGCGACGCAGGTCTTGCTCGTCGTATACGATTTCCATCGCACGACCACCGAGTACATAAGATGGACGAACAACTAATGGGAAGCCAATTTCTTTCGATTTCTCAACCGCTTGCTCCATCGTTGTTACTGTCGCGTTTTCTGGCTGAAGTAGACCTAAACGGTCAACAGCGGCTTGGAAGCGTTCACGGTCTTCCGCACGGTCGATAGCATCTGGGCTAGTACCAATGATTGGCACACCAGCCGCTTCTAGAGCACGAGCCAGTTTAAGTGGCGTTTGACCACCGTACTGAACAATCACACCTTTTGGTTTTTCAACGCGAGCGATAGACAGTACATCTTCCAGAGTTACTGGCTCGAAGTACAGACGATCAGACGTATCGTAGTCAGTAGATACCGTTTCTGGGTTACAGTTAACCATAATGGTTTCGTAACCGTCTTCACGCAGCGCAAGTGATGCATGAACACAACAGTAATCGAATTCGATACCTTGGCCGATACGGTTTGGACCGCCACCAAGAACCATGATCTTATCTTTGTCTGTTGGGTTTGCTTCACATTCTTCATCGTAAGATGAGTACATGTAAGCCGTGTCAGAAGAAAACTCTGCTGCACATGTATCCACACGTTTGTAAACCGGATGAATATCAAACTGCTCACGAGCACGGCGAATTTCACTTTCAGCGACACCAAGCAATTTAGACAAGCGAGCATCAGAGAAGCCTTTGCGTTTCATCTGACGAAGCACTTCTTTGGTCAAACCTGCGTAGCCGCCCGCCTTGACTTGTTCTTCGAGTTTTACAATTTCTTCGATTTGAACCAGGAACCAGCGGTCGATTTGAGTCAAGTTGAACACACCGTCGACTGACATACCCGCTCGGAATGCATCGGCGATGTACCAGATACGCTCTGCACCTGCTTCTTTAAGTTCGTGACGAATCTTAGTCAGTGCATCTGGCGCTTCCAGATCGACCATCTCATCAAAACCAGTTGCGCCAACTTCTAGGCCACGCAGTGCTTTGTGAAGAGATTCTTGTTGGTTACGACCAATCGCCATTACCTCACCAACCGATTTCATCTGAGTTGTCAGACGATCGTTTGCACCAGCAAATTTCTCGAAGTTAAAGCGAGGGATCTTAGTTACGACGTAGTCGATAGTTGGTTCAAATGACGCAGGTGTTGCACCACCTGTGATGTCGTTTTGTAGTTCGTCTAGCGTAAAGCCAACAGCCAGTTTCGCGGCAATTTTCGCGATTGGGAAGCCTGTTGCTTTTGATGCTAGCGCAGAAGAGCGAGATACACGCGGGTTCATCTCGATGATGACCATACGACCATCTTTCGGGTTGATACCAAACTGTACGTTTGAACCACCTGTTTCAACACCAATCTCACGTAGAACGGCTAGCGATGCATTACGCATAAGCTGGTATTCTTTGTCAGTCAGTGTTTGTGCTGGAGCAACCGTGATTGAGTCACCCGTATGGATGCCCATTGGGTCAAAGTTCTCGATTGAACATACGATGATACAGTTGTCCGCTTTGTCACGAACGACTTCCATTTCGTACTCTTTCCAACCGATTAGCGACTCATCGATAAGAAGTTCGTTGGTCGGAGATAAGTCCAGACCACGACGACAGATTTCTTCGAACTCTTCTTTGTTGTACGCGATACCACCACCAGTGCCACCCATGGTGAACGATGGACGAATGATACAAGGGAAGCCAACCATATCTAAAACTTTGTAAGCTTCTTCCATGCTCTTCGCTGTATCTGCGCGAGGACACTCAAGGCCGATAGACTTCATCGCTTTATCAAAACGAGAACGGTCTTCCGCTTTGTCGATTGCATCAGCCGTTGCACCAATCATCTCTACGCCAAACTCTGCGAGAACGCCGTGCTTCTCTAAATCTAACGCACAGTTAAGTGCTGTCTGACCACCCATAGTTGGCAGAACTGCATCAGGACGTTCTTTCTCGATGATCTTGCGTACAACTTCCCACTGAATCGGCTCGATGTAAGTCGCATCTGCCATCTCTGGGTCAGTCATAATCGTTGCTGGGTTAGAGTTAACCAGGATAACTCGGTAGCCTTCTTCACGAAGAGCTTTACACGCTTGTGCGCCAGAGTAGTCAAACTCACATGCCTGACCGATAACAATCGGACCAGCACCAAGAATTAGAATACTTTGAATGTCAGTACGTTTTGGCATTATCTACTACTCCGAATTAAGCGCTGTGTTTTTTGATTAGTTCGATAAAGTGGTCAAATAGCGGTGCCGCGTCATGTGGACCAGGGCTCGCTTCTGGGTGACCTTGGAAGCTAAATGCTGGCTTGTCTGTGCGGTGGATACCTTGCAAAGAGCCATCAAATAGCGATACGTGAGTAGCACGTAAGTTTTCCGGTAATGTTGCTTCATCTGCCGCAAAGCCGTGGTTTTGCGAAGTGATCATCACAACGTTACGCTCTAAATCTTTTACTGGGTGGTTTGCACCGTGGTGACCAAACTTCATTTTCACCGTTTGCGCACCTGATGCTAGCGCCAGAATTTGGTGACCTAGACAAATACCAAAAATTGGCAGGCCTTTTTCTAGGAACACTTTGGTTGCTTCAATCGCGTAAGTACATGGTTCTGGGTCACCTGGGCCGTTCGATAAGAATACGCCATCTGGATTTAGTGCCAGAACTTCTTCCGCTGACGTTTCTGCAGGTACAACCGTTAAGCGGCAGCCGCGGTCAACCAACATTCGTAAGATGTTGCGTTTTGCGCCAAAGTCGTAAGCGACAACGTGGTATGGCAGCTCGCTGTCATCTTTCGCCTCTGGAAGTCCACCTTCAAGCGTCCACGAACCTTGCTTCCATTGATACGCTTCTTTTGTTGTAACTTCTTTCGCAAGGTCCATTCCTTTTAAGCCTGGGAATTCTTTTGCTTTCGCTAGTGCCAAAGCTTCGTCTAGGTTGTTGCCCGCAACAATACAGCCGTTTTGAGCACCTTTTTCACGCAGGATACGAGTGAGCTTACGAGTATCGATATCAGCGATGCCAACGATATTTTGAGACTTAAGATAATCAGAGAGGGATTGTTCGTTACGGAAGTTAGAAGCGATTAGAGGAAGATCGCGAATCACAAGGCCTTGTGCATGAATGGAAGAGGATTCTTCATCTTCGGAAGTGGTTCCGGTATTGCCAATATGAGGATAAGTGAGAGTGACGATTTGCTGAGAATAGGAAGGATCAGTGAGGATTTCTTGATACCCCGTCATCGAGGTATTAAAAACGACTTCACCAACGGAAAGACCATCTGCCCCTATGGACACTCCGCGGAACACTGTCCCATCTTCTAGGACCAACAGTGCTAATTTACCCAAGACAACCTCCAGAATAAAAATGCAAAAAAAATAAATCAAACTGCAAACATGCCTTCCTTTACCTATAAAATCTACATAAATA
This sequence comes from Vibrio sp. 704, assembly GCF_033339295.1. Lineage (NCBI taxonomy): Bacteria > Pseudomonadati > Pseudomonadota > Gammaproteobacteria > Vibrionales > Vibrionaceae > Vibrio > Vibrio sp. 704. The sequence continues at coordinate 73,377 of NZ_JAWOUH010000010.1, read as the reverse complement.
GGTATTTCAGACAAATTGGCGGTATTCTAAAGTTGGACTCGAAACCTGTCAACCTACAATCAAAAATAAATGATTAATTTCTAGCGAGTAAGGTCATTTTGAATCAGTAAGGCCCAAAAAGATAACTTTTACATGCTATTACATAGAGAGGCATAGAGGTTTAATGAATTTTACAAATTTGAACTTTTTAGAGATCACAAAAAAGTATGAGTTTTTCACGCAAACGTTCACTCGACAAAAAAGACATTAGTTTTTAGACATCAAAACCCAAAACACCCACAAAACAACCAAAACAACAACAAAAGTAAGCACCAAAATACTTTCTGTTAGAATCATTTCATTTACAAATAATTCTATAGATATAAAAAAGCCGGCTACCGCCGGCGAATAATTATGTATTTAGAGTTCATTCAATCCCAAAACATCTGTCATGGTATAAAAGCCCGCTGGTTTGGCACTCAACCAAACAGCGGCCTTGACGGCGCCATTAGCAAACGTCATACGATCGGTCGCTTTGTGCGTTATCTCCACTCGTTCCCCGATATCAGCAAACATGGCTGTGTGCTCACCGACGATATCGCCAGCGCGAATTGTAGCAAAGCCGATCTCATCTTTAGTACGTTCACCTGTGATACCTTCTCGCGCATAGACAGCTACATCATTCAGCTTGTTGCCCATCGCACCAGCAATGGCTTCGCCCATCCCGATAGCGGTACCAGAAGGAGCATCAACTTTATGACGATGATGTGCTTCGACAATCTCAACATCGCAGTAGTCGCCCATCACTTTGGCTGCTTTCTCAAGAAGCTTAAATACTAGGTTCACACCAACAGAGTAGTTAGGAGCCATGACAACAGGCACTTGCTTAGCGGCTTCGTCAATCAGTTCACGCTCTGCATCACTGAAACCAGTCGTCCCAATCACAATACTCTTTCCATGCTTCTTACACAGTTCAAGATTCGCCAACGTACTTACTGGGGCAGTAAAATCGATGATTACATCAAAATTATCGACGTCTTTAGCAAGATCATCCGTTAAGAACACATCGAATTTGCCTTCACCACAAAGTTCACCGATATCGACACCGACAAGTGAGGACTCAGGTCGTTCTGATCCCGCGCTCACTGTCGCCTCTGGGTTAAGGTGTGAAGCTTTAACCAAATTACGGCCCATTCGGCCTGCTGCTCCTGCGATTGCAATACGAACCATTGCGCTTTCTCTCCTTCTCTGGATAACGAGGTTTGCTCTCGTTCTCTCGTTTCGCTTAATCTGTTTAAACTAACAACATACCGTGGTTACCACAAGCAAGTTCATCAGGCTTAAGCGAACTCTTTTACGACACGCTCCAAGATAGGCACGTTCGCTTCAGGAAAGGCATAGTTACCCAATTCTCTTATCTCAACCCAGCGACCTTCTTGACCTTCTCGGCCGTAAGGCTCATTACTGAACTTAGATACCGTAATAAAATCAAACTTAAGTGATTTGTCTGGATAGTCATATTCCAAATGCTCGAAAAGGGCTTGCTCAGTAACTTCAATTCCTACTTCTTCTTCAAGTTCTCTTGCTAGAGCATGTTCAATACTTTCTCCTGACTCGACTTTCCCGCCGGGAAACTCCCAAAACCCGCCTTTATGCTTGTCGTCTGGACGCTTTGTAATAAAAATTTTTGATTTGTCTTGGTTAAAAATAATAGCCGCGACTATGTGAATTCTTTTCATAGGGGTTCCTAACTCTCAAGCCGTTACACTTCAACGGTCTTTGAATCTCTATAACTATCCGATGCTATCAAAACTTATGAAATTCGACAGCCACAGAATTTGCTTAAAAAAAGAGCCGCCTAGGCGACTCTTTAAAAAATAATCTGACTAATACGTTAGTCGATTTTGCCGTGGCACTGTTTATACTTCTTACCACTACCACAAGGGCAAGGCTCATTGCGACCTACTTTACGTTCATCACGTACCATTGGCTGACTTGAACCTTCTTCAGATTCATCACCTTCAGAAAGAGGGTTTTGTGCTGCTGCGTGTTGCGCTTGAGCACGACGAGCGGCCTCTTCAGCTTGCGCACGACGTTGCTCTTCCATACGTTCAACTTCTTCTTGTTGCTGAACTCGAACGCGAGATAGAACAGTAATCACATCAGTTTTCAGCGCTTCTAGTAGACCTTCAAACAGTTCAAACGATTCACGCTTGTATTCCTGTTTCGGGTTCTTCTGCGCATAGCCGCGTAAGTGAATACCCTGACGCAAGTGATCCATTGCTGCCAAGTGCTCTTTCCAAAGCGTATCCAGAGTTTGAAGCATAACCGATTTCTCGAAGTTACGAAGCACTTGGGCACCCACCACTTCCTCTTTCTCTTTGTACACTTCAACGGCTAGATTGATGATCTTCTCGCGTAGCGCCTCTTCGTAAAGCTTATCGTCTTCTTCAAGCCATTGCTTCACTGGTGCATCAAGATCGAAGTCTGCTTTCAAGCGCTCTTGCAGACCTTCAACGTCCCACATATCTTCTAGTGATTGTGGCGGGATGTACTCATCAATAACCGCTGTTAGCACATCTTCACGGTTTTGCTCGATCATACCGCTGATGTCTTCAACGTTCATCAATTCGTCGCGCAGCTCGTAGACAACCTTACGCTGATCGTTCGCCACATCATCGTATTCTAGTAGCTGCTTACGGATATCAAAGTTACGACCTTCCACTTTGCGCTGTGCTTTTTCAATTGAGCGAGAAAGCATTTTCGATTCAATAGCTTCACCTTCTTCCATACCACTTTGAATAAGGCTCGCCATACGATCAGAAGTGAAAATACGTAACAAAGAGTCTTCCATAGATAGGTAGAAGCGCGATGAACCCGCATCACCTTGACGACCAGAACGACCACGTAGCTGGTTATCAATACGGCGAGATTCGTGGCGCTCAGTACCAATGATGTGTAGACCACCAGCATCTAATACTTGATCATGTACAACTTTCCACTCTGCTTTAATCGCATCGATTTGTTCTTGAGTTGGGTTCTCCAAAGCTTCCACTTTTGATTGCCAACTACCGCCAAGCACAATATCCGTACCACGACCGGCCATGTTGGTCGCGATAGTTACCGCACCAGGCATACCCGCTTCAGCGACAATTTCCGCTTCCTTCTCATGGAATTTTGCATTCAATACGTTGTGTTTGATCTTAGCCTTCTTCAATGCGTTAGAAAGAAGTTCTGATTTTTCAATCGATACGGTACCAACCAATGTTGGCTGACCTTTCGCAACGCGCTCTTTGATATCTTCAATGATTGCAGCAAACTTCTCAGCTTCGGTACGGTACACCACATCCGGCATATCGTTACGAATCATAGGTTTGTTGGTTGGGATAACCACCGTTTCCAAGCCATAAATAGATTGGAACTCAAACGCTTCAGTATCCGCAGTACCTGTCATACCAGACAGTTTTTCGTATAAGCGGAAGTAGTTCTGGAAGGTAATCGAAGCCAAAGTTTGGTTTTCGTTTTGAATCTTAACGCCTTCTTTCGCTTCTACTGCTTGGTGAAGACCTTCAGACCAACGACGACCTGGCATTGTACGACCAGTATGTTCATCAACAATTACTACTTCACCTTCGTCAGTAACGATGTAATCAACGTTGCGCTCAAACAACACATGAGCACGCAAAGCGGCATTCACGTGATGTAACATGCTGATGTTAGTCGGAGAGTAAAGTGTGTCACCCTCTTCCATAAGACCATTTTTCACCAACAGTTCTTCAACGTACTCTTGGCCCGTTTCTGTGAGGTATACTTGCTTTGATTTCTCATCAACAGTGTAGTGACCATCACCACGATATTCTTCAGAGTCTTCTTTGTCTTGCTTTTTAAGATGCGGGATCAAAAGGTTGATTCGGGTGTATAGCTCAGAGCTATCTTCAGCAGGACCAGAAATGATTAAAGGGGTACGAGCTTCATCAATTAGGATTGAGTCCACCTCATCGACAACTGCAAAGAAGCGTTCACGTTGTACGCGATCTTCGCTACGGAAAGCCATATTGTCACGAAGGTAGTCAAAACCAAATTCATTGTTCGTTCCGTACAAGATGTCAGCTTGGTACGCTTCTTTTTTCTCTTGAGGAGGCATGTTTGGCACGTTTACACCAACAGTCATACCTAAAAATTCAAATAGAGGGCGGTTTGTCTCTGCATCACGTTTAGCTAGATAATCGTTCACTGTTACAATGTGAACGCCTTTACCAGCCAGGGCATTTAGGTAAGCAGGAAGCGTTGCCGTCAGCGTTTTACCTTCACCCGTACGCATTTCAGCGATTTGACCCGCATTTAGAACCATACCACCGATAAGCTGGACGTCGAAGTGGCGCATACCGTAGACACGCTTAGATGCTTCACGAACCGTAGCAAAAGCTTCTGGAAGTAGTTTATCAAGAGTTTCACCCTTCTCTAGGCGCTCACGGAATTCAACCGTCTTTGCTTTTAACTCTTCGTCACTTAGAGCTTCGAATGTTGGCTCAAAGTTATTAATTTCTTTTACAATTTTTCTAAGGCGGCGCAGTGTTCGGTCGTTGCGACTGCCAATCACTTTTGTCAGTAGCTTAGTTATCATTTTTCGTGAATCTCTCTTTATTCAGACCGTTCCCGATCTACTCATAATGCCTTCAGTCTCTGCCAGTTTGGAACTAAGAATACTGAGATAAATCATTTATCAAAGATATTGAGTTCAAACATCCATATTTCAAGGCTAAGTTTTGAAACAATGTGGCTTAGTGTAAGGATTTTTAATCGATACAACCATAAATAGACGTATTTGTTTGAAGCACTCTGAAGTTTTTACTTAAAGTGGTGACTGATTAGCCGATATTGCATACCGCAATATGTGTAATCCATCCAGAGCAAACTTTGCTTTTTACCTTGCTACATTGTAAAACTGAAGCTAAAGACGTTAATGTAAACTATACCTTGATAGAAAGCTGCTCTAGAATAGCTATATCTCAACAAAATTAGATTTTACCTATGCGTGATCACCGTCCAACCTCGACTGAAGATGTTATTGCTGAGTCACAGTTCAAGCAGATTCAAGAACATGCTGGAGAAATCTTACAGCTTAACCAAGCTTTGCAAGAGATCTTACCCATGGGGACGGCCGATCATTGCCGAGTAGCGAATGTTCGTAACGGCCATCTATTGATCGATGTCTCTAGTGCCGCAATCAAAATGAAGATCGATTACGATCGCCTCATGATCCTAAATAAACTTCGTACTCAAGGCTTTGCCAAGCTGATGAGCGTTGAAGTGAGGATCAATCCTTCACTATATAGAAACCGCTTTCAACAAGACGACAGACCTAAGCGTCCACCACTAACAGAATCTGCAGCAAAGTCATTAATGACGATTGCCGACATGGCGCCACCTAAAATTCAAGAGCGTTTAAAACGATTAGCCGATATGGCAGAAAAGGAAGATCGTAAGTGAACGTTATTTCAATATGCTGAAAGCTTGAATGTTATTGATAAGTAGAAGATTAAAGCCAAATAGCAAAAAACCAGGCATAAGCCTGGTTTTTTATTAATTCTAATGCCAAGTATTTACGCAAGCACCATATTTGGTTCTGCGAATGCTACTGGTGAGCCGACTTCTTCTTCGAATGTAGTCCACTCCCACGCTTCCTGATCTGCAAGAACAGCACGTAACAGTTGGTTATTTAAACCGTGGCCAGATTTAAAGGCACGGAATTCACCAATGATTGGGTGGCCACACATGTAAAGGTCACCAATCGCATCCAACACTTTGTGAGTCACAAACTCATTTTCAAAGCGTAGACCTTCTTCATTAAGAATACGGTAATCATCCAAAACGATAGCATTGTCAAAACTACCACCCAAAACTAGGTTTTGAGATTGTAGATATTCGATATCACGCATAAAGCCAAACGTACGTGCTCGAGAAATCTCACGAACAAAGCCTTTTGACGAGAAATCAAACAGCAAACGTTGCTCGTCTGATTCAATCGCTGGGTGATTAAACTCAATTTCGAAGTCCATACGGAAGCCGTTAAATGGTACAAATTCTGCCCATTTATCACCATCTTCAAAACGAACTGGCTTTTTGATACGGATGAAGCGTTTTGGCGCATTTTGCGTTTCGATACCTGCTTGTTGTAGCAAGTATACAAATGGGCTTGCACTACCATCCATGATCGGAATTTCAGGTGCGTCTACTTCGACAACAATGTTATCGATGCCCATACCAGCAAGTGCCGCATTCAAGTGCTCAACAGTTGAAATACGCACACCTTCATCGTTTACCAATGCAGTACAAAGCATGGTGTCACGAACTGAAGCTGGATCAGCTGGAAAATCTACAGGTGGATTTACATCTGTACGACGGTAAATGATACCTGTATTTGCAGCAGCCGGGCGCAGAGTAAGTGTGACTTTACGACCAGAGTGGAGACCCACACCAGTTGTTTTCACTATTTCTTTCAGAGTACGTTGTCTGATCATCTGCTTGCCTCTCAAAAATTTGCTACAAAACACGGCCGTCTGTAACGTCGACCGTGAATGCTACCATAATTTTGAGCCATGTCAAATTTATGGGTTAAAGATTAATCAGCCTGACGACGCAAAAATGCCGGTATATCTAAATAACCACTTTCCTTTTCTTGCTTTGGAGCCGCAGAACTTTGGCTCGACGAAGCTGGAGAAGAAGGAGCAGTGTTTGTCGGCTGAGGAGTTACCTGTGGCTTCTCTTGCACTTGATTATTTTGCAAGGTCTGTGCCGGTTTTTCTTCAGCTTGCGTTGCCGCTGCTTGTTGCTGTGGTTGAGCTTGCGGCGTCGGTGCCACTTTCGCTTTACCACCCGCAACTAGCGTGATATCTGGCTTTTTCTCATTACCAATACCTGTCGCTACAACTGTTACGCGGATTTCGTCAGTCATATCAGGGTCTAGAGAAGTACCGATAACAACAGTCGCATTGTCAGAAGCGAATGCCTTCACTGTATTACCAACCGTCTCAAACTCGTCAAGACGCATATCCAGACCAGCAGTAATATTGACAAGAACACCACGAGCGCCCGCTAGATCGATGTCTTCCAGAAGTGGGCTAGAAATTGCCATTTCAGCCGCTTCTTCAGCACGGTCTTCACCTTTGGCGATGCCGCTACCCATCATTGCGTGACCCATTTCAGACATTACAGTTCTTACGTCCGCAAAGTCGACGTTGATCATGCCAGGGCGAGTAATTAGCTCAGCAATACCTTGAACGGCATTCTTAAGAACATCGTTAGCGCTTGCAAAAGCTTCTAGTAGTGTTACACCACGACCAAGTACTTTAAGTAGCTTTTCGTTTGGAATCGTGATCAAAGAGTCAACATGCTTAGAGAGCTCATCGATACCTTGCTCAGCAAATGCCAAACGCTTTTTACCTTCAAAACTAAACGGTTTAGTTACTACCGCTACTGTTAGAATGCCAAGCTCTTTAGCCACTTCAGCAATAACAGGCGCTGCACCAGTACCGGTACCGCCACCCATACCAGCTGCGATAAACACCATATCGGCGCCAGTCAGGGAATCTTTAATTCGATCTCTGTCTTCGAGAGCTGCGTCACGGCCAACCTGTGGATTAGCACCTGCACCCAGACCTTTAGTGATATCACCACCGATCTGAATAACATTGCCAACGCTTGTCTTACGAAGTGCTTGCGCATCAGTGTTGACGCTGATGAATTCCACACCTTCGATGGATTCACGCACCATGTGTTCAACGGCGTTACCACCGCCGCCACCAACCCCAACGACCTTGATTACTGCATCGTCAGACATTTCCATCATCGGTTCAAACATGTGTTGTCTCCGTTTATCCTGCAACTCAGGTTAAAACTCTTTTTGTATCCAGTTACGCAATTTATCGAAAAAGCCAGTTACAGATGAGCGTTTAGGTTCATTATAATCGCTATCGTCGCTAGACTGCATGTCTCTTGCGTAATGAAGTAATCCAACTGCCGTAGAATGGTACGGCTCTTTTACATAGTCAGTTAATCCGCTGACTTCGAGCGGTTTGCCGACCCTTACTTGATTGCGGAATACGCGTTCCGCACATTCTACCACTCCGTCCATTTGCGCAGCACCGCCAGTGAGTACAACTCCCGCGGCGAGATGGTGCTTGATACCCTCTTCGCGCAATTTTGCTTGTACAGAGTCGATAGTTTGGTTAACCAGTCCCATAAGCTCAGAGTAGCGTGGCTCAATCACTTCTGACAACGTTTGACGTTGCAGGCTACGTGATGGTCGTCCACCTACGCTTGGTACATTAACCGTGTCATCCTTACTGACCAGTTCACTCAAAGCACAGCCATATTTGACTTTTATTTCTTCAGCATCGCTCACTGGCGTACCAAAAGCAAAAGCAATATCACTGGTTACAGCATTTCCTGCGTACGAAAATACTTCTGTGTGACGTAACGCACCGCCAGTCCAGATGGCCACATCCATCGTGCCGGCGCCAATATCAACCACACAAACTCCAAGCTCTCTTTCATCCTCGGTGATTACTGCATTGCTAGCAGCAAGCCCAGAAAATACGAGTTGTTCTACTTTAAGGCCGCAGCGTTCTACCGCCTTAATAATGTTGCGTGCCATGTCATTATGGCATGAGATAAGGTGGACACTCACTTCCATTCTTACCCCAGATAAACCAAGCGGATTTTTGATTCCCTCTTGGTAATCAATGGTGAACTCTTGCGGGATCACATGAAGAATTCGCTGTTCATCACCGATTTTAATCGATTTTGCGGTATGGATAGCGCGATCCATGTCTTCTTGAGACACCTCTTCATCAGAAATAGTGCCCATACCTTTTTCAATTCGGCTTGCGATATGCTTACCAGACAACGAAATGAAGACTCGGCTGATCTGGCACTCTGCCATTAATTCAGCTTGATCAATTGCACGTTGTACTGATTTTACAACCGACTCCAAATCATTCACGCCACCTTTATCCATTCCGCGTGAGGGGCTACTACCTGCGCCAATAATATTAATTTGACCGTCTGGTAAAACCTCACCCACTAGAGCCGATACGGTTGCAGTGCCTATATCAAGACCAACAATAATGTTGTCATCAGCGGCCTTAGTCATCTGTACTCTCTTCTAACTCTTGTTCAGGGAACCAACCAACTGCGGCCCCTGTATCGTACCTAAGATCGATATAACTGATTCTTTGCGTGTCACTGCCAAGCTTGTTATAGAGCTTAAAAAAGCGCTCTATACGCTCAAGAAGAGACTCTTTACCGAGCTCTAATCGAATACCGTTATCAAGGATGATTTGCCAAGCTCGTCGCTCGTTTAATACCAGAGACGATATCGCTAAACCCAATTGCTGAAACTTAGGACTCAAATCACGGTAAGTCTGTAAGACTTCCGGTCCGCTATCTTTGGGTCCGTACAGCTTCACTTTTTCTTCTTGCAACAGAGCAACATCTCCATCAAAAACGAACCCGTTTTTATCTAACAGTTCGTTGCCATTCCAAATGGCTTCTGGTTGATGCTCCGTCAAAAAAACTTTTACTGTATCCGGCCACTGCTTTCGGATTGCGGCATGCGCTACCCATGGCAGAGCTTCGACACTTTGCTGTAATACATCAATATCCTGGGACATAAATGTACCGATGTGATCAATTCGACTAAATGCAGCCTGCACATCGTCAGCTTGGACATACTCCAGTTTCCCCTGAAGTACTATTTTGGAGAGAGGTAACCTTTGGTCATCCCACATCCAACTGATCGCCGCGTACAAAACAGAACTAATTAAAGTCACAACCACAACGAAAAATAACGCACCCAAGATTTTTTCTTGGCGACCAGGGTTGTTACCCGTATTTGGTCGCTCGTCATTCAGTGCAATATTCAACAACGTCTTCGTTTCCTGACTTTTGTCGTGTACTTTTTACCCATATAATTACGCAGAGGTAAAAGTCTTGACTTTAACCTTGGGATTATACTGAGCTCTTGTAAACTATCAAACACTGATAGCAATAAATCACAATGATATTGACGCAAAATCGAGATCTGAGTCTTTATCTGTCCTTCGCATCAACAATATGTGTCAGCCAAGCATCTTGTTTATATTCAATTTAAGACCTGCCAGCTGTTTCGCCACTTTACCAATATCACCCGCACCTTGCGTTAAGATTAGGTCGCCGTCTTGTATAACGTTAGCTAAAACTGAAGGTAATTGCTCGATTTCTGGAACAAAAATCGGGTCTACCTTGCCTCGGCTGCGAATTGTGCGACATAAAGCGCGCCCATCAGCACCTGCAATCGGCTTTTCACCCGCTGCGTAAACATCCAGCATGATCAATACATCCACCTGTTCAAGCACATTCGCGAAATCATCGTATAAATCACGAGTACGGCTATAACGGTGCGGTTGGAAAATCATCACCAAACGCTTGTCTTGCCAACCACTGCGTGCTGCATTAATGGTTACATCCACTTCTGTTGGATGATGGCCGTAATCATCAACAAGCATTGCATGGCCGTTGCCAGTATCAAACTCGCCAAGGTGATCAAAACGTCTTCCCGTACCTTGCGTACCAGCCATTGCCTTTAGGATCGCATCGTCTTCAATGTCATCTTCAGTAGCAACCGCAATCGCAGCAGACGCATTCAATGCATTGTGACGACCTGGAATATTCAGCGTGATATCTAAGTTAGCTCGCCCTTTACGTACTACCGTAAATTTGCCTTGCTGTCCCTCTTGACGATAATCTTCAATACGTACGTCGGCATCTTCAGAAAAACCGTAAGTTATCACTTGACGACTAATACGTGGGATTAACTCTCGAACCACAGGATCATCAATGCAAACAATTGCTTGGCCGTAAAACGGTAGATTATGAAGGAAATCGATGAAGGTTTGCTTTAAGGTTTCAAAGTCACCACCATAGGTATCCATATGATCGGCTTCGATATTGGTAACAATGCTCACCATTGGTTGCAAGTGCAGGAATGACGCGTCACTTTCATCTGCCTCTGCAATTAGAATACGACTCGAGCCTAGACGCGCATTTGTACCTGCGCTTTTCACCAAACCGCCATTCACAAACGTTGGATCAAGACCGGCTTCAGAATAGATTTGAGTGACAAGAGCGGTCGTCGTGGTTTTACCGTGTGTACCCGCAACGGCAATACCGTGACGGAATCGCATCAATTCAGCCAACATCTCTGCACGGCGTACGATAGGGATGCGTAATTCACGTGCCGCCATCACTTCTGGGTTTTCTTCGTTGATCGCCGTTGACACAACAACCACACTGGCTTTTTCTACATTACTGGCTTGATGACCGATAAATACCGTCGCACCTTTTGATACCAAACGCTCTGTCACAGCGTTCTCTGATAGATCAGAACCTGTGATTTGGTAGCCTTCGTTCAACAGCACTTCTGCAATGCCGCTCATGCCCGCACCACCAATACCGATGAAGTGGATGGATTTCACGCGGCGCATCTCTGGCACCATTGCGCGAATCTGAACTAAGTCTTGTGTATGTTGGATTGTCATCAATTCTATTCTCAATAATTCGGTTAACGCTTTTCGGTCAAAGCGACAATGGCTTGTGCGACAACTCGGTCAGCATTCAATTTTGCAGCGCCACGCGCTTGCTCAGCCATTGTAAGTAAAGCTTGGCGATCCAATTGTTGGATCTGCTGAGTCAGAGACTCAACGGTTAAATCTGGTTGTTCAATCATTTTCGCCGCGCCGCAATCCACCAAGTGGTCTGCATTAAGTGCTTGCTGGCGGTCTTTGTGCATGAATGGAACAAAAATAGCGCCTACACCTGCCGCCGAGACTTCAGAAACGGTTAACGCTCCAGAGCGACAAACTAAAAGGTCAGCCCATGCGTAAGCTTCTGCAACGTCATCAATGAATTCCATTACTTCTGCATTTACCAGACCTTTAGCTTGGTATGCTGCATTCACTTCTTCGGCAGCACCTTTGCCCGCTTGATGACGAATACAGTAATCTTCGCCCAATTTCGACATCACGTCTGGCAGAGTTTGGTTAAGAATACGTGCGCCTTGGCTGCCACCCATCACCAAAATGCGAATTGGACCTTGGCGCTCTTGCATGCGCTCAGTTGGCGCTGCTAATTGAGTCACGTCTTCACGAACTGGGTTCCCAACCACTTCGGCATTTGGAAAAGCGCCTGGGAAAGCCTGAAAAACCTTCTTAGCGATTTTCGATAACCATTGGTTCGTTAAACCTGCTACTGCATTTTGTTCATGCAGAACAACAGGAATGCCACTCATCCAAGCGGCAATACCGCCCGGGCCGCTAACATAACCGCCCATACCAAGCACTGCGTCTGGCTGCCAGCGTTTCATGTGAGCACGAGCCTGCATAATGGCATTGATAATTTGAAATGGTGCTGCAAGAAGACGTTTAACGCCTTGACCTCGTAACCCTTTCACTTTGATAAAGTCGATTTCAATGCCATGTTTTGGCACCAAATCCGCTTCCATTCGATCCGCCGTACCTAACCAACGGATCTCCCAACCTTGCTCTTGAAGCTGTTTTGCTACCGCCAAACCTGGGAATACGTGACCGCCAGTACCACCAGCCATCACCATCAAACGTTTATTTTGTTTCATTAGCTTGTTGTTCTGATTGTTGTTGCTCGCGTTTCAAGCGGCATTCGTAATCGATACGCAGTAGTATGGACACTGCGACGGACATAATTATTAGACTAGAACCACCATAACTGATGAGTGGAAGTGTTAAACCTTTAGTTGGAACAATACCGGCGGCAGCTCCAACATTAACCAAGGTTTGAAACGCAAACCAAATACCAATTCCGAAAGCCAGATAACCTCCGAACATTTCGCCTTCTTCAAATGCACGCTTGCCGATGTAAACCGCTTTTAGCACCAAGCTAAAAATCAGCATTAAGACCAGCACTACGCCCACGAAACCAAGCTCTTCAGCAAGTACGGCAAACACAAAGTCGGTATGCGCTTCCGGTAGATATTCCAGTTTTTGAATTGAATTACCGAGACCTTGTCCGAACCATTCACCACGACCAAACGCCATCAAAGACTGAGTCAACTGATAGCCACTGCCAAATGGATCTTCCCACGGGTCAAGGAAGGAGGTTACTCGTCGCATACGGTATGGCTCGACGAGAATCAAACCTACTACAGCGCCGATACCTGCCACCATCAAGGCGAGAAACTGGGTTAGTTTTGCACCTGCGATAAAAAGCATGCCAAACAGCGTGACCAGCATCACGACCACCGTCCCCAAGTCTGGCTGACCAAGTAGTAATACTGCGAAGAAGGCAAACACCATGATTGGCTTCATAAAGCCACCAAAGAACGTTTGTCGTACTTCGTCTTGCTTTCGAACTAAGTAACCAGACATGAAGATAAACAGCGATAGCTTCGCGACTTCCGCTGGCTGAAGGTTAAACAGCCCGAGGGGAATCCAACGAGACGCACCATTAACCGACTTACCCGCCAAGAGCACGATGATCAACAGTGCGAAAGAAGCCCAAAGTAAGTAATGGCTCTTCTTAAACCACTCTTGCAAAGGCACTTGCAAAATAACAGCGGAGGTCCCTAACGCCAGCACGAGAAATGTCGCATGACGAAACATAAAGTGGAACGGCTGTTCCGTTAATCGAGAGCTGATTGGAAATGATGCAGAGGTTACCATGACCAAACCAGTCAACATCAAACCCAGTGCAATCCACACTAACTGACGATCAAACATCGCCTCTGGGGCTGGATGCTTGAGCCAATTGCCAATACTGCGTTTAACGTTACCTAAACCCACGAAGTGTGTAACCTTTAATTATGCATATTTCTGAGCAAGAGCAGCGAAAGCATCACCTCTTGCCATAAAGTTGTCGAATTGATCAAAGCTAGCACATGCAGGAGACAGCATCACCATATCACCTGGTTTTAACTGCGAAGATACTTGTTGAATCACATCTTCCATAGTGTCGAAACGTATTGCAGATTCATGCAGTGGCATAAATTCATCGCCATCAGCGCCAAAGCAACACAGTTGCAAGTTAAGCGTCGCGAAGATCGGTTTTAATGGCGAGAAGTCAGCACCTTTGCCAACACCACCAACGAGTAAGTAGAGCTTGCCTGTCGATTCCAAACCAGATAGCGCAGCCATAGTGCTGGCAATATTAGTTGCTTTAGAGTCATTCACCCATTTGACGCCTTGATTATCCGCAACCACCTGGCATCGGTGTGTCAGTCCTGTGTAATTTTTAAGTGCATTCAATGCTTTGTGATAGTTTACGTCCGCAGCTTTTAATAGCGCTAAAGCAACCAGAGCGTTAGATAAGTTGTGCTTACCAACCAACTTAAGCTCATCACTTGCGACAACTCGTTGACCGTGATCGAGCAGCCAAGTACGGTTGCCATCCACCTCGAGACCAAAGTCCTGATTGTCGCTGCCAAATGTCACCAATGGCATCTCTGCGTCTGGGAAGGTTTCTTGATCATCACGGTTCACGACTGCAAGAGCAGCATGGTTAAAAATACGCAACTTAGCTTGTCGATAGTCAGACATGCCTTGATAACGATCCATATGATCTTCAGAAAGATTCAGAAACGCAGCGGCTTTGAGCTTTAAGCTTGACGTCGTTTCTAACTGGAAGCTCGAGAGTTCGAGTACATATAGGTCTGCGTCTTGTTCTAACAAATCCAGTGCAGGCACACCGATGTTACCACCAACGCCAACATCCAAACCTGCAGCCTCAGCCATCACACCTGTGAGGTCGGTTACTGTGCTCTTACCGTTTGAGCCCGTAATCGCAATCACCGGTTTCTGCACCGCCCAAGCGAATAACTCGATATCACCTACTACGGCCGTACCTTTTGCTAATACGGCTTGGATCTCTGGTGTCGCTAGCGCAATACCAGGGTTGGTCACGATAAGATCCGCGTCAGAAAGCCAGTCTGTATTCCAACCACCACTATGCAGTTGAACACTTTCCGGCAAGCGCTCTGCACCTGGAGGGTTTACACGAGTATCAATGACTTTGACCACAAGTTGTGGCTGATTTTTTCTTAGGTGTTTAACGACAGAGAGCCCGGTAATACCGAGCCCTACGACGACAACACTATGTATGTTTTGCCAACGTTCCATATTTGATCACACTGTAAATCTTGTTCTTGGAAAGCGCGATTAACGCACTTTCAATGTCGCAAGACCAATCAGAACAAGAACCATAGAAATAATCCAGAAGCGCACGATTACGCGAGGTTCTGGCCAACCTTTCAATTCGTAGTGGTGGTGAATTGGTGCCATACGGAAAATGCGCTGACCACGTAATTTGTAAGAACCTACCTGCAGGATGACTGATAGCGTTTCCATTACAAATACGCCACCCATGATCACCAACACCAACTCTTGACGAACTAGAACAGCAATGGTGCCCAATGCACCGCCAAGCGCTAGTGAGCCCACATCGCCCATGAACACTTGTGCTGGGTACGTGTTAAACCACAAGAAACCAAGGCCTGCACCTACGATTGCTGTACATACGACAACTAACTCAGAAGCATGTGGTAAGTATGGTATATGAAGGTATTCAGAGAAGTTAACGTTACCGGTCGCCCATGCAATAACCGCGAAGCCTGCTGCAACAAGAACCGTTGGCATGATTGCCAAACCGTCTAGACCATCAGTCAGGTTGACCGCGTTACTTGTACCTACAATGACAAAGTAAGTCAGAATGATATACATCAAACCAAGCTGCGGCATGATGTCTTTAAAGAATGGCACCACTAGCTGAGTTGCTGCTGTGTCTTTACCGTAAGCATACAATGCGAAAGCGACGACAAACGCGATCAACGACTGCCAGAAGTACTTCCAACGCGCGATCAAGCCATCGGTATTTTTGCGTACCACTTTACGATAATCATCAACAAATCCGACCGCACCGTAGCCAAGTAAGACTGTCAGTACCGCCCATACGTAAGGGTTGGATAAGTCTGTCCATAGCAAAATCGTGATTGAGATGGCCGCTAAGATCATGATACCGCCCATTGTTGGGGTACCACGCTTACTAAAGTGAGATTCAGGACCTTCGTTACGCACTACCTGACCAATTTGCAGCATTTGCAAACGCTTGATCATGATTGGTCCCATCCATAATGACAGACCTAGAGCGGTTAATACGCTTAGGATTGCTCGAAAAGACAAGTATTCAAACAATCGGAAAAAAGACAGGTATGGCTGTAGCAGCTCGGCAAGCCAAATAATCATTAATAATACTCCTTCAAAGCAGCAGCGACTTCAAACATACGTGCACCGTTCGCTCCTTTCACCAATATCGTATGGTTTTCAGGAACGGCTTGGTCTAGATGCTGCTTGATGTATTCAATCATCTCTTGGTGCGTCTCAAAATGAATGCCTTGGCAAAGATCACTGATCACCTTGGCGTCTGCACCATATGTGAGAACATGTTCAAATTTTTGTGGGGCAGCATGTTCCCCGACTTGACGATGAAGTGCAAGACTTTCCTCGCCCAATTCCGCCATATTACCTAAAATCAGCCAGCGTTGACCTGGGAAAGCGGCCAATAAATCAACTGCCGCTTTCATGGCTGGCACGCTCGCGTTGTAGCTGTCGTCAATCAATTTTATCTTTTCGCTCAGCGCTTCAACCTCGACGCGACCTTTCACTTTGTTCAAATGTTTAAGGCCAGCTCGAACCTCTTCTAATGTGGCGCCCATTTGTAACGCAATAATAGAAGCAGCGATGGCATTCGCAACGTTGTGTTGACCTATAATACCCAGAGACAGTTCAATTTCTTGTGAGCTTGCTGCGATATGTAAGTCAAAGCTTGCTTCACCTGCGGCGTTCAATACGATGTTAGAAGCGAAGAAGTCTGCATCAGTATTACTTTGTGAAAAAGTAATGACTTTCTTATCTGCTAACACTTCATCCCACTTGGCTTCACCATTGCTGTCTAGGTTAACAATCGCAATACCACCAGCTGAAAGGCCTTGGTAGATTTCACCTTTGGCTTGTTTCACGCCATCGATAGAACCAAAGCCTTCAAGGTGAGCGGCTGCTACATTGTTCACTAACGCGATATCTGGTTTTACTAACTGAGTCGTGTAAGCAATTTCACCTATATGGTTAGCACCAAGCTCAATCACGGCATAATCATCATCCTGCTGTGAGCGTAATAATGTCAACGGAACACCAATATCATTATTGAAGTTACCCGCCGTGAATAGCACTTTGCCTTTCAATTGCAGGATACTCGCAACCATTTCTTTTACGGTCGTTTTACCGCAACTTCCGGTGATCGCAACGGTAGGTGTTTGGCATGCTTGATGCACCCAAGAAGCAAATTCACCCAATGCAAGTTTGGTATCCGACACCACAATTTGCGGCACATTCACATCTAAGCGTTTTTCCACGAGTAAAGCACCGGCACCTGCATCTACCGCTTGTTGGCAAAAGTTGTGCGCATCAAAGCGCTCCCCTACTAACGCCACAAATAGAGCCCCACGCTCAATCGCTCGTGTATCAGTAGAAACCGCGTCGATAAGTAGATCGTCGCCGAATCGCTCGCCACGTGTGATGTCTGCAATTTGAGATAACGTTACTTTGATCATGAGGTCAATCCTAAAAGTTGCATTGCGGACTCGCGGTCGGAGTAATGAATCGTTTCGCCATTACGAATCTGATAATCTTCATGACCCTTCCCAGCTAACAAGATAATGTCGTTTGGCGAAGCATTTTCAATGGCATAAGACAGTGCTTTGAAGCGGTCATGCTGAACAATCGCTTCAGCAGGTTTTGACAGCCCAGCTAACATGTCTTTCACAATCTGAACCGGGTCTTCGCTGCGTGGGTTATCGTCAGTCAACACCACTCTGTCGCCTAGACGCTCTGCAATTTCCGCCATCATTGGGCGCTTACCTGCATCGCGATCGCCACCGCAGCCAAAAATAGCCCACAGCTGGCCTTCACAATGAACTCGTAAAGCTTGCAGCGCTTTTTCTAAAGCATCAGGAGTATGGGCATAATCAACCACGACTTTGGCACGATCCTCAGTTTGGAATAACTCCATTCGGCCGAGTACAGGTTGCAGTTGACCTGCGGTTTCGAGTAACGCTTGTTTCTCTTTACCTAAGCTTAATAAGGTCGCAAAAGCGAGCATTAAGTTGGTTGCATTAAACTCACCAATCAATGGCGCGTGCAATTCACCTGAGCCAAATTTACCATCGAACTTAATAGTAATCCCTGACTCCGCGTAACTGACTTCCGTCGCCCAAATTGCGCTTTCAAATTCAGTGTTCGGTTTGAGCGAAACAGCGACCGCATTACTTAACTGCGACGCCCATTGATGACCTACTTCATCATCAACATTGATAATGGCACGTTCACATTGGTGTTGCGTGAACAACCCAAGCTTTGCATTGGCATACTCTTCCATCGTGCCATGGTAATCAAGATGGTCACGACTTAAGTTAGTAAACACGCCCGCCGCAAATGATAATGCTTTGACACGACCTTGCGTCAGGCCATGGGAAGATACTTCTAGCGCGGTGTATGTGGCTTGTTGATTTGCGAGAGAGGAGAGCGTTTTCTGAATTTCAACGGCATTCCCCGTTGTATTCGCAGCTTGTTGCAAGTTATTGAGGAAGCCATTTCCTGTTGTTCCCATTACCGCCGCTTTATGGTCAAGCAGTTCTAGCCATTGCGCTATTAACTGGGTAATGGTGGTTTTGCCGTTGGTGCCGGTGACACCAATCAAATCCATATCAGGGTAAGCATAAAGCTTTCCAGCAATTGCGGATAAACGTTGGTCCAACCTATCAATGTAAATGACGGGAACATCATCAATGATTTCCACCGTACCATGTGTTTTGACATCGCAGGCTTGCGCCAGGGCTGCATTTGCACCTTGCTCAATTGCAGAGGCAATGAATTTACGCCCATCCACAACATGGCCAATCACTGCTACAAACGTGGTTCCAGGTTGAACTCTTCGGCTGTCGAGCTCCAATTCAGAAACAAGAACGGACGATAAGCTAGGGCAATCCACCCAAGGGGAAAGCAGCACGTCCATACTGATGGCTTTAGTCATATTTGTTCTCCGAGCTTTGGCTCAGGTTTTCTTAATTTTGTTTGCTCAGTAAACCACAGGGCTTACTGTTGGAATTTGTTTTCGTCAGGTGCAACATTGAGTATTTGTAGCGCGCCTTTCATGATTTCAGAGAAGACAGGAGACGCTACCGAGCCACCATAGTAGTCATCGCCTTGAGGCTCGTTTACGATCACTACTAAAGCAATTCGCGGATCGCTAACCGGAGCAAGCCCAGCCGTGTAGGTGATGTACTCGTCGCTGTACCCACCGGCAGAAGCTTTACGTGATGTACCCGTTTTCGCTCCTACTCGATAACCAGGAACTGCCGCTCTGCGAGCCGAGCCCCCTTTTTGAGTTACGGTTTCCAACATGTCTAATACTTGACGCGCATACTTCGCACTCACCACTTGACGTGACATGTCATGATCATTGCTTTCAATAATATGAATAGGCTCGTATTTGCCAAGGTTTCCAAGCGTCGCATAAGCATGGGCTAGCTGGATTGGTGTAATTGATAGACCGTAACCAAACGCAATCGTGGCGCGTTCAATTGGCGACCAACGAGTTCGTGTAGGAAAAATACCCGTCACTTCCCCAACTAGGTTTAGGCCAGAAAGCTCACCAAAACCCACTGAACTGTACATCCCAAGAAGCGCCTCTACCGGCATTTGCATTGCTAGCTTCGTCACACCGATATTACTCGACTTTTTAAGGATCGTGGTCAAGCTCGCTTTGCCTACGCGAGAGACATCTCTGACTCGACTACCACCTAAACGTAGGACACCATTACCGGTATCTACGATGGTATCTTTATCGGCTATCCCATTTTCTAAGGCGGCTAAAATAACGAAAGGCTTAATGGTCGAACCAGGCTCCATTGAGTCCGTGATCACTCGGTTACGCATTTGATAGCTTTGCCAATCGCTACGATTGTTAGGGTTGTAAGAAGGAGCATTAACCATGGCCAATACGGCGCCCGTTTTTACATCCAACATGACAACGGAACCTGAAGTGGCGCGGTGGTCCGCAACGGCTTGCTTAATCGCACGATACGCAATCGCCTGTAGGCGCTGATCGATGGTTAACTGAAGTGATTTACCTTCTTGCTTGTCTTGCCAAGCAATGTTTTCCACAACACGACCATAACGGTCTTTACGAATAGTTTTCTTACCCGCCGCGCCAGTGAGCCACTCATCGTAGCTACGCTCCACACCTTCTAGGCCATGCCCGTCAATGCCTGTTACACCGACTAAGTGAGCACTAACCTCACCTGCAGGATAATAACGACGAGATTCCGACTTAAGGCCAACACCTGGCAGCTTTAGCTCACGAATATAGTTCGCCATGGCCGGACTGACCTGGCGCTGCAAGTAGATAAAGCGGCGTTTTTCATTGCGCTTGATTTTGTCTATTAACCCTTGTCGGTCAATACCAAGAACATCCGCTAATGCATGCCAACTTTTGGTCTGGCTTAACGCGTTTTCTTTAAATATAGTGGCAGGATCTGCCCAAACCGCCTCAACCGGTACACTGACAGCAAGCGGCTCACCATTTCGATCCGAAATAATACCGCGAGCAGAAGGAATGGATTTAACACGAACCGAACGTAGGTCACCTTGTTTAATAAGGTTATCTGGCTCAATGATTTGGATGTAGGCTACGCGTGCCACCAAAAGGGCAAATGCACAAAAAACAAAAAACAGTAATAGATGGAAGCGCCAACGAATCAAGAAAGATTCTTCGACCGCCACTTTCACTGCTTTGTTATCGGTTTTCTTATCCCCCGTAGCCGCTTTCTCTTTTGCTACAGGTTTACGCTTATTGGCTTGTTTCGTGTTGGATTTTTTTCTAATCATTTGAGCGTGACAACCACTTCTTTATCGCCATCAGGTCGTTTCATTTCAAGTTCTTTTTTGGCAAGGTCTTGAACACGACTGTGTTCCGCGAGGGCAGTTTCTTCCAACATTAAGTTACGCCATTCGCTATCTAATCGTTCTCGTTCAACCAACGTATGGTCTTTCTCGGTAATCGCTTGACGCGCATGGTGGGTAGCAAATACCACTCCCATTGCCGATGCCACGATCAATAGCAACAACAGTAATGGCCAGCGACCAACAGTGAGGAGATCTGTTGCAATCAACTTAGCAAGATTAGGAGTGGATTTCGTCATAATAATTAAAGCTTTTCCGCAATTCTTAACACAGAGCTGCGCGAGCGAGGGTTCATTTCAATTTCTTGTTTGCTTGGCTTAATCGCTTTGCTCACCGCTTTCATATTCGCACTACCAAGAGCACGAATTTGCTCTTCCGTCATTGGAATACCGTATGGCACTTCAGGCCCTTTGCTCTCTTTACGGATAAAACGTTTGACCATACGGTCTTCCAGAGAGTGAAAGCTAATCACAGATAAACGGCCTTCAGGAGCCAGAATGCTCGCCGCGCCTTTAAGTGCCGTATCAATTTCTTCTAACTCACTGTTGATGTAAATACGAAAAGCCTGGAAAGCACGAGTCGCAGGGTGTTTTTTCTCTTTAAAACTTTTCGGTGCGGCATCTGAAATCAATTTTGCCAGCTGACCAGTGCGAACCATTGGCTCATTTTCTTCGTCTTCACGGTAGGCAACAATCGCTTTTGCAATACGGCGCGCATGTTTATCTTCCCCAAACTCGCGAATGACCCAAGTGATATCATCGAGGTCTGCTTCCATCAACCATTGAGATACTGGAACACCTGATGTCGGGTCCATACGCATATCTAGCGGACCGTCTTTCATAAAGCTAAAGCCACGCTCTGCGTCGTCTAACTGAGGAGAAGAAACGCCTAAATCCAGCAGAACACCATCCACTTTTCCAACTAGCCCATACTCTTCAGCATACTCAGCAATACCAGAAAATGGACCATGAATAATGGTGAAGCGAGGGTCATTGATTTTGCCTGCCTCAGCGATCGCTTGAGGGTCACGGTCGATACTGTACAGTCGGCCATTTTCACCGAGTTTAGATAGAATTGTCCGGCTGTGACCGCCACGGCCAAATGTTCCATCAATATAGACGCCGTCTGGTTTGATAGCTAAGCCATCAATGGATTCATTTAATAACACGGAAATATGTTGGAAGGTTTCGGTCATAGCTTTCTCGTTGAATGATCTTGAAGCGATTCTTTAGTGTACTGATTTCCTACATCATCGCCACCACAAGTCTAAAGTTAGACGTGATTTACGCCAAGTTTATTGGTAATGACATAGTTTGCGTCAATTAAATGCAAAAAACCCATCACTACCGAAGTAGAGATGGGTCTCGAATAGGTGGAGCCGACACATAAGCCGGGTTCTGTTCCGCTTGCGCGGCGGTAGCCATTCGTCTAGGCCAGCAATCACTCACTGGCTCGAGCAACCTACCCGCCTCCTTACGCGAGCAACGCAATGTGGAGGCCTATTTGGTCTTGCTTCAGGTGGAGTTTACCCTGCTACGAACTATTGCTAGTCGTCCGGTGCGCTCTTACCGCACCCTTTCACCCTTACCTGTACCCTTACGGGCCATCGGCGGTCTTCTCTCTGCTGCACTTGTCGTAGGCTTGCGCCCCCCAGGCGTTACCTGGCACCTTGCTCTATGAAGCCCGGACTTTCCTCCCCTTTGTCAGTCTCCCGAAGGACGTCAACGTCAGTCTCCCAAAGGGACTTCGACGTCAGTCTCCCGAAGGACATCAACAAAGCAGCGACTACCCAGTCAGCTCCGAGGGCGGATTGTATAGAGTTCTCACTTCAGAGTCTAGTTAGATCACAGATATGATGAAATGAATGCACTAAGTGATGATTTTTTAGTCAACGTGCCAAAAATAGATAATAAAAAGGCCGATGCCTAAACATCAGCCCTCATTGACCATTTATCTCGCTAGTGGCACTTAGTCTAAGTTTTCTAAGCCCCATTTATATAACGCATTCTTCTTCAAGTTATGTATTTCTGCCACCAAAGCAGCTGCTTTTTTCAAAGGCAGCTCTTTGGTCAAAATGCCTAACGTGCGTAAAGCATCTTCAGGTAGTGAGTCGTCTGTTGTTTCACGATGGCCATGTACCAACAATACCATTTCACCACGCTGTTGGTTATCGTCACTTTTCACCCATTCAATCAGCTCACCTAACGGCATGCCTTGAATGGTTTCAAAGGTTTTTGTTAGCTCTCTTGCCAACACAACTTCTCTATCTGGGCCAAGAACGTCTAACATGTCTTGTAGAGAGTCTAAAATACGGTGCGGTGACTCGTAAAAAATACACGTACGCTCTACCGAAGCAATCTCTAGGAATTTATCCTTACGACCTTTGCTTTTCGGTGGTAAAAAACCTTCGAAGCTAAAGCGATCCGATGGCAAGCCAGAGGCACTTAACGCCGTAATGACCGCACAAGCACCTGGAAGAGGCACAACTCTAACGCCCGCTTGACGACATTTTGTCACCAAATGGTATCCTGGGTCGCTGATAAGTGGCGTACCAGCGTCAGAAACTAATGCGATAGACTGACCGGAAAGCAGCTTTTCTACCAAAACTTGTGCTTTTTGCTGCTCATTGTGGTCATGTAGAGCAAAAGTTTTGGTTTGAATATTGAAGTGAGACAGTAATTTGCCCGTATGTCGAGTATCCTCAGCGGCAATGATGTCCACAGTCGACAGAATTTCGATAGCACGTTGGGTGATATCCGCTAAATTTCCGATTGGAGTCGGTACGATATAGAGAGTTGGCCCCTCATTCGGCAACTTATTTTTATCTGTCATTTGTTTACCATCACTTCAACGATTAATATAGAGACAATTTTGTACAAAATTATAGAGAACTCACGGCAATGATTAACCATAAGAGACTCAGTGTACCACGCATACTTACTCCTGTTGCACTAGCAATTACGCTCGCCGCCTGTTCTTCAGGTCCAAGACAGCCTGATGGCGTTGATGTAACACTTGAGCCTACTCAGTCTGTTCAGAACTATATGATCCAAGCTGATAGCACGGAAGGCAGTTTACAAAATGACTGGTTGATCATGGCAACCAAAGCCGCGATTCAAGCAAACCAGTTTGATCAAGCAGAAATGTTGATCAAGCGCCTGGCTCGTCAACAGTTAACCGAAGTTCAGCAAGCAGAGTGGCAACTAGCGCGTGCGACCATACAGCAAAAACAGGGTAATTACTCTCAGTTGCTGCAATTGTTGAATTTTAAACCTTGGTGGAAGTTGCCAAATGAGCAATGGAAAGACTATTACTTGATGCGTGCCGACGCTTATCAAGGTCTTAACCAAGCGTTTGAGGCAAACCGCCAACTGGTTGCATTTGGCCAATATGCATCGTCCGCGGAGCAGAGAGAGATTTCTAGCCGTATTTGGATGAACTTTGGCAGCTACTCCGAGTACGAACTGACCTCATTAGAAACAGAGCCAAATGAAGATGTTTTGGATGGTTGGCTACAACTCGCTATTTATGCGAAAACGCTGTCGGGCAACTTATCCCAACTAAAAAATACCCTAGAACGCTGGTTAAACGAGAACCCATCGCACCCAGCCGCTATCTACACACCAGAAGAGATTCAAAACATTCTCTCTCTAGACATCGTTAAACCAAACAACACCGCTTTGTTACTGCCGCTTACTGGTAAATTCTCGCCACAAGCGCAATTAATTCGTGATGGTTTTGTGTTTGCGATGATGAATGATCGTAACCGTGATCCAAGCGCTACCCTCACGGTAATAGACACTAATGCGTATAACGCCGACCAAATTAAACAACGTTTGATCAATGAAAACATCGATTTTGTTGTTGGTCCTCTAGAAAAAGAGAACGTTGAGCTATTGCACACAACCATGGATGGCTCAGAAAATGGTCCTACGATTCCAGCCCTTGCGCTAAATATTCCCGAAGATGTGCAACCAGATAGCAATATTTGCTACTTGGCATTATCACCGGAACAAGAAGCCGCACAAGCAGCGAAACACTTGTTCAGCGAAGGCTATAACTTCCCTCTGATTCTGGCACCAAAGGGCAGCTTTGGTGAACGTGTAACTGAAGCGTTCAACAAAGAGTGGCGCAAGTACAGCTCTAATAAAGTCGCAGCAAGTTATTTTGGTGACAAGCGCCAACTTCAAAAAGACATCAATGAAGTATTTGGTCTGCAAGAAAGCAAACAACGTATTGCTCAGATGCAATCACTAATGCGTATCAAGCTTGAAACACAGCCACGTAGCCGTCGTGATGTCGATGCGGTTTATATTGTTGCTAGAAGCACGGAACTGACTTTGATTAAGCCGTTTATTGAGGTAGCGATTAATCCAGACGCCAAAGCGCCACAAATTTTCTCTAGCTCGCGTAGCAACAGTGGCGGCGCGACTTACGAAGATCTAACAGGCATCATCTACAGCGATATTCCATTGCTGATTGACCCAGACCCTAGCGTGACCGCTGAAATGAACGAGTTGTGGTCAGAGCAATCTAACATGGAAAAACGTTTGAAAGCACTGGGTATGGATGCGTATAAATTGATTGGGGAGCTGCCACAAATGAAGGTCGTTCCGGGCTACTCAGTTGGCGGCCAAACCGGTATTTTAAGTATCGACAATAATTGTGTTGTACAGCGTGAGCTAAGCTGGGCTGAGCGTGGGGCTCTTTAGCAAGCGCCAAATCGGAAATCAATATGAAGCTCTGGCGAAGCAGTATTTACAACGCCAGGGCTTAAACTTTATTGAACAAAATTTTCTGACTAAGGTCGGTGAGATTGATTTAATCTTCCAACAAGGTGAAACTATTGTGTTTGTTGAAGTCAAATACCGTAAGAACAATCACTTTGGCTCGGCAGCAGAAATGGTGACGCACGCTAAAATGCGCAAGCTAGTCAAAACCGCACAAGTTTGGCTTAGCCAACAAAAGCGCTTAAAACACAATATCGATTATCGATTTGATGTCATCGCCATTCATGATAATGGTCGAGATATCAACTGGATAGAAAACGCAATCTCTGAAGGATAAGCGATGCTAGACAGCATTAAAGACAGCTTTACAGAAAGTATTCAAATTCAAATCGCAGCAGCAGAGGCGCTGCCTGATGCCATTACTCATGCAGCTCAAGCGATGGTGTCGAGCCTGCTTAATGGCAATAAAATTTTATGTTGTGGTAATGGCGGCAGTGCTTCAAACGCTCAACAATTTGTTTCTTGTCTTTTAAACCGTTTTGAAACTGAGCGCCCTAGCCTACCAGCAATGGCCTTAACCGCCGATAATACCACCCTAACCGCAGTGGCCAACGATTACCACTACCAGGAAATCTTCTCAAAACAGGTACGAGCGTTTGGTCAACCAGGCGACATTTTGCTTGCCATGTCGACTAGCGGTAACAGTAAAAATATTATCAAAGCGATGGAAGCAGCCGTAACTCGAGACATGACGATTATCGCGCTAACAGGAAAAGATGGCGGAGAGATGGCAGGACTGCTCGGTGAGAACGACGTCGAAATTCGTATTCCATCACACCGCACTGCACGTATTCACGAAGTACATATGGTAACACTCCATTGCCTTTGTGATCTTATTGACCAGGTGCTTTTCCCTGCTCACGAAGAGTAACCAAGACTGAGAGTCAGAATTATGATACGTAGCCTTGTTATCTTATTAACAGCATTGAGTTTAAGTGGTTGCGCAGGTTTGTTTATCGCAGGTGCAGCAACCACAGCGAATATTGTCACGGACACACGCACGACAAAACAAATCTGGCAGGACAATAACATTGAATTCGAAGTTGCGGCGATCGGCAATAAAGCACCGTTTAAAGGTGAAGTACGTGTCGTTGCCAGTTCATATAATGGGACTGTAGTCCTTATGGGACAAGCTCCGACACAAGACCTTATCCTTGCTTTAGAGCGAAGGGCTCGAGAAGTTAGTGGTGTAAAAGTCATACACAATCAAATCAAACAAAAAGAGCCACTCACTGTTACCCAGATTAGCAATGACAGCTGGATCACAACCAAAGTAAAGTCAGCTTTGCTTACTGATTCTGAGCTTAATGGTGTTAAGGTTAAAGTGATCACCGAAGATGGCGACGTTTTTCTGTTTGGTTATGTCACGCCAGAGCAAGGCGATCGAGCGACAGAAATCGCGCGTAATATCTCAGGCGTAAAACAAGTCATTAAAGGGTTCCAATACGGCGAAATGGAGCCTGTTGAAGTAGACTTACCGAGTGACGGTGTACAAACAATAGAAAGTGAGGCAAGTACAGAAAGTGAAGAGAACGTCGAAGTCTTTACGATTAGTGAGTAATTTCCAAAGTCTGGCTTGAAATCATCTTCAACAAGTTAAAAAGAAAAAAGCAGCGTTACGCTGCTTTTTTATTATTTAATCACTCTTAAGCTTGGTTTGCCTTTTGGTCGAGGAGCATCGTCCTCTTCGGCATCTGAATCAGAAACTAACTCAGAAGGCTCATCGCTAACCGTTGTGAACGATGGGGATGATTCTTCCTCGGTCATCGCTTCTTCTTCGATGTGAGTGTACGCTTCTTCTGGTTCAAACATAGTACCAGCACCATTCTCACGTGCATAAATAGCTTGAACAGCATACACAGGCACGATCACTGAGTGCGGACGACCGCTAAAGCGAGCATGGAAGGTAATCGCATCATTACCTAACTCAAGATTACCCACTGCACGTGGCGCAATATTCAAAATAATTTGACCATCTTGAATAAATTCAACCGGGACACGCACCCCTGGCATTGTTGCATCCACAACCAAGTGAGGAGTCAAGTCATTGTCTACTAACCAATCGTAAAATGCGCGAAGCATATACGGGCGGCGAGCAGTCATTTTTGCAATATCCATAACGTGTTTTAAATCGCTTAGCGAACTAGGCGCATTTCACGTTCAGCTTCAGTCAAAGAAGCAAGGAACGAATCACGTTCAAATACGCGGTTCATGTATACCTTGATTTCTTTTGAACCAGGGCCAACAAGATCGATACCAAGTTGAGGCAAACGCCACAATAGTGGTGCTAGGTAACAATCGATCAAGCTGAATTCTTCGCTCATGAAGTACTCATATTCAGCAAAAATTGGCGCTAACGTCAGAAGATCATTACGCAGCTTTGTGCGTGCTTTTTCTGATTCTTCCGCATTACCTTTCATCACTTTTTCAGCGAGTGAATACCAGTTGCGTTCGATACGGTACATCATCAAGCGGCTGTTGCCACGAGCAACAGGGTAAACCGGCATTAGAGGTGGATGAGGGAAGCGCTCGTCCAAGTACTCCATGATGATTTTTGAATCGTAAAGAGCTAGCTCACGGTCAACAAGAGTTGGCACTGATTTATATGGGTTTAGCTCAACAAGCTCAGCAGGAAGGTTTGCTTCGTCAACAAGCTCAACTTCAACACTTACGCCTTTTTCAGCTAGTACAATGCGAACCTGATGGCTATACAAATCTGATGCACTTGAGAAAAGAGTCATCACAGAACGTTTATTGGCAGCTACAGCCATGGAGCCCTCCAGTACACTTACAAATAAAAACAATGGAGGCTAAGCCTCCATTGTACATCAATTAAAATTGGGAATTAGCACGGTATTTTAGCACAATTAATGCACATCGCGCCAATACTCTTTCTTGAGCATCACAACAACGATGGTTAGAAGCACTAAGAAGCCCATTACCCACCAGCCTAGAGCATGACGCTCAAGCTGCACTGGGTCACCTGAATAAACTAAGAAGTTAACGAGATCGCCAACCGCTTTGTCATATTCGCCTTCACTCAGCTCACCCGTGCCATCGGTTTCAGTACCAACAACAACTTGTACTTCTTCGCCATCTACGATTTTCGTATCGTAAATCGGCGTCGGGATGCCCTGTAGCTCTTCAAGCACATGCGGCATACCAACACTCGGGAAGACGATGTTGTTCACGCCGAATGGACGAGATGGATCAACATAGAAAGAGCGTAAGTAAGTGTATAACCAATCAGCACCACGAACTCGTGCAACCAACGTAAGATCTGGTGGTGGAGCACCAAACCAGTTTGCCGCTTGCTTCGGTGGCATAGCATTGACCATTAGATCACCGATTTTCGCTTCAGGATTGAAAATCAGGTTTTCTTTCATTAAGTCTGTTGGAATTTCCAAGTCTGTTGCTACACGCTCGTAACGCTGGTATTGCGTAGAGTGACAAGCAAAACAGTAGTTCATGAACAACTTCGCGCCGTTTTGTAGCGAAGCTTTATCCGTAAGGTCAACATTCGCTTTATCCAGCGGAACATTGGCCCCAGCTGCCATCGCTAGTGATGGCAACATAGCAAATAGAATTACAATCCACTTCTTCATTTGAATGTCACCCTCTCTGGTAATGGTTTGGTTGCTTCATTTTTGCTGTAGAAGAACAGCAACACAAAGAACATGAAGTAACACAAGCTAAAGATCTGAGATAGTAGTGTGTACGTTGGTGTCGCTGGTAACGCACCTAAAATACCTAGAGCGATAAAGGCGATAGTGAACTGTACAATATTCAATAGATGAAGTTTGCTACGGTAACGGTATGAACGAACTTTACAACGATCCAACCAAGGTAGAACGAACAGCACTGCAATTGACGCGCCCATTAGGATAACACCTAATAGTTTGTCTGGAACCGCACGTAGGATTGCGTAGAACGGCGTGAAGTACCATACCGGAGCAATATGCTCTGGTGTCTTCAATGGGTTTGCAGCTTCAAAGTTAGGCGGCTCAAGGAAGTACCCACCCATTTCTGGGTTAAAGAACAGCACGTAACAGAAGAAGAACAAGAAACCAGCGACACCGACCAAGTCCTTAACCGTGCCGTACGGATGGAAAGGAATAGAATCAATGATGTCATATTTCTTCGTGTAGTAATCATGGAACTTGAATTGCGTTTTGTAATCGTCGCCCATTGAGCCTTTTGGCAGCTTAGTTTCGATACCATCCGGGTTGTTTGAGCCTACTTCGTGCAGCGCCAATACGTGCAGAACAACAAGAAGAAGCAAAACGATAGGCAGTGCAATAACGTGTAGTGCGAAGAAACGGTTTAGCGTTGCACCAGAGATGATGTAGTCACCACGAATCCAAAGCGTTAGGTCATCACCGATAACAGGAATAGCACCAAACAGGGAAATGATTACCTGCGCACCCCAGTATGACATCTGACCCCATGGAAGTAGGTAACCCATGAACGCTTCAGCCATGAGAACAAGGAAGATCAACATACCGAAGATCCACAATAGTTCACGAGGTTTTTGGTATGAACCGTAGATCAAACCACGGAACATGTGAAGATACACAACAACGAAAAACGCTGACGCGCCAGTGGAATGCATGTAACGCAGAAGCCAACCGTACTCTACATCACGCATAATGTATTCGATAGACGCAAATGCACCGTCACCTGAAGGAACATAGTTCATCGTTAGCCAAATACCCGTTAGGATTTGGTTAACAAGAACCAGCATCGCCAGAGAACCGAAAAGGTACCAAAAGTTGAAGTTCTTAGGCATTGGGTATTCAGACAAATGCTTTTTATAAGCATTCATTGCAGGAATACGCTTTTCAACCCAATCTAACATTGCTTGCATTATGCATCTCCCTCATCAACACCCACAATGAGCTTGGTATCGCTCAAATACATGTGCTTAGGAACGACAAGGTTCAACGGAGCAGGTACTCCTTGGAACACTCGACCAGCCATGTCGAACTTAGAACCATGACAAGGACAGAAGAAGCCAGATCTTACTCCCTGCACCTGCTCTGAGAAAGAGTCAGGTAGATAGGTTGGTGAACAACCTAAGTGGGTACAGAAACCAACTGCGACGAAAAACTCTTCCTTAATCGAACGAAACTCATTCTGAGCGTACTCAGGCTGCTGCTCCATTTCAGATTGTGGATCGCGAAGCTTATCACCGATCGATTTTAAGTTATCCAGAACGCTTTGAGTGCGGCGAACAATCCATACAGGTTTTCCCTGCCACTCAACACGAACCAGCTGACCTGGTTCAATTTTACTTATATCCACTTCCACCGGTGCGCCCGCCGCTTTGGCTTTAGCACTCGGATTCCATGATTTGATAAAAGGCACGGCGACGGCGACTGCCCCTAACCCACCAACAACTGCCGTTGTAGCGGTTAGAAAACGCCTGCGACCGTTATTTAAAGGCGCGTTGCTCATCCAAACATTCTCCCATTTGCTCCCTTTGGATCGTTATTATTCCGCTTATAAGAGCATGGCTAACAAATAATGAATTTAGTTCTATTTATTGGAGGGAAATGATAAAGAAAACCCTACTTTTTGACAAGATAAAGCTACCTTTTTGTAACATTTGTGAGGCAAATCGCTCGCGTCGTCACAAAAGCGGCAGAATTATAAAAAATTGATGTGATTTGTAACAAGAAAGCACCACATAGAAGCCCCGCTGAAAGCGGATAAAACCTTTTATCTTGGTAGTTTTCAGTTAATTACACAGAGAAATATTTCGTATTACGCGTTCAGCTTGCTGTGTTTATATTTTCAATTTTGTAGCACGCAGAATACTCAAAAAGGAGCGTAAGTCATTTTAAAACATGTTACAGGGAGAATAAGATACAAAGACATTCTTGCTGATGAATACATCTATGCTGCATCGCAAGAGAAAGCGTGGTGAGTCGCGATTAAATAAGGCACACATATAAAACGGCACTGGCAACCTTTCGACGAAGAGGACGAATAAGAAGGCCTACTCGGAATGTGATGATAAATGAAGACTGTTCGTTGCTTGAAGACAAGTATGATGTCTTTAAATACAAAAAAGCCCGGCATAGAGCCGAGCTTTTGGTACACAGTTTCCAGAGTAACTCTGAAAAGCATAATTCCCGATAAGAGGAAATTAACGCTTAGAGAACTGTGGACGACGACGTGCTTTACGTAGACCAACTTTCTTACGTTCAACGCAACGAGCGTCACGAGTAACGTAGCCAGCTGCGCGTAGAGCAGGACGTAGAGACTCATCGTATTCCATAAGCGCGCGAGTGATACCGTGACGGATAGCACCAGCTTGACCAGAAATACCGCCGCCTTTAACTGTTACGTAAAGGTCTAGCTTTTCAGTTAGTTCAACTAGCTCTAGAGGTTGTTGTACAACCATACGTGCTGTTGGACGACCGAAGTATTCGTCAAGGTTACGCTTGTTTACTACAATGTTACCGCTGCCTGGTTTAATGAAAACACGTGCAGCTGAGCTTTTGCGACGGCCAGTGCCGTAGTATTGATTCTCTGCCATTTTCGAAATCCCCAATTAGATGTCTAGTACTTGTGGTTGTTGAGCAACATGGTTGTGCTCAGCGCCCGCGTAAACTTTTAGCTTACGGTACATAGCACGGCCTAGAGGACCACGTGGAAGCATGCCTTTAACTGCAAGCTCAAGAGCCATCTCAGGTTTACGATCGATCAACTTTTCAAAAGTGATAGATTTTAGACCACCTGGGAATTCAGAGTGACGGTAGTACACTTTGTTCTTAGCTTTGTTACCAGTTACAGCAACTTTCTCAGCGTTGATAACGATGATGTAATCACCAGTGTCAACGTGAGGAGTGTATTCAGCTTTATGTTTGCCACGTAGGCGAGATGCAATTTCACTTGCTAGACGGCCAAGAGTTTTACCTTCAGCGTCTACAACGTACCAGTCGCGTTTTACAGTTTCTGGTTTAGCAACGAAAGTTTTCATGCTAACAATAACCCGTTAATTAAATTTTAAACTTTAAAGGAACACCCAATAGTGCTCCCACACTGTCTAAGAGCCCAGTCATCACCCCTTCGAGTCGTTGGTACTCTCGACCTTCAATTTCGAAATAACTTCGATAATCAGGTCTGCAGTAACGGTGGGTCGCAGGATTATAGAGAAGAGCGAAGAAAAAATCACCTTTTTTTGCGCCAAATCACTAATTTTTTCTTCACTTTTTTAAGAATCCTTTGGATCTAGGCCAAATGTTCACGCGCGAGATACTCATGACTTTGCATCTCAGTAAGCCGAGACAAACAGCGCTTAAATTCGAACTCTAACTGCCCATCAGTATATAAGTCGGACATTGGCACTTCAGCAGAAATAATCAACTTAACATTGCGCTCGTAAAACTCATCGACTAGCGCGATAAAGCGTCTCGCCGCATCATCTATTTTTCGGTTCATTTGTTGAACATCTGCCAGTAATACAGTGTGGTAAATACGAGACAATTCAATGTAGTCATTTTGACTGCGAGCAGTTTGACACAACTGAGCAAACGACGCATGCAGCACCCCGTCGCTTGCTTCAATCACCGCTAGTTGACGGTGGTTAACTTCGATTTGATGAGCAACAAACTGACGCTCTCCAGTCAGCTGCTGATAATATTTGTTAAGGTTTATGCTAGCCTGCTCATCAAGCGGGTAATGGTATATTTCAGCCTGTTCTAACGTTCTTAAGCGATAATCAACGCCACTATCGACATTCAACACTTCACAACGTGCCAAAATCATATCGATCGCGGGCAAAAAGCGCGCTCTTTGCAAACCGTTACGATATAAGTTCTGCGGCTCAATGTTTGAAGTCGCGACTAGGATCATCTGCCGCTTGAACATTTCTTGAAGTAGCGTTGCAAGGATCATCGCATCAGTAATGTCGGAAACAAAAAATTCATCAAAGCAAACCACATCGGCTTCTTCTTTAAATTTATCCGCCACTTTTGATAGCGGATTTTCGACATCACCTAACAGCTTCAACTCATCATGTACTCGATACATAAATCGATGGAAGTGGACGCGCATTTTTCTTTGGGTCGGTAAAGCATCAAAAAATGCATCCATAAGGTAGGTTTTACCGCGACCTACCCCACCCCAAAAGTAAAGACCTTTTGGTGGTTCAGGCTTGTCGATTTTTTTCCCCATTAGCTTTTGCCATTTGGAAAGCTGAGGAACAGGCGCTGACTGAAATTCAACGATAGCATGGTAAAGCTTGTCTAATGCAACGACCGCTTGATACTGAGCTTCATCACGCTGAAACCCGTGTTCTGCTATGTCTTTTTGATATTGTTGTAGTGGTGTCATCGTATTAAGTCGTATAGAGGTATAGAGAAAAGGGTTACCTCGGGGTCAACTTTGAGAATAGAGAGAAGTAGTTATCAGTCCCCGAAGACATACTGCTATTTTTCTTTATCGGCTGTTCAAGCCATAGTAACATGGACGAGCACCGCGTGTAACTAAGTAGTAAAAGACTTGTTAAAACAACTATAAGGAGCAGTTATGCCTTGGATTTATGCCATTGTGGGTTTGCTGGTCGGTACAATCGTAGGCGTAGTCATTAGTAGACTAACCACCCCTGAATACAAGAAACAAAAGTCTGTGCAGAAAGAACTTGAAGCGGCCAAGTTTGAATTAGAGCAACAACGTCAAGAGCTCGTCGATCACTTTGCACAAACCGCAGAAATGTTGGACACCCTAGGTAAAGATTACACCAAGCTATACCAACATATGGCCAAGACCTCTTCTGAGCTTTTGCCAAACTTACCAGAACAAGACAACCCGTTTGATAAGAAAACGGCAATGTCGTCTGAAACCATTGCAGAAGATCAACCAGAGTTTAACGAACAACCAAAAGACTACGCTAATGGCGCCACCGGTCTTTTGAAGGATCAAGAGAAAGAAATCATTAATGCTCCCGAAGCGGTAACCGCAAAAGCATCATAATCCTCTCTTACTTCTATCTAGGGCCGATACATTTGTATCGGCCCTTTTTTGAACTTTTTCCCCTCACCTTCGCTCTAACTTGGGTGTGCACTGCCTCCCCTTTTGATTGTCCGAACTAGACCCTATATTAGTTATTAACAAAGTGAACTAACCGTTCGGATATTTCTTTTTGGCAGACATGTTTCAAGAGGAGTTATTGGATGAAAAAACCACTGCTTGCGCTCACCGTTCTATCTCTGAGTTTGGGTTCGATTATTGCCCCAGTTCAAGCCACTGCCGCATTACCTTTGAATGTGGATGGCCAACAGTTACCTAGCTTGGCACCAATGCTTGAGAAGGTGACCCCAGCTGTTGTGAGTATTGCTGTAGAAGGTAAACAAGTACAAACCAGCCGCATTCCCGAGCAATTTCAATTTTTCTTTGGCCCAGATTTTCCTATGGAACAAAGGCGAGAGCGCCCGTTCAGAGGTTTAGGGTCTGGTGTCATTATTGATGCGAAGAAAGGCCATATTGTCACTAACTACCATGTGATCAAGGGCGCAGATGAGATTCGAGTTCGCCTCTTTGACGGGCGCGAGTATGACGCTACGCTCGTTGGCGGTGATGAAATGGCCGATGTTGCGTTACTTAAATTAGAGAAAGCGAAAAACTTAACGCAGATTAAAGTCGCGGATTCCGACAAACTGCGTGTCGGTGACTTTACGGTTGCGATTGGTAACCCATTTGGGCTCGGTCAAACCGTAACTTCGGGTATTGTTTCAGCCCTTGGCCGCAGTGGCTTAAACGTTGAAAACTTCGAAAACTTCATCCAAACCGATGCCGCAATTAACAGCGGTAACTCTGGTGGTGCATTGGTCAACCTTAATGGTGAGCTGATCGGTATTAATACTGCGATTTTAGGCCCTAACGGCGGTAATGTGGGTATTGGCTTTGCGATTCCATCAAACATGATGAAAAACCTCACTGATCAAATTCTAGAGTTTGGTGAAGTCAAACGCGGCATGTTGGGTGTGCAAGGTGGCGAAGTAACCTCTGAGCTAGCTGATGCATTGGGTTACGAGTCGAGTAAAGGGGCCTTTATTGGTCAAGTCGTACCGGACAGCGCAGCCGATAAAGCAGGGTTAAAAGCCGGTGACGTAATTGTATCGGTGAACGGCAAAGCGATTAATACTTTCTCAGAGCTCCGCGCAAAAGTGGCAACACTGGGCGCAGGTAAAGAAATCACATTAGGTGTGGTTCGAGATGGTAAGAATAAAACCTTTGATGTAACGCTTGGCGAATCTACGAATATGAAAGCTAAAGCGGAGACATTACATGAGGGACTCAAAGGTGCGGAGTTAAGCAATACAACACCAAGTGATGTAATTCAAGGTGTTAAAGTATCGAACGTTGCAGATAACTCTCCAGCAGCTCAATATCAATTACAACAAGGTGACATTATTATCGGTGTGAACCGTCAACGAGTGAAAAACCTTGCCGAGCTTCGTACAATCGTAGAGAAACACAAAGGTGTACTGGCTCTTAATATTCAACGTGGTGAACGTACTATTTATCTTGTCATTCGTTAACCACTTTCAAAGTGATAGAAAATAAGGTTTTCGATGCATAATGCTGAGTGATAAGGCTCGATCACTTTTCCTTATCGCTCAATAACTAATGAAAAGGGCAGCGCGATGACGTGCTGCCCTTTTGTTATTTTTCAATGTAATGCTATTCTTCATCTTCGATGCCATTTTGGCGCTCACGCATGGAGAGGATATGCTCAGCTTTTTATTACGTTCTGTCTTTTTAGGCTTGGCTACTGCCGCAGTGGTATTACTGGCGGTTCCATCTTTGCGCAACAACGTAATTCCTGCCGCGCTTGATCCTCAACCTGTTAATATCGCATCAGTCGAGTTGACGTTTAATCAAGCGGTCCGAAGAGCAGCGCCTGCAGTGGTAAACATCTACAGTCGTAAGTATGTTGAGAATGATCGCAGTAAACTCTCGACTCAAGGCCTGGGGTCAGGTGTCATTGTTAGTGAGAAAGGCTACATCATTACTAACTATCATGTGGTTGCTCAAGCTGATCAAATTGTTGTGGCATTACAAGACGGCAGAGCCGCAGCGGCTCAGCTCGTAGGGACAGACAAACGTACTGATATAGCCGTGCTGCGTGTCGAAGGTTCGAATTTGCCCGTAATCCCTCTGAACTCTAATTACAAACCACAAGTGGGCGACGTAGTACTAGCCATCGGTAACCCATACAACCTTGGACAAACCACAACGTTCGGCATTATTTCTGCTACAGGTCGTTCATCTATTAGCGACGGTCGTCAAGCATTCATTCAAACCGATGCCGCCATCAATGAAGGTAACTCTGGTGGAGCCCTAGTGAACACACAAGGCGAGCTCGTCGGCATTAACACCGCCTCTTTTCAGCAAGCGACAGACTTAGAAACTTACGGTATTTCTTTTGCGATCCCTGCGCCGCTAGCGAGTAAGATCATGCAGAAAATCATCGCTGATGGCCGCGTGATTCGTGGTTATATTGGAATCGACGGCCAAGACATTAATGCGGTCACTGCTCGCCTACTTGGAAATGAACACATAGGTGGTATTGTCGTACTTGGTATTGATCCAAATGGTCCAGCCAATGCGGCAGGCTTCCAAAAGCAGGACATCATTATCAGCATTGATGGCAATAAAGTGCAAGGGCGTCAGAGCGTTATGGATATCGTCACCGATTTACGTCCTGGCACCACCGTGGACGTCGGTATCATTCGCAAAGGAAAAGAGATGACCTTGAAAGTCACCATTGCCGAAGACAAGCAAGAAGCATAAAAAATCCCAGCCATTGGCTGGGATTTTTATTTGTGCGTTACTCGCTATCGCTCGGTGTTTCCGTCGTATCGGAATCATCTAGCTCAACTTCAATGCGAGTGACTCGCTGCAAACCTCTCGGTAATAACCCACCTCGGCGACCACGTTCGCCACGGAAGTTATCAAGATCAGACGGTTTAAGACCCAACTTTCGCTTACCCGCGTACAGCGTTAACGATGCACCTTTTGGTAAAGACATTAAGTGAGATAGTACTTCTTCTCGCTCTTTTGCTTTAGCAGCAGGAATGTTGATGATCTTATTCCCTTTACCTTTCGCCAGTTGTGGCAAGTCTTTGATTGGGAACAGCAGCATGCGACCTTGGTTAGTGATTGCTAAGATTTCATCAGAGTCTAAATCTTCAATCTCTTTTGGCGTCATTATCTCAGAGTTGGCAGGTAAAGTGACGAGCGCTTTACCACTGCGGTTTTTAGACAGCAAGTCCGCGCCTTTACATACAAAGCCGTAACCTGCATCTGAGCCCACCAGCCACAGCTGATCTTCTTCACTCATGATGACTTGGCGAATACTGCTACCAGCCGTAATATTCAAGCGCCCGGTAATCGGCTCACCTTGACTACGAGCAGAAGGCAGTGAGTGCGATTCCAGAGAGTAACTTCGACCGTCACTACCTAGGAATACCGCAGGCTGATTACTCTTACCTCGAGCATGCGCTAAATACTTATCACCCGACTTATAGTTTAAGCCTTCGGCATCCACGTCATGGCCTTTCGCGTGACGAATCCAACCTTTCTCAGAAAGCACAACCGTGATTGGCTCACTTGGTACGAGGTCACGTTCAGTCAGCGCTTTTGCTTCTGCACGCTCAACCATTGGAGAGCGACGGTCATCACCGTATTTCTCTGCGTCTGCTTTGATTTCTTTTTTCAGTAGTGTGTTCAGACGACGCTCAGAACCGAGTAGCTGTTCTAGCTTCTCACGCTCTTTCTCTAGCTCGTCTTGCTCACCACGGATCTTCATCTCTTCTAGTTTTGCTAGATGACGAAGTTTGGTATCTAAAATTGCATCCGCTTGGATATCGGTAATACCAAAGCGTTCCATCAGCACCGCTTTTGGATCGTCTTCAGTACGGATGATCTCAATCACTTCATCTAGGTTGAGGTAAGCAACCAACAAACCTTCCAAGATGTGTAGACGAGCCATTACTTTGTCTAGGCGGTGTTGTAGACGACGACGCACAGTCGTACGACGGAACTCGATCCACTCAGACAGAATTTGCACCAGACCTTTAACTTGAGGACGGTTATCCAAACCAATCATGTTCAAGTTAACGCGGTAACTGCGCTCAAGATCCGTTGATGCGAACAAGTGGTTCATCAACAAATCACAATCGACGCGGTTTGACTTAGGCACCACAACGATACGCGTTGGGTTCTCGTGATCCGATTCGTCACGAAGATCGTCAACCATTGGCAGCTTCTTCGCACGCATCTGGTTAGCGATTTGCTCAAGCAGTTTGGCACCCGATACTTGGTGAGGCAAAGAAGTGATAACAATATCAGAACCTTCTTTATGCCAAACCGCGCGCATTTTGATGCTGCCACGACCGTTGCGGTAAATCTTCTCGATATCCGCTTGCGGCGAGATAATTTCTGCTTCTGTTGGGTAATCTGGACCTTTGACATACTGCATCACGTCCGGCAGTTCTGCTTTCGGGTTGTCGATCAAATGAATAGTCGCATCTGCGATTTCACGAACGTTGTGCGGTGGGATGTCTGTTGCCATACCAACGGCAATGCCGGTTACACCGTTAAGCAGGATATGAGGCAGACGTGCTGGCAACATTTGTGGCTCTTTCATTGTGCCATCAAAGTTAGGTTGCCATTCAACCGTGCCCTGGCCAAGTTCGCCAAGCAATACTTCAGCAAACTTAGACAGTTTTGCTTCGGTATAACGCATTGCCGCAAATGATTTCGGATCATCTGGCGCACCCCAGTTACCTTGACCATCCACTAATGGATAGCGGTAAGAGAATGGCTGAGCCATCAATACCATCGCTTCGTAACACGCTGAATCACCGTGCGGATGGTATTTACCTAGCACGTCACCAACGGTACGTGCAGATTTTTTGTATTTTGCTGATGCAGAGAGACCAAGCTCTGACATCGCATAAATGATGCGTCGTTGAACCGGCTTTAAGCCATCACCAATGTATGGCAAGGCGCGGTCCATGATTACGTACATCGAGTAGTTCAGATAAGCGTCTTCAGTGAACTTGCGCATTGGCAATTGTTCGACGCCATCGTAGGTAATTTCTGTAGACATCCGTTACACCTCTGCCAAGTCGCCGTTGTTTTGTAGCCAAGAACGACGGTCATCTGCACGCTTTTTACCTAGCAGCATGTCCATCATTTCCATGGTCGCCGTAGAGTCGTCAATGGTTAACTGCACTAAGCGACGCGTGTTCGGATCCATGGTGGTTTCACGCAACTGAAGTGGGTTCATCTCACCCAGACCTTTGAATCGTTGCACGTTGATTTTGGCTTTCTTCTTCGACAAGCGCTCTAAAATGCCATCTTTTTCATCGTCATCGAGGGCGTAGAACACTTCTTTCCCGCAGTCGATTCGATACAGAGGCGGCATCGCCACATAGATATGACCCGCTTCCACTAGTGCGCGGAAGTGACGAGTAAATAGAGCACAAAGCAGCGTTGCGATGTGAAGACCATCCGAGTCCGCATCGGCAAGGATACAGATCTTACCGTAACGAAGACTCTCGAGGTTGTCGCTATCTGGGTCAATACCCAAAGCAACAGAGATATCGTGTACTTCTTGAGACGCAAGAACTTGATCGGCAGAGACTTCCCACGTGTTCAAGATCTTACCACGCAGTGGCATCACAGCTTGGAATTCACGGTCACGTGCCTGTTTTGCCGAGCCACCCGCAGAGTCACCCTCCACAAAGAAGATTTCCGTGCGACTTAAGTCCTGTGCAGAACAGTCGGTCAACTTACCTGGCAGTGCCGGGCCGGACGCTACTTTCTTACGTACGACTTTTTTCGCCGCTCTCATACGACGGTGCGCGTTAGCGATACAGACTTCTGCCAATTGCTCTGCGAGCTGAGGCTTTTCGTTCAACCAAAGACTGAACGCATCTTTTACAACGCCAGAGACAAATGCCGCGG
Organism: Vibrio sp. 704; assembly: GCF_033339295.1. NCBI lineage: Bacteria > Pseudomonadati > Pseudomonadota > Gammaproteobacteria > Vibrionales > Vibrionaceae > Vibrio > Vibrio sp. 704. The sequence continues at coordinate 32,540 of NZ_JAWOUH010000010.1, read as the reverse complement.
TTTGACGAGAAGACAGACGTTCTTTGGTCTGGCCTGCAAATTGCGGGTCTTGAATCTTAACCGACAGCACGTAAGAACAGCGGTCGAAAACGTCATCACCCGTTAGCTTCACGCCACGAGGTAATAGATTACGGAACTCACAGAATTCGCGCATCGCTTCCAACAAGCCTTGGCGTAAACCATTAACGTGCGTACCACCTTGAGCGGTTGGGATCAGGTTAACGTAGCTTTCGGTGATCATCTCACCGCCTTCTGGCTGCCAAATTACCGCCCAGTTTGCCGCTTCAGTATCCGCCAAGAACTCACCAGTAAATGGTTCTTCAGGAATAACTGGGTAGCCTTTTACGCCTTCCGCAAGATAGTCTTTAAGACCGTCTTCGTAGTACCACTTATAGTCTTTGCCATTAACTTTGTCGGTTAATGTGATTTCTAAGCCCGGACACAAAACCGCTTTTGCGCGCAGGTTGTTGACTAAGCGCGTCACAGAGAAGTTAGCCGAATCGAAGTACTTCGCATCAGGCCAGAAATGCACGCTGGTACCGCGATTGCGACGACCACATGTGCCAGTTACGGTCAGATCAGACACTTTCTCGCCGTGTTCAAATGCAATTTCATACACTTGACCATCACGACGAACTGTTACTTCAACGCGTTTTGACAACGCGTTTACTACAGATATACCTACCCCGTGCAAACCACCAGAGAATTGGTAGTTTTTGTTAGAGAACTTACCACCCGCATGTAGCTTACATAGAATTAGCTCTACGCCTGATACTTTCTCTTCTGGGTGGATATCAACAGGCATGCCTCGACCATCATCGATCACTTCGAGTGATTGGTCAGCATGTAGGATGACTTGTACTTTTGAGGCATGTCCGGCTAGCGCTTCATCGACACTGTTGTCGATAACTTCTTGGCCCAAATGGTTTGGGCGCGCTGTATCCGTATACATCCCTGGTCGGCGACGTACTGGCTCTAAGCCATTCAGTACTTCAATGGCACCAGCATTATATTGTTCAGTCATAATACGGAATTATTCTCAAAGTTTACTTGTTGCCTGAGTATCACCAATGGGCGTACCCATACTCAGGAAACGAAAAAGCCACCCTGTTCACATCACTAAGAGTTTGTAAACATGATGCATAACAAAGTAGCCAGGGTCCTCGACCCTTAAGATCTTTTGGCAAAACATAGTCGGAAAGCATACCGCCCATGTCAAGAAACGGTTGGATATATCAATAAAAACTATGAGCCTTTTCCAATCGCTTTCGAATTACAGTTCTAGAAATTCGATAATCTGTGCAGGATAACGCTCAAAGCCTACAAAACTGTGATCACCGCCTTGTTCTACTGTTTGCTTAGCGTCTGCAAACTTATCTACCGCTTGTCGATAGTCTAAAACCTCATCTTCTGTTTGTTGCAATAACCAAAAAGAATGTGGCGACGCGATGCTTTGTACATCAAGAGCTTTTAACTCGTCAATATGACAAGCTTCAAGTGTATAGGTTTCATGCGTATATGGGTTAGTTTGCTTACCCAAATAATCTACTAGCAACTCATAAGGCTTGACTGCGGGGTTAACCACTACCGCTTTAAACCCAAACTTGTCATTTAGCCACGTTGACATAAAACCGCCTAATGAGCTGCCCACTAGACCAATTTTATAGTCATCTTTATATTGCTCGATAATATCCAACAACATTTTCGCCGCTTGCTGAGGATAACAAGGTAACTGGGGAACAATCACCTTGATATCAGACCTATGTTGCTCGCAGTAGGCTCTCATCACATTCGCTTTCATGGAGAGTGGAGAGCTATTAAAGCCATGGATATAGAGAAGAAGTGAAGGTTTACTCATAGATATCTCGCACAAAAAAGCGAGCCCGAACAGAGAGCTCAGGCGCGTTAGTAGCCGTTAGAAGAGAAGTCTGGTTGGAACTGGCCATCAGGAAGCCGACCTACTTGGGTCGTAATATCGCCACAAGCGTGTAGTTGCAGTTCCCGCCAACCAGGCGAAGTGGTATCAAGGGCAAAATCATCCGAGTTAGGCTTAAACTGAACACAAGTTGAGGGTGTTGCCATCACTCGAATGCCCTTGTGAAGCACATTCATATCTTGATGAACATGGCCACAGAGAATGCCTTTCACGTTATCAAAACGCTCGACAACCTGCCAAAACGCTTCGGCATCTTTTAAAGTATGTTGATCAAGCCACGCGCTTCCCACCAGTAACGGGTGATGATGCAACAAAACAAGTGTGTGTCTTTCTGGGTGTTCGGCTAGCTTTTCTTCGAGTAGCGTTAATTGCTGATCACTCAAGCGCCCATGAGGAACGCCAACCACTTGCGAGTCTAAAAGAATTAACTGCCAATACTCGCCAAGCAATACATGCTCTGCGGCTTTGATTTGTGGCGAAGGCAAAACACTGCCCATATTAGGCTTGTAATCATGATTACCAGGTAGCCAAAAACAGTCTTTCTCTAGCGGTTCAATGCCGTTGGCAAAGCGCTGATAAGATTCTGCACTATGGTCTTGGGAAATATCGCCCGTCGCCAAAATGTAATCAAACGCCACGTTGCGGCGTAAAACATCAGCAACAACAGCATTAAAGCTATCGACTGTTTTTACGCTTAGCAAACTTCCCTCATCGGCAGCAAACAGATGAGTATCCGTAATTTGTAAAAGTTTGATGCTGTCACTAGATGATTGCAAAATGAAAACCTGATTCGTCCACTATATCGATATTTGTTATTTTCCTTTAGTGACGTGACGATCAATTGAAGGCAAGTGGTGTTCTACTGATACCACTTCGTAAACAAAACGTCAGCCATTCACCGAGGAATGTGTTTAATTGATGCTTTTCATCTTTCTGCATCAGTTGGTCATTGGGATAATCATACTTAGCTTTTATGCGAGAGAACTCTCCGCTTGAGCATACTTCGGCTACTCTCGCATCATGATAAAGCCTGACAGACATCGTCGGTAAAGGAAACACTGGCGTTTCATCACTCTGACATATCTCAACAACTGTGGTGTATTTTGTGATTTCATTCACGGTCAATTGGTAAACCATGTTCGCCGCTTGGTAGCAACGTACATCCCCAACTTCGGCAGAAGCAGGCAATAAGGCGTTCAACTTAGCGTAGTTGGTCTCATAGGTTCTCATAAGACCAGCCAAATCAACATGATATTGTTGTTTTTCAGCCAATTGTGCCATTACTCACTCTCCACCGTTTGGGATAGTCCCCATTCTGACTTTAACTCTTGATGGTGTAATTGCAGCCATTGCAACGCAATAATCGACGCACCATTTTCAAATTTTCCGTCCTTCACCCATTGATACGCCGTTTCACGACTCATGACATGAACGCGGATATCTTCATTCTCATAGTCTAAACCATGAATGCCGTGCGCTTTAGACGCATCCACTTCACCAACAAAGACGTCTAGCTTTTCCGAGCAACCACCAGCCGAAGGATAATAGGACGTAACAGGTACAACGCGCCCCACCTGAATCCCCGCTTCTTCGACAGCCTCTCGACGAATTACGGCTTCAGCAGATTCATCGCGGTCAATCATACCGGCGACAATTTCTAGCTGCCAAGGGTGTTCATGTTCCAACGCGCCAATACGAATCTGTTCAATGATTACGACCTGGTCCGTCTTTGGATCATAAGGAAGCATCGCTGCTGCGTGACCACGCTCGAACATTTCTCGTTCGACAACTCCACTCCAACCACCAGCAAATAGCCTATGCTGAAAGCGGTATTTCACCATTTTGAAAAAACCTTCAAATAAGGTTTCTTTCGAGATGACTTTTACATCTCGCGAAGTAAAATCTTGTTGTTGTTTGTCACGCTGTTGCATTCAACACCTCTCTGAGTGAATCCTGTAGTTTACTCATTGTTATTCGCTTGCTCAAAGGACTTGGCTCAACTTTTTGTATAATAGTTACAAATTAATTTAAGTCTTTGCTAAAAATTTATTGCACAAGTGGATAATTACGTGTAAAAAAGTGCAAACTTTAGAGTAAATATCGTGCAAATTGAGTTAAACTACTGAGAATTAACCAATCTATGGACCGCGGGAATAGAAAATGAAAAAATTGCTTCCACTATTTATCAGTGCAGCGCTAGGTAGCATGAGTACGTCTGCGTTCGCAGACTCTTTGGCTGAAATCTACGACTTGGCAAAACAAAATGATCCACAATTGCTCAGTGTAGCAGCACAACGTGACCAAGCTTTCGAAGCAATCACCTCAAGCCGTAGTGCTCTATTACCACAGATCAACCTTACTGCGGGTTACAATTTAACTCGTGGTGATACTGAATACGATTCAAATCTAATTAGTGACGTATCAAACGATGGCAACGCGCTAACCGCTGGCGTTAGCTTTTCACAAGCACTTTACAACCGCGCATCTTGGATCTCTCTAGATACTGCTGAGAAAAGTGCTCGCCAAGCAGACGCAACTTACGCAGCGACGCAACAGGCACTGATTCTTCGCGTGTCACAAGCGTATTTTGAAGTTCTACGCGCACAAGATAATCTTGTTTTCGTACGTGCAGAAAAAGCCGCGGTTGGCCGTCAACTTGAGCAAACTAAACAACGTTTTGAAGTAGGTTTGTCTGCAATCACTGACGTGCATGACGCACAAGCTCAGTACGACCAAGTGCTAGCGGACGAAGTGTTGGCAGAAAACGCGCTAACTAATAGCTACGAGTCACTGCGTGAAATTACAGGCCAAGAGCACAAAGATCTCAACATTTTGGACACTGGCCGCTTCACTGCTAGCCCATCGACCGTACCAGCTGAATCGCTCATTGATGAAGCAAAAACCAAAAACCTGACCTTGCTATCTTCACGTATTCTTCAAGACATTGCGCGTGACAATATTTCACTAGCAAGCTCTGGCCACCTACCAACGCTCTCTCTAGACGGTGGTTACAACTACGGTGATACTTCTCATAGCTCTCGTGATAACACGACAGACAACTTCAATATTGGTGTGAACCTTGCAGTACCGCTATACACAGGTGGTAACGTAACCTCTCAAACCAAACAAGCTGAATACGCGTACGTGGCAGCAAGCGAAGATCTTGAAGCACAGTACCGTAGCGTAGTCAAAGATGTTCGCGCACAAAACAACAACATTAACGCCTCTATCGGCGCATTACGTGCGTATGAGCAAGCGGTTATTTCTGCACGCTCTGCACTAGAAGCAACAGAAGCTGGCTTTGATGTAGGTACTCGTACTATCGTTGATGTACTGGACGCGACTCGTCGTCTATACGATGCGAACAAAAACCTATCGAACGCTCGTTACGACTACATTTTAAGTGTTCTTCAGCTACGCCAAGCAGTTGGTACGCTAAGCGAACAAGACATCTTGGACGTTGATGCAGGTTTGAAAGCGGCAAAATAACCGCTAACTGAATACTTCAGGTCTTAATAAATAAAAAACGCCAGTTGAGTTATCAGCTGGCGTTTTTTATTACTTGTAGTTCAGAGCCTAAAAGTGTCTCTGAGCATCAAGTATCAAAAAGGCCGCACTTAGCGACCTTTATGAGCAAATAGCATTTCAATGCTAACAAACAGCAGGCTTAGCCCTTACCGCCTTTGATTGCATTAATGATTTCACTGGTCGAGCAGCCATCTTCAAAGTTCAATACACGAACTTCACCACCCGCCGCAATGACTTCTTTACCACCAGCAATCTCTTCTGGTTTGTAGTCACCGCCTTTTACTAGCAAGCTTGGTAGAACTTCTGAGATCAAACGCTGCGGCGTATCTTCACTAAATGGTACAACCCAATCCACAGCGCCCAAACCTGCCAACACCGCCATGCGGCGATCGGTTGGGTTTACCGGACGACCAGGGCCTTTAAGGCGTTTTACTGACTCATCGGTATTTACCGCAACGATTAGGCGATCGCCCAGTTCAGCAGCATGGTTTAAGTAAGACACATGCCCAGCGTGCAGAATATCAAAGCAGCCATTTGTCATAACGACTTTCTCGCCACGAGCTCGTGCTTTTTTCACCGCTTCGATCAGTGCTTTTTCTGAAATCACACCGTAATCCGTGTCTTGGCTGCCATGTACCGCTTCTGCTAATTCAATCTCAGAAAGCGTTGACGTGCCTAGTTTACCAACTACAACACCTGCCGCTGCGTTTGCTAGTGCACACGCTTCTTCAAATGATTTGCCTGCGGCAACAGACGCTGCCAATACAGAGATAACCGTGTCGCCCGCACCTGTCACGTCGTACACTTCTTTCGCTTGAGTTGGAAGGTGGAACGGTTCCTGACCACGACGAATCAAGGTCATTCCGTTTTCGCTGCGTGTCACTAAAAGCGCTTCAAATTCAAACTCTTCAACCAAAGCCAGCGCTTTCTCTACTAGCTCTTGGTCAGATTTCACTTTACCTACAACGTCTTCGAACTCTTTCATGTTTGGCGTAAGAAGTGTTGCGCCACGGTAGCGTTCAAAATCCGCACCTTTCGGGTCAATGAAAACCGGAATATTTGCTGCGCGCGCTTTTTGAATGTATGCCTGAACATGCTCTAACGAACCTTTTGCGTAGTCAGACATAATCACGGCTTTAACGTTTGGCAGTGCGGCATCCATACGCGATAGCACAGGTGCAGAATCTGTGTTTTCAAACTTGTCTTCGAAGTCGAGACGAATAAGCTGTTGTCCACGGCTCATTACGCGAAGCTTCGTAATCGTTGGGTAATCAGGCAGTGCAACGAAATCGCACTTCACATTGAGTGAGCTCAGCGTCTCCGTCAGCACTTTTGCAGGCTCATCTTCCCCAGTTAGACCAACAATGTGAGCATGGCCACCTAGTGATGCGATGTTCATCGCAACGTTCGCAGCACCACCAGGACGCTCTTCATTGTTTTCTACTTTTACAACAGGAACCGGCGCTTCAGGAGAAATGCGTCCGGTTGGGCCATACCAGTAACGATCTAGCATGACATCACCGATGATGAGCACACCAGCGCTGTTGTAATCAGGTAGAATTGGTTTCATTGTTGGTCTCCAAAAATTAAATCGAAGTGAGTTTATCACAGCCCTTATCGAGGCTAAATATATGGTCTTAACTGAACCACTGATTCCAAGCCTGTTTTACCCACTCCCTTTCGGCAACAAACTTATCTTCCACCACATCAGCGTCTAAATTAAGTAGATTTCGGCGGTGTATTTCGTTTCGCATTGTCGTGTAAGCACGTATCAACTGCATTGCTTGGTCTTCGTCCATAACATCTTGCGCAATGAGCGTTTCAAAGATGCGCACATTATCACACCAACGCGTCAATTTCGGCTTATCGTGACTATAGTTGAGCACTAGGTACTGAGCGAGAAATTCGATATCGGTAATCCCACCTACATCTTGCTTGAGCATAAAGCGGCCTGGCTTTTTCCCCCCAAGATGACCGCGCATTTTTTCTCTCATTTCGACAACGTCTTTTTTCAGTTCAGCTTGATCGCGTGCTTTGCACAACACATCATGCCGCGTATTGTGAAATGCAATTGCCAGTGGTTCATCACCATAAATCATGCGCGCGCGGACAAGTGCTTGATGCTCCCATGTCCACGCGTCTTGATGTTGATAGTCGTCGAACGCGTCCGTTGGGCTAACCAACAAACCCGATGCACCGGACGGACGCAATCGGGTATCGACCTCGTATAAAATACCGGAAGCGGTGCGAGTGGAGAAAATATGAATGATACGCTGTGCTAAACGAAGGTAGAACTGACGACCATCAATCTCTTTTTTGCCGTCAGTGTAGACATTGACTGGGCAGTCATGCATGAAGACAATATCCAAGTCGGAGTTATAGCCGAGCTCCCACCCTCCGACTTTACCATAGCCAATTACAGCAAAGCCTTTACCTTCACGATCTTTCACATGCGTTGGCTCGCCGTACTTTTCAGACACTTGCAACCAAGCCTGACTGATCACCGCATCAACGATAGCTTCCGCTAAATAAGTTAAATGGTCACTCACTTTCATCACTGGCAATGCGCCAGCAATATCTGCCGCTGCAATACGCAAAATACAAATTTGCTTAAACTGACGCAACGCTTCCATTTGCTGTTCCATATCATCTTCAGGAATACGCGCCAAATAATCACGTAGCTCTGTACGGTAACTGTCTAATGGAATGGGATTGTACAGCTGCGCAGGGTCGATCAACTCATCAAGCAAGATAGGATAACGAGACAGCTGCTCTGAAATCATTGGGCTTGCGGTACACAAACGTACGAGCTGCACCAGAGCCGCTGGATGCTCATCCAATAATTCCAAGTAAGTCGTGCGAGTGCAGATGTTGTGTAGCAAGTGAAGTACACGAGATAAACCAAACTGTGCATCAGGATGGGCAAAGACCGCATCAAACACTTTCGGCATCAAACGGTTGAGCACTTCGCGTCCTCGTGGGCCTAACGTTTTTTTGGCCAGATCGGTTTTAAAGTTGATGATGGTTTTTGCGCATGAAGCAAAGTCTTCAATCTGAATATCCTGCTGCAAGATATGCTCAAGAACGTCTTGTTTGTCGGCCATATCCCATAGCTCATGAAAATGACGAGCAACGGTAGTCCCCTCGTCTTCTTCATCATCACCAATTAGTGATTCAAAAACTTGGTGAACATTTGCCATATGCTGCTGGGTTTGCTCAATCAATTGCTCCCAACAGCTCATTTTCATCGCGGTGGCGAGCTTTAAGCGTTCGGTTTCGCAATCAGGCAGCGTCTGGGTTTGCTTATCCGCCATTGCTTGCAACAAGTTTTCTAATTGACGCAAGTACTTGTATGCGGCTTCTAGATCGCTGACTTCTTGTGGAGTAAGCAATGCCAGTTCTTCAATGCCTTGCAGCGTTTCCAACAGCCCTCGATTACGCAAAGAAGGTTCTCGACCACCTCGAATCAATTGAAAAACTTGAGCGATAAATTCAATTTCTCGGATGCCACCCGCACCTAGCTTAATGTTGTTATTCAACCCTCGGCGGCGAACCTCGCTACTGATCATCGACTTCATTCGACGCAAAGATTGAATCGCACTGAAATCAATATAACGACGAAAAACAAAAGGGCGCAGCATTTGGCGTAGCTCTTGATACTGCGGGTACATCTCACATCCCATCACCCGAGCTTTGATCATCGCGTAACGTTCCCAATCTCGTCCCTGTTCTTGGTAATAATCTTCAAGTGCGGCATAGCTCATAACCAAGGGGCCACTTTCTCCAAATGGGCGAAGCCGCATGTCGACGCGGTAGCAAAAACCATCGAAGGTTTGTTGGTCGAGCGCTTTGATGATGCGTTGACCAAGACGAGTAAAGAACTGGGCATTGGCAATGCTTCGGCGTGCGCCTTGGGTTTCACCATTCTCTGGGTACGTGAAAATTAGATCAATATCGGAAGAAAAGTTTAGCTCGCCACCACCCAGTTTCCCCATGCCGATAATTAACATCGGCTGCACTTCACCGTCCTCACTTATTGGCGTGCCCCACTCCTGACAACACACTTGATATTGCCATTGATAGGTTTCAAAAATCATCGCTTCTGCCAACTCAGATAAGTGGCTTAAAGACGTCTCTAGAGACCATGCATGCGTGAAATCCTTCCACGCAATGTACACCATTTCTCGATTGCGAAACTGACGCAATACGCGATGACCAGACATCTCATCAGGACATTGTTCCAACAGTTCAGCAAGGCGTGAGCGGTAAGACTCCTGACGACTTGGCTGCGCTAACATACTTGGCAACTCACGGGCTAGGACTTCATCGCGATGAATGGCTTCAGTTATAAACTGGCTTAAGCCCGCCACATAACGAAATTGCTGCGCAACCTCATCGGGCCAAAGGGGAAAATAACCTGCGTCTTGGGCGTTTTGTACGGCAGATTCAGCGATAGAAATCAGTGGCGAAGGCAGCTGCATTTTTCTTCCTTGTTTGAAAAGCACGGTAACTCATTCTTTATACCAGACTGAAAGCAAATAAAAACGCCCACAAAAGGTTTGTGGGCGTTTTATCAAAAGTTCGGGATCGAATATTAAACTTGGAAAGATTTGATCTTCTTGTCTAGCTCACCTGCATTATTTTGCATCATTTCAGAGGTTTCTAGCAGTTCGGTAACAACAACAACTGAGGCTTCAACCAACTCACGTACATTGGTGAGGTTTTGGCTCATCTCTTCTGCAACACTGCTTTGCTGACCAGACGCCGTCGCGATCTGGAAGTTCATGTCATTGATTTGCGTCACTTGCCCAACAATACCATCGAGCTCAGATCCAGCATTAGAAACCAGCTCGTTTCCATCTGCCGCTTCTACAACGCTTTTTTCCATGAGTTCTACCGCAGATTCAGCACTGGTTTGCAGCTGTGCGATCATCTCTTGAATTTCTACCGTCGCTTGTTGTGTACGTTGGGCAAGGTTACGAACTTCATCTGCAACCACAGCAAAACCCCGCCCAGCCTCGCCAGCTCGCGCCGCTTCAATCGCCGCATTCAGTGCAAGCAGGTTGGTTTGTTCAGAAATGCCTTGAATCGTCCCTACAACGCTACCAATGGCTTCAACACGTTCTTCAACTTGGTTAACCGCTTGTGCCGATGAAGCGATATCCGACGAAAGTTCACTCATTTTCGCCATTGTACTTTGCAAGAACTGCTGACCAGAAATTGCTTGTGCGGAAGCTTGCTCTGTTAGAGAAGATGCCGTCTGGGCATGTTCCGCAACCGTTTGGACCGTCGACGACATTTCACTCATCGCCGTAGCAAGTTGATCAATTTCGTTAAACTCTTCTTGCGCCGATTCCTTCGTTTCCGACATGCTCAGCGTCATGACTTCGGTGAGCGTTGATAATTCATCAGACGCATTAATTTGCATTTGAATAACATCGTGCAATTGTCGACGTGTCTTTTCTAATTCACGTGCCACGTCTCCGTATTCATCTTTACAATCCATACCAAATGGAACAGAGAGGTTCTTGCTCGCCATCAGTTTGATCGCGTCGCTCAGATACTGTGTTTGACGCAACATCACTCTAGCCGCCGCTAATAAGAGCACGACAAAAACCACAATCAATAAGGCGGTTTGCCAAGCAACTTGCGTTAAATATGCTTCATAATGCTGTTGGGCAACTTGCGCGTTTTGTGTCGCCGCTAAAAGTGAGTCGTAAAAAGTGTTTGCGTCCCACAGTTGTTTTGCCACGATCAGGACAGTACTGAAGACCATCAACATGACCATTTTAGGCACCAGTCGAATGTCGGATATGATCCTTTCCCATGGCTTAAATGCCAGCTTTTCCATTGTCAGTTCTCCACCGAGTCTTATATAGTCTTTATCTATAATCTTTATATTACTTATAGTTATGTTCGCGCTTTGCGTGGTTACGCGATTTATTTTGAGCTTCGTATGAAAAACAATGATATCAAAGACAGCACACGACCGATGGGCCTGTTGTCACTAATATTGTCTTTTATGGCACTATTTGTGATCTCTGGCTTGTTGTTTTTCCCGATCGATCACGAAACCCGTCAAGTTCTTATCGGTCTGGATTTCATAATCTGTAGTATTTTTCTACTACAGCTCACCATTGATTTGATCCGGTCCACAGATCGCTGGTTATTCCTTAAACGTCATTGGATAGATTTCGTGGCGAGTATCCCATTGATAGAGCCCCTGCGCTTTGCTCGTATTTTTCATATTATGCGAGTGGTATTAGTACTGCGTTCGTCAAAGTTCATTTTGCATCAGCTCAAAGAAAACCGCCGCGAAACCACGGTCGCCTCTATACTGCTATTGATGGTTATCCTCATAACACTCGGTTCTAGTGCAATGCTGTTTATCGAAGCGAAAAACCCAGAAGCGAATATTCGTACTGGCGCCGATGCTTTGTGGTGGGTATTTGTAACAATCTCAACGGTTGGTTACGGCGATCATTATCCAGTGACCTCCATAGGAAAGTTTTTGGCTGTCATTATCATTGTTTGCGGGGTGGGTATCTTTGGTATGATCTCGGGTCTTATCACCTCTATCCTTACTGCCCCAACGAAACAACAGACGCACAGTTCAATCAATAAAGAACGTATGCTCGAGCAGCTCCTAAGCCAACAAGCGCAAATACTAGAACGACTCGATTTCATGGAAAAAGAGCTACAACAACGTAAAACAGAGACAAAAAAATAGGACCATGCGGTCCTATTTTTTTGTTCTTATCACCAGAACGATCATTCACGCCAATAAGGCTGAACTTCCACACTGATCGCTCGGGTTTGATCCATTGCATGCAAAATTGAGCGCTCTTGACGGTGCAACCAGCGTTCTAACTGCTCTTTTTCTGCGTCTTCCAGCATATCAACCAACGGGAGTAAGTGGTTCAGCATTAGCAGATCATCGATACCATGCACTAGATCCGCCCATGGTAAACGGAAGCTGTTACGCTCATCCGAGTTATACAAACTCGCGAAACCAATACCAGTATAGAGGTTACGCAATAAGCGATAACGCTGATCAACGTACTCTTGCGCCGTCAGATCGCGCTCTGCTGGGAAAGCTTCCATTAGCTCAGCCCAAGTGCGATCGAGCTGAGTAACTGAAAACGGCATGATGTTACTTGCCATTTTTTCACGTGCTTTTTCATCAAGAAATGGCTGCCAACCGCGTGCTAAGATCCAGCGGCTTAGATCCAGCAGTAACCCTGTGTAACGCGCGGAATTGAGCAACCCTAGCACTTCTTCACGGCTTGGCAACTCTTGTAACTGCTGAGTCAGCTCAGATACTAAGAACTTACGCGCATCCAACTTACGCAGCACATTGCCTTTGTCATCTAAAAGCTCTTCAAGGTGTGCATGCTCATCTAACCAACTCAGTTCTTCTTCCAACCATTTAAGCTCTTGGCGCAGAATCGCACTCGCGCGACGAGGGACAATCCCGCCAAAAATGGTCAATGTTTGACGAATGAAACGAATGGCATTACTGATTTCACGCAGTGCTTCCACGCTGTCACGCTCAGCATAAATTTGCTCGTGATAATGCCAATGAGACAAAGCGTGCTCTAAAGAGTTGATCAAGCAAAATTCAACGGTATCCGTCGGACTACTGTCCACAAGTGCCAATGATTTTACTTCATCACCCGCATAACCGCTTGCAAGTCGATAACCTTTCGCCGCTTTGCTCAAGTTACCCAAGCGCATACCACCTTGCTCGCAAAAGCTGCGTGCCAGTGTGAATAAAGCTTCGGTTTGGCCAGACTTAAGTTCCAGTTCAACTTCGCAAATTGGCTCTTGCTTCTCTTCTTCGTCTTCACCTTTGGCTACAACTAAGCCTTGGTCAAAAGCAACTTCAATCTGACTGCCATCGGGCATGCCAATCAGCCATTGTTCACGTGTGAAGTTGGTCGAGAATAATGGCATAAGCTCGGATTGCAGCGTTTCTGCATCTTTACCTGGAGGCCAAATATCTAGAGGATGAAGCGACAGATTAGGCTCGTCGCTAGTGTGCTCAGCATTGTATTCTGGTCTTTGATGTAAGCCTGCGACGACGCGTCCTGCTGTCTTTACGGTTTGGACGAATACATCATCAAAACGGCGAATTCTTAAACCAATGTCGTGCTTTCTGAGCCATTTATCGGCAGTATCAAAATAGGTGTTACCCAAGTCACGACAACTATGCTGAAGTACTTTTGTCTCAGAAATTTTTTCTTTTAAAGTTTCTGAAAATTCAGGAGAAACAAAAAACTTCAGTTCTATTTCGGTTTCCATAGCTATACCTTTCAAAGCAGATAGAAACAGGATATTGCGTAATTTCTCACACGGCAAGAGAGAAATATCGCCGGAATGATGATCTAAAACAGTTTTAATGAGCGATTTAATGCGTTACCATGCGCGCCTTTATAGCCATCGCTCAACATTTCGCCAAGCACTCAGAAATGGTGTATGTTTTTTTAAGGTTATAGTTATTAGGTTGAATGACCATGCCAGTAAATACAATTATGGGGTTATTTGCAAAGTCCCCAATTAAGCCTTTGCAACGCCACGTTGTGTGTGTCAACGAATGTTGTTCACACTTGGTGAAATTCTTTGAAGTATCTTCAAAGGGTGATTGGGAAAAAGCAGCAGAAATCCGTGCACAAATTTCTCACCTAGAGAAAGAAGCGGATGTGCTGAAACGTGAAATCCGTCTAAAACTGCCTCGCGGTTTGTTCATGCCAGTCGACCGTACTGACATGCTTGAGCTTTTGACTCAACAGGACAAACTTGCAAACCTGGCAAAAGACATTGCTGGCCGTGTATATGGTCGTCAACTTGTCATCCCTGAGGCTCTCCAACCAAACTTCCTCGCTTACGTTCAACGTTGTCTTGATGCTGCCGATCAGGCGCAAAAGGTAATCAATGAACTTGATGAATTGCTAGAAACCGGCTTCAAAGGCCGTGAAGTGACGCTCGTCGCTGAAATGATTCATCAATTAGACGTTATCGAAGATGATACCGATGCCATGCAGATTGAACTTCGCCAACAGTTGATGGTGATTGAAGCTGACATGAACCCTATCGATGTCATGTTCCTATACAAGATTCTTGAATGGGTAGGTGGTATTGCCGACCAAGCGCAGCGCGTAGGTGCTCGTTTGGAAGTCATGCTATCTCGATCTTAAAACATAAAGTTAACGACATAACGAAGAGCATAATTAACACGTGTCATAGGGACGATGACTATTTTCATCGTCTTATGGTTTGGCGCGCGTAAAATTTTGTTCCGCTTGTTATAAAACAACTAGGTATTACGATGGATATCCTTGCGAACTACGGCACTGTCCTGATTATTGTTGCAGCGATTTTTGGTTTCATGATGGCGATTGGTATTGGCGCGAACGACGTTGCTAATGCGATGGGTACATCTGTAGGTTCAAAAGCGCTAACTGTAAAACAAGCTATCATCATTGCGATGATCTTCGAATTTGCAGGTGCTTACCTTGCAGGCGGTGAAGTAACCGACACTATCCGTAAAGGTGTAATCGAAACTTCTTTATTTGCCAGTCAACCAGATGTTCTTGTCTACGGCATGATGTCTGCGCTTTTAGCAGCAGGTACTTGGCTGCTTCTTGCTTCTTACATGGGCTGGCCAGTATCAACGACTCACTCAATCATCGGTGCAATCATTGGTTTTGCATGCGTATCAGTAGGTACTGAAGCGGTTGACTGGGGCAGCGTTCAAGGCATTGTTGGTAGCTGGATTATTACGCCAGTGATTTCAGGTTTCTTTGCTTACGTTATCTTTGTCAGCGCACAACGCCTGATTTTTGATACAGAGAACCCTCTGTTTAACGCGAAACGTTTTGTACCTGTTTACATGTTCATCACAACAATGGTGATTGCTCTTGTAACCATCAAAAAAGGTCTAAAACACGTTGGTCTTCACCTGACCAATGGTGAAGCTTGGATGTGGGCAGCAGCAGTTTCAGCACTTGTGATGATTGGCGGCTACGTATACATCCAGAAAAAATTCGCTAATCGCGAAGAAGACCGCAGCTTTTCTGGCGTGGAAGGTATCTTCAGCGTTCTGATGGTTATCACCGCTTGTGCGATGGCATTTGCACACGGTTCAAACGACGTTGCAAACGCCATTGGTCCACTGTCTGCTGTCGTATCGACTGTTGAACACATGGGCGAAATCAGCACGAAAAGTACCATCGCTTGGTGGATTCTACCTCTTGGCGGTATTGGTATCGTGGTCGGTCTTGCAACACTGGGTCACAAAGTAATGGCAACCGTTGGTACTGGCATCACTGAGCTAACGCCTAGCCGCGGTTTTGCAGCACAGCTAGCAACAGCATGTACGGTAGTTCTAGCGTCTGGTACAGGCCTGCCAATTTCAACCACTCAAACATTGGTTGGTGCGGTTCTCGGTGTTGGCTTTGCTCGTGGTATCGCAGCACTGAACCTAGGCGTAGTTCGTAACATCGTGGCATCATGGATCGTTACACTACCAGCGGGTGCGTTATTGGCCGTAGTATTCTTCTACGGACTTCAAGCGATGTTCGCTTAAGACACTCGTCAATAGAATGTAAGCGCTTTGTCATTATTGACTCAAACGCACAGAAAGGGAGGCTTTGCCTCCCTTCTTTGTTGCACCGAGGTTTGAAACTGCATACTATTCGTCTATTTCCGGCCCCAATCATTCGGTGCCAACGCTGTCTCCAAGAAAAATCGTTAAGGGATTTACTGTGAAAAAACTAATCATCACGGTTTTGTTTACTTTGCTAGCAGCGCCAGCGGCCCTAGCAGCAGACCGTTATATTTCTGATGACCTCTTCACTTTTATGCACTCAGGTCCAAATAACACCTACCGTATTATTGGTAGTGTTAACGCCGGTTCTAAAGTACAACTGATTAAAACCAACCGAGATACTGGCTATACGCAAGTTCGTGATGACCGTGGTCGCACTGGTTGGGTACAAAGCAAGTTTGTGACAAACCAAGAGAGCATGGCAATTCGCCTTCCTCGTATTGAGAAAGAGCTAGCCGAAGTAAAAGAGCAGCTTGCTAATGCTCGTCAAACTTCTGATGCAGAGAAAGCCGGTCTTGTTACCTCTCTCGAAACACGTAACCAACAAATTTCAGATCTAGAAAGTAAATACTCTGAGATCAGCGATCAGCTTACTTCTGTTGAAACAGAAAACCGCGAGCTACGCGCAAAACTGGATACACAAAAAGATGACATGCTGCTTAAGTACTTCACTTATGGCGGCGGTGTTGCAGGTTTAGGTTTACTATTTGGTTTGATTCTTCCGCATGTCATGCCTCGTAGAAAGCGCTCTCCTGCGGGTTGGGCATAAACCCTTACGCTTTTATCTTTAAAAAGAACGCAAAAGCCAGTCGATATTGACTGGCTTTTTAGTTTGCTTCGTTTGACAGAAGTGAGTACTACTCCCCCATTGAACTAGAGGCTCGACGACGATCCGTTGCGCCATAAAGCTTGCCATCTTTTAGCTCAATTGCATTCAAACCGCTTACCACTGGAATAACGTGCACTGGGTAGCCAAGCTCCATAAACTCAGGCACCAACATTTCTGCGAACGTTTTCTTTTCCACCAGCAAACCAGTCGGGTCATAAGACTTGGTGCGGTCTATCTTAGTGCCATACTGGATGTTTGGTAAGTCAATAGCCTCTTGCGCTGATAAATTCCAATCCAGCACCCCAACCACGGTTTTGAGTACATACCCCGGGATTTGTGAACTACCTGGTGACCCAACCACCAAACGCAAGTTATCATCACTGTCCATCACCATTAATGGCGTAATAGCCGAACGTGGACGCTTGCCCGCTTCAATTGAGTTTTGCGTAGGCTTGCCGTTAACCGTTGGCTGAGGTGAGAAGTTCGCCATTTGTGCATTCAAGATAACGCCATCAACCATGACACCAGATCCCATTCCCGTGCCAACGGTGCTGGTCATCGCAATTGCATTTCCATCTCTATCGACGATAGAAATATGCCCTGTATCTTTGCTCTCGAAGCCTTGATATTGCGCATACTGAGTTTGCGTTATCTGTCCTGCTTGTGGATCCTCTTTTGAAGTGCCATTATCAGGGATTAAATCACGTCTCTGATCTAGATAGGCTTTAGACAGCAACTGTTCAACTGGCGCTTCCACATAATCCGGATCTCCGGCATACGCAATACGATCGGCTTTTGCAATTCGCATCGCTTCAGTCATGAGACGCCAAGGTTCCACATCCGTTTTCGCCATATGGGCAATGCCATAGGGTGCAAGCAGTTCAAGACTCTGAGCGACCATCACACCGCCCGAAGCTGGGTAACCAAAAGAGACGATTTTATTCCCACGGTAGTCGCTCTCAATGATGTCACGCTGCTTCACTTGGTAATGTTTAAAATCTTCTAAAGACAACTTCTCGTGTTGGTCGTCAATACGACTATTAACCGTCTCTACGATGTGCTGACCAAGCTCACCACCATAAAGGTAACTATCGCCTTGTTGCGCGATCTTCCTCAGCGTCTCAGCCATCTTAGGGTTCTTCATCAAGGTTCCCGTCGGTTTAATATCGTCCCCTTGCCAATACAAGGCTTTCACTTCCGGATCTTGCTCAAGTCGGCTTTGCTCTCTTACTACGATGTCGTAGGTGTAGCTGTTCATCGCGTACCCATTGCTCGCCAATGTAATTGCCGGCTTAATCAGCTCTGCCCATGGCAACTTGCCGTATTGTTCATGAGTGGTGTAAAGCAACCGCAACGTGCCCGGAACCGCAACAGAACGAGGGCCTAATATTTCGTTGCGACTGAGTACTTCCCCATTCTCAACAAACATTTCAGGGTTCGCGCTAGAGGGCGCTTCATCTCGACCATCAAGGGCCAGAAATTTTTTCTCGTCATGTTGATAAAACAGCGCGAAAGTCCCGCCGCCAATTCCGGTCATATCTGGCTCAACGACAGACATCACCATCTGCATCGCGACCATAGCATCAACAGCGTTACCGCCTTCTTTCAATATTGAGTAACCGGTACTGCTTACGTAAGGGTTCGTCGCACTGACCATGAAATCTTGCCCGCGACCATCTGGTGTAACTGGGAATGGGTATGGCTTTGCTGCATAGCTTGTCGATGCAACAATACTTAAAGAAAAAATCAGAATACGCATGTGTCTCTGTTTAGACTCCTATTATGTGATGGGGTCTAACGTGGACCAAGTCATTACTCCGAAGTTCGTGAAGATGGTGTCTTTTTACACAACGTTGACTGGAATCGCGCTATCAATAGATGAATGATATTGGTGCTATTTAAACGACTGAGAAAAGCTATATTTTGCTTGTTTGAGTATCTAAAAATCATCACCAGAATAGATGCAAAAGATGCTCTGAAAAATAAAAAGCCAGCGATATGATTTCGCTGGCTTGATGTGTTTCTACAAGAGTTACCCTTTCCACTCATACAACGCTGGTATACGAATTTGCTCACCTTGGAACTCAACAATCACCGCTTGCGGTTGTATTTCTCTTAGAGTGACCTGATCATCAACGACATCCCCTTGATGATATTCAATATTGTTAATTTTCACCCAACGGCGATTTTCATCACTAGCGTACATATGGGTTTGCAAATTAAGCGCAGGTAGACGCCCTTGCCACTGGTGAGCGTTGCGCTCTAAATCGTTCACGCGTGCCGTTTGTGATGAAGAATTGTCATCATCTCGGGATAAGGCATTTTCGACCTTCCTAGCTAAATCAGGAGATAATGAGGATAAATCCAGATCATCCAAAGACAACCCGAGGTCCTCTTCAGCAGCAGAAGTCGTTTGGGTTGATGCTGAGTTGCGTGTTTCATCTCTGCTTGGTGTATGGCTCGTGTATTCATCGGGGGTGGTAAATGTACCAAAATCACGCGATAGCTCTGCACTTGGCCACTCTCTTGGCAATTGGGCCAACTGGGTGTTCTCTGGATAGTCCAATACTTTGAAAGGTGATACCACTTCGACCTTTTCTATCGGGGACGTTGTATCTACTTCAACACTCGGTGCAAAGAGATCTAAGTACCAAGCGACTCCGATAGCAGAAGCAGTGATTGGCAGCAAGAACAGACCTATATGTTTCACAGCTGACATTATGCGTCCTCCTTCTCGATTCTCGCCAGTTGAGGCGCATCTGGCTGAACATTTTGCTGAAGTCGGTCTAGCGTTCGCTTACCTGCAATACCATCGACACCAATTCCTTGCCAACGTTGAAATAATTCGACTCGCTCTTTCATCGCACCATCAAAAATAGACGTTTCAAGCAGTGGCTCACTCACCGCTTCTGCTAATAATCGGTCTAATACTTCAATCGCAGGGCCTTCCATGTCTAAACGTAATGTTTCATTCAGCGGAGCATGCCACAGTTCGATAATATTGCCCTGCCACAACGGCTTTAGCCACGAAACTGGCAGACGAAGACGCTGCTTACCATTGAGCACTTCAGCTTGGTCATTACCGACGGCATATAGAATGACATACCCAACATCACCTTGATAATTCAACTCCAAGATCACAGGGCGATTTTGTTGCATCAACAGCGGCCAAGTCGCCATTTTACGCTCACAACGCATAGTCGACTGCGGTTCTGACAAACAAAGATTATCGCGAACCGATGCTTGATATCCCCACAAACGATACAAATCATTTACAGCGAGGTTCGACTGTTTTTGTGTTAACAATAAATCACGCTGCTCATCCGTTAACTGTTGGCTGACGACGGTTGGTGTTGACTCTACTCTTGGCTCCGTCACTTGTGTCAACCCTGACGTCGCTTGAGCTGGCATATAATTCACGACCGCCCACCCCGTACTTAATGCAGCAATAAGGCCTACCGTGACAGAGCCCCAAGCAGGCCAACGGAAAGTCCGGCGCTCTTTTTTATCTTGCTGATAAATATCTGCCTGAAACTGCATCACCTCTTCACAGGCCTGCTGAACGGTTTGCTTATCCACCACCACATTACCCTGGTGATAACTAATGTTGAGGGATTTGTCACAGATAAGGTTGATGAGCCGCGGTATACCGTGACTGTATTTGGCTATAAGTTTACAAGAAGCACGATTAAACAGTTGCTGGTCGCCACCTGCTGTATGTAGTCGAAATGCGATGTAATCTTCTGTCTCTTTTTCATCCAACGGCAACAGGTGATAACGCCCGGTAATACGCTGGGCAAGTTGGCGTAGTTGTGTTGTTTGTAATAACCGCTGCAATTCAGGCTGCCCGACCAACAACACTTTGAGCAATTTTCTGGTATCGGTTTCCAAGTTGGTCAACAAGCGCAACTGCTCTAGAACGTCGGCAGCAAGGTGTTGAGCCTCATCAATGACCAGCAATGTCTGCCAGCCTGAACGATAATTACGCAGCAAATATTGATGGATAACCTGGTTTAGCTGTTTGAGGTTTGCATCTGGCGGATAGGTGATTTTGAACTCATCGCAAATGGCTTCGAGCAAGTCTCTACTCGAAAACGTGGGATTGAGAATAAGACCCGCTTTGGTGTTATCACCCAAATTCGCCAGCATCGCTTTTGCGACGGTCGTTTTGCCTGTACCTACTTCGCCAGTAAGCATAGCAAAGCCACCGCCATCGCCTAGCCCAGCTTGGAGATGTGTGATTGCCTCTTTGTGACGTTGGCTTAAATACAAATAACGTGAGTTTGGAACAATCGAAAATGGTTGTTCGACAAACCCAAAAAAGTCCTTATACATTAGGCTCTCCAGCTAAAAAACCACCTGGGAATAGTCAGACATGGTATAAACGCTCTTCTTCTATTCTTAGGAGTAAAGAAAAGTACCATTGCTTGCTACAATGTCCAACGGCATATCCATAAATTAAGAGGTAATTCGTGCAAGTTTATTTAGTAGGTGGCGCAGTTCGAGATAAATTGCTCGGAATTGATAGTTATGACAACGACTGGGTGGTCGTAGGCGCGACGCCCGGGATGATGCTGTCCCAAGGATACACCGCCGTTGGTAAAGACTTTCCTGTATTTCTGCATCCCAAAAGTAAAGAAGAATATGCCCTTGCACGAACAGAGAGAAAGTCAGGTTCTGGTTACACTGGTTTTGAATGTTTCTTCGATCAAAACGTCACCTTAGAAGAAGATTTGATACGTCGTGATTTAACCATTAACGCGATGGCAATGGAGAGTGATGGCACGATCCATGACCCATATGGTGGCCAGCAAGATCTCAACGATAAACTGCTACGCCATGTATCAGACGCCTTTATTGAAGACCCTCTACGCGTTTTACGTGTCGCTCGCTTCGCAGCGAAGCTTGCTGATCTAAACTTTACGGTTGCCGACGAAACCATGCGGTTAATGCGTCACATGGCAGAGTCCGGAGAGCTGAGCACACTGACTCCCGAGCGTGTTTGGCAAGAATGGCATAAATCTCTCTCTACTCCTCGCCCTGATATTTTCTTATCGGTTCTACGAGACTGTGGTGCATTAACCGTGGTGTTACCTGAAATTGATGCACTATTTGGCGTACCTCAACCTGAGAAGTGGCATCCAGAAATCGATACTGGCATCCATACTTTGATGGTGGCAGAGCAAGCCGCAAAATTGAGTAACTCACTCCCCGTCAGGTTTGCCGCCCAAGTGCATGACTTGGGTAAGGGCGTGACGCCAGAGAGCGAATGGCCAAGCCACAAAATGCATTGCCATACAGGATTAAAACTGATCAAAAAGCTGTGCGAACGTGTCCGGGTACCAAATGAGTTTCGTGATTTAGCCTTGATGGTGTGCGAACAGCACTCCAATATTCATCGCGCGGCTGAACTTAAACCACAAACCATAATTAAAATACTCAATAAACTTGATGTGTGGCGTAAGTCCGAACGTCTGCAAGATATCTTGCTTTGCTGCCAAGCGGATCACGCTGGTCGTAAAGGACTGGAAACGCAACCATATCCACAGGCGGATATTTTTAGGCAAGCCTACCAAGCAGCAGCGGCAGTTGACGTTCAAGCCATTATCAAAGAGGGCTTTAAAGGCCCTGCGATTCGTGACGAGCAAGAAAAACGACGTATTGAAGCAGTGAAAGCAGCACTTAAGAAGTAACGAACAAACAAAAAAGCCCGCGGATTTCGCGTGCGTTTTTCGTTAACATCAATTATGCACTTAATAGAAAAGCGAACAAACCGACGCCCAAAATGAGACGGTAAATCACAAACGGTGTCATGCCCATTCGTGAAATCATCTTCAAGAAGAAGTGGATACAGATGTACGCACTGATAAACGATGTGATAATGCCAGTCATTAAGAAACCAACATGGACAGGTTCACCACTGGTCACTAACTTCATGCCTAAGTAGCTACCAGCTAATGTAATGATTGGGATCGACATTAAAAACGAAAATCGGGCAGCCGCTTCTCGAGTAAAGCCAAGGTAAAGCGCTGCTGTGATGGTCGCCCCTGAACGTGAAGTTCCAGGAATCATCGCTAAGGCTTGAGCAATACCGATAAATACAGCTTTCTTCCAACCCGTTTGGTATTCATCGGCAACGAGTTTAGCGTTTTTGTCTACCCACCATAGCAACAGGCCAAATACGATCGTAGTAGTCGCGATGACGTAAGCGCTACGTAGATACACTTCAATGATGTCTTTCATCAATAAGCCGAACACACAAGCTGGAATCGTCGCAATCACGATCATCCAAGCCAATTTAGCTTCTTTACTGCGATCTCCTTTAAAGATCGAAGCAAATAACGCTTGAAACAAAGTGATTACTTCATGACGAAAATAGATCACGACAGCCATTAATGTACCGACGTGAACAGCAACATCAAAGGCTAGACCTTGGTCTTCCCATCCTAAAATAGCGGAAGGCAGGATCAAATGGGCAGAGCTTGAAATAGGCAAAAACTCTGTCAGCCCCTGAATCAGAGCCAAAATAAAGGCTTCAAAATAACTCATGTAAACAACTCAAATTAAAAATGAAAGGAAACGGGTTTGAGCGAATCGACTGGCTGCATAGCATGCCAAATGTCTGCGACTGTGCGTCCATCGCCTGGGATCACTAATTGCGGTTCGAGATCATACAGCGGCTTTGTGACAAAAGGATATTTGTAGATATCACTGCGAGGTAGCTCAGGTTTTTTCTTGGAGACGCGCTCACCGAACAACACTATATCGAGATCCAGTGTTCGATCCTGATACTTTTGCGCGTTTTCTTCGCGTCCCCACTTAAATTCAATCTCGCGTAGTTGATGGCTCAACTCTTCTAATGACAACTCGGTACGCATTGCAACGACAAAGTTGTAGAAATTCTTGCTGCTAAAACCAATAGGTTCGCATTCATATATCGGTGATACGAGGAGATTTTCTCCAAGCCGTTGCAGCTCCTGATACGCAGCAAGCACATGTTGCTCTCTTTCTACGTTCGTCCCAACACCGATATAGGTGGTGATCATGCTCGGCCTCGCTCAATCACCACACCAACAGCACGTGCTTGCGGCACGGCGCCAGGCTTCGCTAGGCGGATTTTCACCCAAGGCACTGAGAAACGCAGCATGATAAGCTCTGCTACTTCTTCAGCCACGCGCTCGACCAGTAAGAAACGACCATTTTCAATGTGGTTAAGTACCGCCTCACTCACCTGCGAATAATCCAGTGCATCTTGCACATCATCACTTTTGCCCGCAGGTTTATTATCGTGTGCCATTTCAATATCTAGAACCAACTTTTGTTTGATTTGTTGCTCCCAGTCGTACACGCCAATTGTGGTGATTACTTCTAACTGTTCAATAAAAACTTTATCCAGAGCCATCTTATGTCCTTCTATTACAGAGGTCGGATACCCGTGAGGGGTAATTTGATCGTAGTATTCTATACCTAAGTAACATTTACTTTGGTCATCACAATGTTACTTAGGTATAAACTGCGAAAGCATCTTTATATACAAGAAATCACATAATGCAAGCTCTATCACAGTGAGGATTTCTGCATTATGTAAATTCGGGGTATGATAGCAACTACGCGGGAACCGAGCATTAAATTCCAATCCATCAAGGACTTCTATGGACGCACTGGCACTGATAATGACAATGGCCGCCTATTTATTAGGTTCGGTTTCCAGTGCGGTTTTGATCTGTCGACTCTTAAAACTGCCAGACCCACGCAGTGTGGGATCTAACAATCCTGGAGCAACGAACGTATTGCGTATTGGCGGACGAGGAGCCGCTGTTTCAGTCTTGTTGTGCGATATGCTCAAAGGCACTATCCCCGTGTGGGGCGGATACTTTCTTGGTATCGACCCTATCATTCTTGGCGTCATCGCCATTGCTGCCTGTCTTGGCCACATGTACCCCATCTTTTTCCACTTTAAAGGCGGAAAAGGTGTCGCAACCGCGCTTGGCGCTATCGCTCCGATTGGTTTGGACTTAACAGGATTGGTGATGTTAACTTGGCTGTCAGTAGCCGCGCTATTCCGCTATTCATCCTTAGCGGCTCTCGTCACGGTTTTGGTCACTCCGTTTTATACTTGGATGTTTAAACCGCAATACACGTTACCTGTTGCTATGCTGTGTTGCTTAATCGTATTTAAGCATCATCAAAATATTCGTCGGCTTTTGTCTGGCGACGAGCCAAAAATCGGCGAGAAGAAACTGACACAAAAAAACTCGGCTTAATGCCGAGTTTTTCGTTTAAAGAGGGATGCATTGGTTACGCATGAACTCGATTCAGGAAGTTCAACAACATTTGGTTGACGAACTCCGGCTGTTCTAAACAACTGATGTGTCCCGCTTGCGGAATTTCTACCAACTCACTGCCCGTGATACAGTCTTTCATTAAATACGATTCGAAAACCGGGCGAGGCTTATCTTCACAGCCCACCGCAATTAACGTCGGCAGAGCGAATTTTTCCGAATCTTCAATCACATCACGGCGACCAAACACCATGCGCCCCATGCGAGCTACTTCCACCGCACGCTCACCGTTCAGCTCTTCTAAACTGCGTTTGAATGAAGCGACAAGTTTAGGGTTATCCTGATTGACGTTGTTGGCAAAGAACAGCGGCACAACGGCTTCAATAATTGGCGCAGGCACTGCTTGGACTTGGCTGATGGTATCAAGCATTGCAAAATACTTTTTATACGTAACTTCTGGCTCCCAGCCAATGAAGGTATCCATCAATACCAGTGACTTAACACGTTGCGGCGCTTGAGCCGTTAGCTCAGCTCCCCACATGCCGCCAACAGATAAGCCCACTATCGAGAATTCTTCGATATCTAAATGATCCATCAATGCCAACATATGTTGTGCATAGTCGGCCAATGACTGTGTCGATGCAGGTGCAGCGTCCGATTCACCATGTGCCCAAAGATCTGGCACAATACAACGGAATGACTGGCTTAAAACCTCAACTTGTGGCGCCCACATTTGGCTATCCCAAAGGTAACTATGACCAAATAGAAGCACAGGGCCCTCACCTTTATCTAGATAAGCAAGTTGCTGACCTTCAATTTCAAACTTATTCATTGTTATATCCATTTCTTATTCTTCCACGTCATCCTAGCACTGAAACAATCGCGAACTGATCGCATCAGTCAGAATGTAAAACGAGGCGGTTCATTGAATAATTAAAAATAAAGGCCTCTGAGGAGCAGAGACCTTTATTACAAAGAACCGGTTTCAAACCTACCGCATAAATTTGACTAAGCGACAGGTGTTAGTTGATCAATTGGCCAACGTGGACGAGCCTCTACTGACATATCAGCCACTTCGCCATTCTTCAAGCGCTGCATGCCTGCGTAAGCGATCATCGCACCGTTATCTGTACAGAACTCAGTACGTGGGTAGTAAACTTCGCCGCCAACTTTCTTCGCTAACTTCTCTAACTCAGCTCGCAAACGACGGTTAGCACTCACACCACCAGCAATAACAATGCGTTTCATGCCTGTTTGCTCAAGCGCGCGCTTACATTTAATAGCCAACGTAGCACACACAGCCTCTTCAAATGCCAATGCGATGTCCGCGCGGGTTTGCTCGTCATCACCGTTTGCAGCAATCGTGTTAGCCGTAAAGGTTTTTAGACCAGAGAAACTCATGTCCAAACCTGGCACATTCGTCATTGGGCGCGGGAACTTAAAGCGGCCCGGTGTACCTTTTTCCGCCAGTTTAGATAATAGTGGACCGCCTGGGTAATCCAAACCCATTAGCTTCGCTGTTTTATCAAACGCTTCGCCCGCCGCATCATCAATCGACTCACCTAGAATTTTGTACTCACCGATGCCTCTCACTTCCACCATCATAGAGTGACCGCCCGATACTAATACCGCCACAAACGGGAACGGTGGAGGGTTATCTTCCAACATTGGGGCCAATAGGTGACCTTCCATATGATGAACAGGTACCGCTGGCACTCCCCAAGCATAAGCAATACTGCGACCGATAGTCGCGCCCACTAATAGCGCCCCAACAAGACCAGGCCCCGCGGTATACGCGACACCATCGATGTCTTTTGAAGTTAAGTTCGCTTCTTTTAGTGCCTCTTTAATAAGAGGAATGGTTTTCTTTACGTGGTCACGTGAAGCCAACTCAGGCACCACACCGCCGTAATCTGCGTGCAGTTTTACTTGGCTGTATAGCTTGTGTGACAAGAGACCGTTTTCATCGTCATAAATTGCGATGCCAGTCTCGTCACAAGAGGTTTCAATACCAATAATGCGCATGGTTTTCTCAGTATGCTTTCTGTATAGAGGAAATTTGGGCGTCATATTACCTCGCCTTGGTGCTGCAAACAAATTTTGTACAGACAATAATCGACAAAAGGCTTTACAAAGTAGTTGTGATCGGATTAAAATTCCGCACCATTTTTGATCAAGCTGGTAAGAGACCTAACAATTGTGATTTGGTCTGTTGAATACCAGCGTTAACGAATAACCCCTGAGGTGAAAGGCATATGCCAGTAGTTAAAGTACGTGAAAACGAACCGTTCGACGTTGCTCTACGTCGTTTTAAGCGCTCTTGCGAAAAAGCAGGTATCCTTTCTGAAGTGCGTCGTCGTGAGCACTACGAAAAACCAACTACAGTTCGCAAACGCGCTAAAGCAGCGGCTCAAAAGCGTCACGCTAAGAAGCTAGCTCGCGAAAACGCTCGTCGCGTTCGCCTGTACTAATAACTGAGCTCCAAAAGGAATTTAGTTATGGCTCTGATTGATCAACTCAAAGAAGAGCAAAAATTAGCGATGAAAGCCAAGGACAAATTGCGCCTTGGTACTATTCGTTTAGCCCTATCAGCAATCAAGCAACGTGAAGTTGACGAACAGATTACTCTGAACGATGACGACATTCTTGCAGTATTGACCAAGATGGTTAAACAACGTCGCGACTCTGTAGCGCAGTTTGAAGCAGCGGGTCGTCAAGATCTTGCTGATGCGGAACAAGCAGAAATTACCGTTCTTGAGGACTTTATGCCTCAACCACTGACAGACGAAGAAGTAGCGGCTCTCATCGAGAACGCGATTGCTGAATCTGGCGCAGCTGGCATGCAAGACATGGGCAAAGTAATGGGCGTTCTGAAACCGCAAATTCAAGGGCGTGCAGATATGGGTAAAGTAAGCGGTTTAGTTCGCGCTAAATTGGCTTAAGGTACCCCACCCAATTGCAGCAAGCCGTGCTATCCTTTGGAGCGCACGGCTTGTTTGTATCTGGATGGATGGAATGAAATCAATGGGCAATACGCTCATTCTTTTAAGGCATTCACTCCACTCATCATCTTCTTTTTTTGTTAGGTTTTATGGCTGGACACATCCCTCGCAGTTTTATCGATGACCTTCTAGCTCGACTTGATATTGTCGATATCATCGACGCACGTGTGAAACTTAAGAAAAAAGGCAAAAACTACGGCGCATGCTGCCCGTTCCACAACGAAAAGACACCCTCATTCAGTGTCAGTCAAGAAAAGCAGTTCTACCATTGTTTTGGTTGTGGCGCGCATGGAAATGCCATCGATTTTTTGATGGAGTTCGACCGACTAGAATTCGTCGAAGCCATTGAAGAACTCGCTTCATACTTGGGTTTAGATGTTCCTCGCGAACAACGTAGCG
This sequence comes from Vibrio sp. 704, assembly GCF_033339295.1. Lineage (NCBI taxonomy): Bacteria > Pseudomonadati > Pseudomonadota > Gammaproteobacteria > Vibrionales > Vibrionaceae > Vibrio > Vibrio sp. 704. The sequence continues at coordinate 3,955 of NZ_JAWOUH010000010.1, read as the reverse complement.
GCGGTAATGGTTCGTTTCAATCAGGCCCACAAGCAAGCAGCAGTGAAAAACGTAACCTATACGACTTAATGGGCAGCATTGCTCAATTTTATCGTAACCAACTCAAACAGCCAGCAAGTAAGGTGGCGATTGAGTATCTAAAAGATCGCGGCCTGTCTGGTGAAATCGTCCAGAAGTTTGGCATCGGCTATGTGGCTGATGAATGGGATTTAGTTCGTAAGAACTTTGGTCAGAATAAAGAAAACCAAGACATGCTCGTCACTGGCGGCATGTTGATTGAAAACGATAAAGGCAACCGCTACGACCGATTCCGTGGTCGAGTGATGTTTCCTATTCGAGATAGACGCGGCCGAGTAATAGGCTTTGGTGGTCGAGTATTAGGTGATGGGACACCAAAATATCTCAACTCACCCGAAACCCCGATATTTCATAAAGGTAAAGAGTTGTATGGCCTATATGAAGTACTACAAGCGTATCGTGAGCCACCACAAATTTTAGTGGTTGAAGGCTATATGGATGTTGTCGCGCTTGCTCAATATGGCGTAGATTATTCCGTTGCCTCATTGGGAACCTCGACAACGGGCGATCACTTGCAGGTGTTATTCAGGCAAACAAGCACCGTCGTGTGTTGTTATGACGGTGACCGCGCAGGCCGTGAAGCCGCGTGGCGTGCCATGGAAAATGCATTGCCTTACCTAACGGATGGTCGCCAGTTAAAATTCATGTTTTTGCCGGACGGAGAAGATCCCGACTCTTATATCCGACAAAACGGAAAACAAGCATTTGAGCAGCAAGTGTCTAATGCGATGCCCTTGTCTGAATTCATGTTCAGCTCATTGACTCAGCAGGTCGATATGAGCACGAAAGAAGGCATGGCAAAACTGAGTACTCTTGCGGTTCCTCTCATTGATAAAGTCCCTGGCGGCACTTTAAGACTATACTTGAGAGAATTGCTTGGCCGCCGTTTGGGTTTGGTTGATGAACGCCAACTACAGCAGCTAATTTCAAAACAAGGTAAAGAGGATAAAAGGCCTCAACCTCATAAAGAAATCAAGCGAACGCCGATGCGAGAAGTGATCGCGTTACTGATTCAAAACCCACAATACGTAAGTATGGTGCCAGATCTAACTAGCGTTAGAGATTTGCCCATTCCTGGTCTAAGTTTATTTGTTGATGTACTTGATAAATGCCAAGCGCATCCCCATATCAACACAGGCCAATTATTAGAGCATTGGCGAAACAGCCAAAATGAGACCCTTCTGTCTCGTCTCGCGAGTTGGGACATTCCACTCGATGAGGACAACCAAGAAGAAATCTTTTTAGACTCACTGGATAAAATTATTGCCCAGTGCGTAGAAAAACAAATTGAAAACCTGCAGGCCAAAGCAAGAAGTGTCGGTTTATCAGCCGAAGAGAAAAGGGAGCTGCTAGCACTTATGCTAGATTTAAAAGCGTAACCCTGTTTAATTAGTCAGCAACGATTTAATTTGTTATAGTAAGTGGTTTGCATTTCGCATACTGATTCCTTCACCAGATTACGAAGTTGGATACCGTCTATGGATCACAATCCGCAGTCACAGCTAAAGTCACTTGTTATTAAAGGCAAGGAACAAGGCTATCTGACCTACGCCGAAGTAAATGACCACCTACCTGCTGAAATCGTAGATTCAGAACAGGTAGAAGACATCATTCAGATGATCAACGACATGGGCATTAAGGTAGTAGAAACTGCTCCTGATGCTGATGATTTAGCACTGAACGATGACACAAATATTACCGATGAAGATGCAGCCGAAGCTGCAGCCGCTGCACTTTCTAGCGTAGAGAGTGAGATTGGTCGTACAACAGACCCAGTACGTATGTACATGCGTGAGATGGGTACTGTCGAACTTCTAACTCGCGAAGGCGAAATCGACATCGCAAAACGTATTGAAGAAGGTATTAACCAAGTTCAATCGTCTGTTGCTGAATACCCAGGCACAATTCCGTACATTCTTGAGCAATTTGACAAAGTTCAAGCTGAAGAACTACGTCTTACAGACCTAATTTCAGGTTTTGTAGATCCAGATGCTGACGACACCGCTGCACCAACGGCAACACACATCGGTTCTGAACTGACTGAATCTCAGTTAGAAGAAGAAGACGATGAAGACGTTGATGACGACGAAGATAGCGATGACGATTCAGATGATTCTGAAGAAGATGTAGGTATCGATCCAGAATTAGCGCTAGAGAAATTCAACCAACTACGCAGCACCTATCAAAATCTTCAATTAGCAATCAACGAGTACGGCTATAACAGCCCGAAAGCAACCGTTGCTAATGAAATGATGCTAGACGTATTCCGCGAGTTTCGTCTAACGCCTAAACAGTTTGATCACCTAGTGAATGAACTGCGTACTGCTATGGATCGCGTTCGTACACAAGAGCGTCTGATCATGAAGTCAGTGGTTGAATACGGCAAAATGCCGAAGAAATCATTCATCGCGCTGTTCACTGGTAATGAATCAAGTGAAGCTTGGCTGGATGAAGTTCTTGCTTCAGACAAGCCATACGCTGAAAAGATCAAACGTAACGAAGAAGAAATCCGTCGTTCAATCGCTAAGCTAAAAATGATTGAAGAAGAGACTTCTCTAAACGTACAGAACATTAAAGACATCAGCCGTCGTATGTCTATCGGTGAAGCAAAAGCTCGCCGTGCGAAGAAAGAGATGGTTGAAGCGAACTTGCGTCTTGTAATTTCTATCGCGAAGAAATACACCAACCGTGGCCTACAGTTCTTGGATCTGATCCAAGAAGGTAACATCGGTCTGATGAAAGCGGTAGATAAGTTCGAATATCGTCGTGGTTACAAGTTCTCGACTTACGCAACGTGGTGGATCCGTCAGGCAATCACTCGTTCAATCGCGGACCAAGCACGTACGATTCGTATCCCGGTACACATGATCGAAACGATCAACAAGCTAAACCGTATTTCTCGTCAAATGTTGCAAGAGATGGGTCGCGAGCCACTACCGGAAGAACTGGCAGAGCGCATGCAAATGCCAGAAGACAAGATTCGTAAAGTTCTAAAAATCGCTAAAGAGCCTATCTCAATGGAGACACCAATCGGTGACGACGAAGATTCGCATCTAGGTGATTTTATCGAAGATACAACGCTAGAACTTCCGCTAGATTCTGCAACAGCAACTAGCCTTAAAGTGGCAACAAAAGACGTGCTTGCAGGTCTAACGCCACGTGAAGCGAAAGTACTTCGTATGCGCTTTGGTATCGACATGAACACTGACCATACTCTAGAAGAAGTTGGTAAGCAGTTCGACGTTACTCGTGAACGTATCCGTCAGATCGAAGCAAAAGCACTACGTAAACTTCGTCACCCAAGCCGCTCAGAGACTCTGCGCAGCTTCCTAGACGAATAATCGCAGCGCATATAAGCTTTTAGAAATCAAAAAAGGTGACTTTAGGTCACCTTTTTTATTATCTACTGTTCTAAGTGGATAAAAACTAAGCGCAATTGCCCTAGTTGGTATCTAGACACCTTGCAACGCTTCCCCTATAATCGTTGTCCTATTAAGGCCCCTTAGCTCAGTGGTTAGAGCAGTCGACTCATAATCGATTGGTCCGCAGTTCAAGTCTGCGAGGGGCCACCATATTCAGAAGGCTCGTAAAGAAATCTACGGGCCTTTTTTCGTTCTAGTCCTTTCCATATCCGGTCCGCAATTACTTCCTGTACGCTCTGGTCCATTAGGTCAGCCGAAACACGCCACGTAGTCACCACAGAGTCACACTTCCTCTGTCAGAGTGATATCCACCATCAGAACCTCTCTCGTCTGTACAACGCGAATCAGAGCAGATACATACCACTCAACATCAGACCGGAACCCCAGAAAAACTTCGCGCTGGAACCAACAAAAATATAACCAACATCCTGTCCATTAGCTGAAGTTATTAATTT
>NZ_JAWOUH010000009.1:0-182386 GCF_033339295.1 Vibrio sp. 704 | reverse complement strand
AACGGGAAATTTTCCACTTGCTAAAGGGGCATCTAACTGCGTTTCGACTGATTTAAAAATGTTCCCCCTACCAAACGTGAAATTGTTTTTTTCGTTCGTTGTGGGATACCAATAATAGACTTCTACTGGCTTATCTCTGTCTTCACTGAATCCCGTTTTGATTGTTAGCGCAGAATGGTATTTCGGCTCATTCGTACTGGCGCTGGCACTGACACACAATGTAGCGAGTAGAAACGACATTATTATTTTGGTTTTCATTTTCCCTCAGCCGGTCAACACATTATTCTGCACGGCATCTAGAAAAATAACGCGCAGGAGATTCTCCATATATTTTGCGAAACATAGCAATAAAGTTACTTGGAGTCGAGTAACCCAAAGCAAGTGCCTACTTTGAACTGCGCCAGCACTCTCTTGGACAAAAATGAGTTTAGGAAATTGGAACATTAGCATTTCATGAATTACTTAAAGGCATTGGAAAGTAGCGTACTGAAGTGGCCAGTCTTACTAGTGCAGTTCAAACAGCGATGGTGAAGGATATACTCAAGCGGCTATGGCTGATAAAGAGTTTGAATCGACCAAGATTCCTCTAAATAGCAACAGAGAAAGTTATTGAATGCGAGCTTTAAAATTTACTTACAAAATTTACCTACAAATCATTTATATACTTTGATGTGAGCTAAGAATTCTACAGCTTCGTGTCAATATAATTCTCTGCCCAAAATCAACCAATGAAAAGTGTAGAGTGGAAATGAAATGATTCGTTAACGTTTTAATGGTTTTACTGACATTTACAGCCAATGCTCAATCAGAATATGAAAAGGAATCTAGCACGCTAGGTATAGACTTGTCTGTCTCACTAGCACTAACCTTCTTCTTAAAAAATTTACAATAGAAGTCAACCAACCGATTTAAAAATGAAATCAACTGCCGTATAGCTACCAGTAGTGACGGCAGTTGATTTCAGGATTTTTATTCCTCCTGAAAACTTTTAGTACTTGCAGCAGGAGAATGCCAAAAAGCCGAACTAACTAAGTAGAACGACTCTTTGATATTGAACCTTGGCTATCCAAATCACATATTGGTTTCGTTGAGGCCTATCCCTAATTCCGTGGTGACCTTGTTCATCATGTCATAAACCGGACCTTGGATACCCATTGAATCAGCTTCGAGGGATGACTTTAAAACCGTTTCACCAGTATTGCTATCAATCAGGTGCAATCTCATATACGACAGATGGTTACCTAGGTCCCAATAATATCTATAAGTGAACTTGGCGATATAAGTCCGCTTCTGCTTCGTTGAATCACCATTCCAAATTAATGCCGTACTATTGAGAAGCGCCTGAACGCTATCTACAGTTTCTTTTGGTATCTCAACGCCATTTTGCAACAAGAAACCTGTGGCAACGTTCGGAGATACAGCGAAGTTTAAGCCTTGTGGTAGCGAACCGATTCTATTGGCCATCGCAACAGTATTTGCTGTGCTAACGACCACTCCCACCGCTTCAAAGTCAGTATTTGTTACAGGGCCTCCCGAGTTCCCTGGAGAGATTGGGGCCGTAATTTGTATGTTGCTAGCGTTACCGTCAAACCCATACAAACTGCTAATATTTCCCGTAGTCAGCCTTGCGTAATCGCCCAACATAGACGAGAGCGGGTAACCCGAAACATAAATACTATTTCCAACTTCAGCTGTAGCGAACTTTATTGATTTCAAATCACCGCTGTCTGCCTTAAGGAGGGCTAGATCATTATGTTTATCAGTAGCAATAACGGTAGCCGGAATGTTCTTTCCTGCATAACTGATAGTAATACTGTCTAAATCTTTTATTACATGGTAATTGGTGAGCCACTTGTTTCCAGCAACCAAGAAACCGCTACCAGTGCCAGACTGTGCAAAGTACTTACCGCCATGACCAAGTTCTGATGAGATTTCTTTATCTTCTAAATACTTCAAGATAACCGGACCAACACCAATTCGGTCCTCGACCGAGTCACTTTCAATTACAACATGAATGTTATCGTTACCTACAGCAGTGTTATCAACAACGGCTACTTGTGAAGACACACAGCCCATTAAAGATAAAGACACCATACATAACAAAAGTAACTTTTTCACTAACATCTCCAAAAAGAAAAGGGGGGCAGAATTCTACCACTAACTCCATGGTTATTTGATTGGTCATTCGTTTCCAAATGCTACAGAAAAGCTCTAAGTAGCTAGATGATATGTTAGAAAAAACCGGATGAGCATGAGCACACCAGAGCCGGAAGCAACTCTTTTAAAGCACTTCACTATCAAGCTCTCCAAAGTTCACTCAAACACGAGCCTCAACTGAAACTGGGAGAAAACATGGAACACACCACAAACCGAATTGGCATTGAGAAAAGCGTCGCTGAGGCAATCGCTACTCGACTCACTGAGTTACTGGCTGAATACAATGTTTTCGCCAACAACGTACGAGGCCCACAATTCATTTCCTTACGCAGCCTTTTTGATAAGATCTATAGAGAAGTGATAGACAAAATTATGAGTGTTCTTCAGCTCTGAGAAGGAATGGGGCACTTTTGCGTTGGAAAGTACTCAACATGAAGGTTCTCGACAAAGATGAATCAACTCGATGCTGCCCAAAAGACGTCTAAGCGAGTTTCAGATTTCAAGTAACTTTTGAGACTTTGAGCACAACTTCGAGCACTTTATGTATATCGGTGTGTTCAATCCTAATAGAGCATTGAATAGTTAGATATTGAGCAATCCATGTGAACTATGAAACTTAAGTTAACCGTTTGATTTGCTCTCTTACGATATCTAAAGCTGATTGCAATTGTAATCGGCTTAATGGACCTGCAAGTGATATCCTCACTGCTGCCGGCACTTCATACCGACCCACAGCAAACATTTCCGCTTCTCTCACTCTGACACCATGTTTCAACAACGACTGGTTAAAGTGATACCCTGTTAATGGCTCAGGCAAAGGTAGCCACACATTGTAACCAGGAACACCAATCTGGATTTCGGGAAATACTGCCTTCCAGATCCGATGACGTGCACTGAGTTCCATCGCTATCTCTTTGTCCACGGCTTGCATAGCTCCGCTAGTTAACCAACGACAAACAAGGTCGATTATCAAAGGGCTAACATACATACAACTGGCTCGTAGCGCACGTTGCAGTAAATCTTTGAACGACAAAGGCAGAATGATGAAACCCAGCCGCAATCCACCTGCAAAGTACTTAGAAAAACTGCCCACGTATAAGGTAATATCTGGAGCGATAGCAACTAAGGGACTCTTTCGATGAGACGGTGGGCAGTAGAGAACATCGTCCTCAATAATCAACACATTGTAACGACGACATATCTCTATGATTTTTAGTCTTCGGCTATCCGTTAACTGAGCTCCGGTCGGGTTCTGTATTCCCGGCGTAAGATAAAGCAGTTTTGGGCGATGCCTCTTACAGTGCAAAGCCAGATCTTCTGGATCTAATCCATGTTCATCGACTTTTACTGGCACTAGCTTTCGTTCGGATTGCTGACATGCATAGATGAACTCTGGATAACACAGCCCTTCAGAAAGAATTGTATCTTTAGGGCGGCTTAGAGATTGAATAATCAACGATATCCCGTGTTGCCCTCCATGAGTCCACACTAGACGCCGTGCATCAATATCGATATTGAATTTGGTCATCAGCCATTGTCGAAGAGTCTCGTTATGACCCCGAATGCCATCAGCGGAGTAGTAATCCAGCACGGCTGCCTGCGCAATTTCCTCGTGTGATAGCTCTTTCAACGCATTCGCAAGAAATTTCGGTTGCGATAATAGCAAAGGTCGGCAACGTGCCAGATCAATGCCTTTTTCTTCCAATACCGGATGATAAAAGTGGTTCAGTTCAGTTTCTCTGTTACGTACATAAGTACCGCTTCCTACTTTTGGTTCCGTTAAGCCCCTCCGCTCTAGCTCCCTATATGCCCTCGTCACCGTTCCAACCGTCACACCTAAGCGATAAGATAAAATACGCTGAGGAGGTAATTTAGTGTCTGGTTCGAGTTCACCACTCTCTATCACCTCTGCAATCGCTTCAGCCAGTGCCATAAACTTAGGTCCGGAACGACCCGATATATCAGGGACTAACATTGTCTCTCTCCGAAGGGGTACAATTAACTCTTGTATTCAGGATAAATAAGGCCTGACGAAAATGAAATCAAAGAATTGTCACCATGACGCATTAACTGTAGGTCTCTCTCACTTCATCCCTTTATTCTTGGCTTATCAGCACTAATTTGAGAAGAAAAGAAATGACAACATTATGGGACCTAACTCCAGCGATGAGTTTATTTGCGTTTGTCACCGCCATAACACCCGGCCCAAATAACTTATTGCTCGCCAACTCAGGGGCACAATTTGGTATAAGGAAATCATGGCGACACCTAATTGGTATCCGTATTGGCGTAATAGGGTTAATTCTGCTTTGTGCATGTGGTGTCGGTGTTGCCCTACAAACTCATCCAAGTTGGTATCTCGCTATAAAATACATCGGTCTGGTTTACATGTTCTGGCTGATGATTAAGCTGCTATGTACTAACCCTTTCGCAGGCAAACCCACTAAAAGCAAACCAATCAACATAACTCAGGCTACGTTGTTTCAACTGGGTAATATGAAGGCTTGGATGGCATCACTTGCTTTGGTCACAAGTTATAGTCTCCCTTCTAACTATTGGTTCTCTGTTACATTGATTACTTTCGTGTTTACGACATTCGGACTGTTTGCAAATATTACTTGGGTCTGGGTTGGTAAAAAAATTCGTATTTATCTCAATACCGTATTAAGACAGCGCGTGTTCAACATCAGCCTAGCGACGATAACATTCATATCATTGTTACCAGTTTTGGGGCACTCTGCCTGAATGGCAAAGAGCAGAGTTTTGTATGTATAAAATTGCCAATTATCTAAATTCGCATTTCGAGGCGTAACACACTTTGGGGCAAAAAAGAGTCAGCCTAACGGTCTGGCTCTTTTGAATGAAAAAATAGTCTGGTGGGAGAACTTGTAAGGCTGTGGCAGGTTACACTCACTTACTCCTTAGGCAGGTGACCAGTTTCCTTCGCAAGCTTTTGCATCGCCTCGGCAAACGTTGTTGTCCCGCCTTTAGCTTTAACCTGTATTACCTTATATCCCAACTTTTCCAACGCTTGGCGCTCTGCCAAAACAGCTTTGTCATCTTGCTGGCTACCTTGAGCTGGCTGATGAATGTAACATCCCTCTAATTTACCATCTTCGACCAATTGGTGGTGTTTCAGTGCATCGATATCAAAATTCATAATAAGTCTTTTCATTAAGAGTGGGAGTTTCTGTGGCTAGTTACATACGCTTCAAAGGCTTCACGACACTATCTAAGCCTTCAATTTTGAGCGCTAAACATAGCTTGAGCAAATCCCCTAGCTCGCCGCTTGGCCAGCCCTTTTTATCAAACCACAGTAAGTATTCTTCAGGCAGGTCGATTAACACTCGCCCTGCATATTTCCCAAATGGCATTTGCATTCTAGCGAGTTTAATGAGGTTTTCTTTTTCTAACATAAGTGACAGAGAGTTAAGGTAACTCGCCCAAGGGTAACACTGGTTCTCCCTCCTCACCAGCAAATCGCAGTCACGTTTATTTTTGGCGGCCTTGACTCGCTTTATGCTAGAGTACGCGGCATAAAAAATGAGAACGAGAAAGCAATGAAGTCACCTTGTCGAGCAGCATGTAAAAATAACGCCGGAATATGCTCTGGTTGTCACCGAACGATGGATGAAATCATCCAATGGAAAGACAAAACCGATCTCCAACGAGATGCGATTATCGAACAAATCGCAGGAGAAGATTCAACACACAGTTGTCCTGAATGCGGGACTCAAGCCCATTGTGATATCGCCGCAGGCAAAGAGACATGCTGGTGCTTTACTATTGAAACCCGTGATTTACCCAAGCCAAGTGCCAACCAGCTGTGTTTGTGCCGAAAATGTCTAGAAAAAAAGCCAGTCGCGTAGTACGACTGGCTTACTGATCATCGTTTTCTGACTGGTGTTTATTTAGCGGTTAAAGCGGACGCTTCAAACTTAATGCCTTCCCACCCTGTCACCATAAAATTACGAATATTCTGGTGATCGCTGTTCTCTGGATGCTGCAATACATCTTCACGATAAAAACGGCCAAAGCAGGCTAGCGTCGCTTCTTTGTCTAGGTTGTTTAGCAAACCGAAAGCGAAGATCTTACACGAACCGTTGTTCTCGCCTGCATTGTTTTGTGTCTCACCATTTACAAAAGCGGTTGGCTCAAACGTATAGTTATCTTCGATCACCGCCATCGTTGCTTCAAATTCGACCTGCTCTGGTGACGCTGCCAATAAATCTAAAAACGATTTTAATTCCATTATTCCTCTATCCCTACTTCATCATATTGATGACACATTAGTTTCATAAAAAGCCAATATAAGAGTCATCAATCATACATATATTCAGAGCCTTACCAAATCAAACGTCATTCAGCGCTCTATCATTCCAGTTGCGGAAATGGACAGCAGCATAAAACCCGTGCTGATTGACAACCTATCGGATTGATAAGGAGATATCATGATCACCCCTTTAAAGGCAATCGGTGTACTCGCATTGTCATCACTTGCCATCGCGTGTTCATCACAACCCGAAGATACCGTGGCTTCATTCGCTACACAATGCAAACCTACCACTGCACCCGTTACTGGGGAAACGTCAATTCAAGGTTTAACGTTTATCGGAACATCCGTTGCTGATGCTCCATTCGACACATCGGCAGCTGAAATCGTCAGTTATGACGCTTGTACGGATAAGCTCTATGTGGTTAATGCTCAAGCAAAACGTGTCGATGTACTTTCTATGGATGACAACGGCGTACCAACGCAAAGCGCATTCATTGATCTCAACAGCGCTGGCGAAGCAGCGGGCATTGAAATTGGCGCAGCAAACAGTGTCGCTGTATTCAATGGTTTGGTAGCAGTTGCGATTGAAAACAGTAATAAACAAGCGAATGGTATTGTTGGCTTGTACCGCTCCGGCGATTTGTCATTAGTCACGATTTTCCCAACAGGCGCATTGCCAGATATGGTTGGCTTCTCAAAAGATGGCCGATACATCGCAACCGCTAATGAAGGAGAACCAAACAGCGATTACAGCATTGACCCTGAAGGTAGTATCACTTTGATCGATCTGAGCCTTGGTGTTACTCAAGCAGAAGTGTCACAAATTGGCTTTAACGAATTTGATGATTCACGAAAAGCAGAGCTCCCAATGAATGTGCGTATTTCGGGGGCAAACGCCACCATCGCACAAGATCTAGAGCCGGAATACCTCACTTTTGCAGATAACGGCAAAATCTATGTCGCGCTACAAGAAAATAACGCCATGGCAATCGTCAATCCAGAGAGCAAATCAGTAGAGCGAATTGTTGGCTTGGGTGAGAAGTCTTGGTCGGGCGCTAAACTCGATGCATCCAACAAAGACAAAATCATTGGGAACTTGAAAAGCTACCCACAACTGGTTGGCTTATTTATGCCTGACACCATCGACAGCTACTCAGTGAATGGGAGTACTTACATCGTATCTGCAAATGAAGGCGACGGGCGTGAGTACGGATTCACAACCACTCAAGAACTGTGCGACAAAGCTGGCTTTATGTGGGATGAAGACGATTACCTTGGTACAGATGAATACACATCTGAGCAAGGGAACTGTTTAAGCCATATTGATGAAGTGCGCGGTAAGAAGCTGAAAGTAGCAGCAGAACACCCATTGGCAGAGGCACTAAAAGACAACAAACAACTCGCGCGTTTAAAAGTGATTAAGCCGGAACAAACGCTTTCTGCACAAGAGAATGTTCAATCATTTGGCGCGCGTTCATTCTCGATTTGGGATGAAAACGGCAAGTTGGTCTTCGATAGTGGTGACGATTTCGCGACTATCGCGCTGCTGAATGAAGGCAAGAACTTCAACAGCACCAACGATAACAATAATAGTGGCGATGACCGAAGTGATGATAAAGGTATTGAGCCAGAGGCGATTGAAGTAGCACAAATTAACGGTCGTCATTACGCGTTTATCGGCTTGGAGCGTCAAGGCGGTATCATGATTTATGACATCACAGACCCGAAACAAGCGCAGTTTATGCATTACGTAAACCGCCGTGATTACAATCAGCCAGTATGTACAGAAGTCGAAGATGGCGAATGCATGAACGACACATACAATCCAAAAGCAGGCGATTTAGGTCCAGAATCCATTAATTACTTTACCCGTAATGGTGGTCATTTTATCGCCGTTGGCAATGAGGTATCGGGCACGACATCCGTCTTCCGAATCAATCTATAAAGTAATGTAAAAGTCATTTAGAACCAAAACGCCCGACGTAAGCCGGGCGTTTTTTTGTATGAGGTAATGTCCTACTCTGCCGATGCTAGCGCGTCACACTTTGATGCGCAGATAAAATCGTTTTTATGCAGACCTTTGATAGAGTGACTCCACCACGTTACGGTAACCTTACCCCATTCCAACAAAATAGAAGGATGGTGGAACTCATCTTCTGCCAGTTCCGCGATTTTGTTACTGAAAGCCCATGCTTGTTTGAAGTTCTTAAATTTATACACCTTTTCTAGTTGAGGTATATCTTCTCTTTCAATGATCTGCCAATCAGACAATTGCAGAAGCAGAGACTGTTGCTCTTCTTTGCTTAGTGCAATGGCATCGATACTACAAGCTTCGCATTTTTGTTCATTCAACATGAGCAGGTTCCTTTGGTTCAAAAAGTGGAGGAAGCAGTCCAGCTTCAATCGCTAGATCGGCTTGTTTCAATAAATTTAACTGACTGATTTTAAAGAGCTGAGAAAAGTCATCAATCACGTAGTACTTCGGTTGCATGATGTCGATACGATAAGGCGTTCTCAGCACTGTTTGTAATTCAAATGGGTCGCGAATTGCTGCATCACTCTCTAATGCGTAGAGGGTTTCGCCAGGAGATGAAAGAATACCACCACCGTAAATTTTGGTTTTGTCCCCTTCTTTCACCAAGCCAAACTCTACGGTAAACCAGTAGAGGCGAGCGATATAGGCTCTTTGTTTTGGGGTAGCGGCTTGCCCTAGTTGACCATAATGCTCGGTAAATGCAGCAAAGTCTGGGTTGGTTAACATCGCGCAATGACCAAATATTTCGTGGAAGAAATCTGGCTCCTGTAAGTAATCGAACTCATCTCTTGTACGCAAGAATGTGGCGACTGGAAAGCGCTTATTACCGAGTAGATTAAAAAATCGGTCGAAATCAATAAGCGCGGGAACGGGCTCCACTTGCCAACCTGTTGTCTCCATCAAGACACGATTAATTTCTGGTAACTGAGGAACGCGGTCTTGAGGTAAATCAAGCAGCGTCAAACCGTGTAAATAAGCCTCACAAGCTCTGTTTTGGATCACACCCATTTGTCGTGTTACCAAATCTCGCCAAATGGCGTCTTCTTCACGGCTCCATTCAACCCTGCCTTCCTGGTTTACGGGTTTAGAACGATACTGGGTCATGGCTCATCTCCATTAACAAATCCTTTACATTAAGCCTATCTGTAGTCTTAAGAGCTTCCAATCCCTGCGCGATTTTCTCAGCATCATCCCGATGTAACATATTGTTTACAACACATCGTAACTGCATGATTTTTATGACACGATATAATATCTGGCTTGTTTGACTTTATCGTGTATTCCTCTCAAACTAAAACCTGTTATCACTTTGTTATAGAGGGACCTATGCGCGAGAGCAGCAAAGTATGGCAACCGAGCGAAAGTCGTATCGAAGAAGCCAACATTACACAGTTTATTGAACACATTAATCGACAAGGAAGTACCCTTGAAAGCTTCGCTGATCTGCATCAATGGTCACTCGATCATGTAGAAAAATTTTGGCAGGAAGTTTGGCTATTCTGCGACGTCATTGGTACTCAGGGAGAGACCATAAAAGAGCGAGCAGAAAGTCGCTGGCAGCAACATGTTGAAAATAGGGATATAAAATGGTTCCCAAACGCGCAAATTAACTACGCCGAAAATTTGCTAACCTACGCGTGTCACCAACCCGATGATCTCGCTATTTGGTTTGAAAATGAACGTGAAGAAAAACAGACCTACACCTGGAAACAATTGTGCGAAGAAGTTTCGAGTGTGCAGCAATGGTTGAAAGAATGTGGAATTAAGCAAGGTGATGTCGTCGCTGGTTATTTACCTCACCTACCTCAAACGGTGATAGCCATGCTAGCAACCACTAGTTTAGGGGCGACCTGGACTTCCACCTCACCTGATTTTGGCGTCGAAAGCGTTTTGGAGCGCTTTGGTCAAGTGAAACCCAAAATCCTGTTTACTTGTGATGGCTATACATTCAATGGCAAAACTTTCGATATGTCTGAGAAAAACCAGCATATTGCGGATCATCTTGATGGTCTTAAACAAGTTTGCCAAATTAGCTACCTTAAACCACACATTTTTGAATGCGATGTCTGCACCCAAGATTGGCAAAACGTCCTGAATCAATACACCCCCGAAGCGCTGACTTTTACTCGTGTGAATTTTAACGATCCGCTATTTGTGCTTTATTCTTCAGGCACAACAGGCAAACCGAAATGCATCGTTCATTCCGTCGGCGGAACGGTGCTTAATCACTTGAAAGAGCATCAACTGCATTGCGATATTCAACCGAACGACCGAGTGTTTTACTACACAACCTGCGGCTGGATGATGTGGAACTGGCACGTTTCTTCACTCGCGAGCGGTGCATGTTTGGTGATTTTTGATGGTAGCCCTGTTTACCCCACTCATAATGTGCTCTGGGACCTCGCAGAACAAGCCGAAGTGACGCTATTTGGAACCTCAGCAAAATACCTAGAGGCGCTGGAAAAAGCATCTTTTTCTCCGCAGAAAAGTGATGCATTTCCAAATCTGAAAACCATTTGCTCAACGGGCTCTGTTCTGTATCCAGAACAGTTTGATTATGTCTATCAGCACATTAAAGAAGATGTACACCTCGCCTCGATTTCTGGCGGAACAGACATTTGTGGCTGCTTTGTATTAGGCAACCCTATTTCTCCCGTTTATCGGGGAGAGTGCCAATCAGCAGGGTTAGGGGTCGATGTCCGAGTCTTTAACCCACAAGGTAATAGCGTAATGGGAGATCGCGGTGAGTTGGTTTGTGCCAATTCATTACCCAACTTCCCTGCTGGCTTTTGGAACGACACCGGTGAGAGATATCATCGCGCTTATTGGGATAAATTCGACAATATTTGGCACCACGGCGATGATGTTGAACAGACTCGCGTTGGGGGATACGTGTTTTATGGTCGAAGTGATACCACGTTGAATCCCGGTGGCGTAAGAATCGGCACGGCCGAAATCTATCAGCAAGTGAACTGTATAGACGGTATTCTAGATTCGATCGCAGTAGGAAAAGAAGTCGATCGCAACGAACAAATATGGCTGTTTGTCCAATTAGTCAAAGGGGTAGAGCTCAATGACGAGATGATCGCTTCCATCAAAGCACAGCTAAAGTCTGCATGTTCTCCAAGGCATGTACCTAGTGCGATTTACGCAATAAGCGATATACCTAAGACACGCTCAGGAAAGCTGGTCGAGTTAGCCGTTAAGCAAGTCGTTAACAACCGAAACGTCGAAAATTTAGGCGCAATAGCCAACCCTGAAGTGCTGGAGGAGATACGCAGGATAATCGTCTAAAAATAACCTCCGAAGACTTAGTTGTTCGAGTATGTCCTTGCCTGCACCACGACGACTTGTTTAGAGCAAGTGAAGTTACACATACCCTCAGCAGATAAGAAAAAAGCGAGCTTGTTAGCTCGCTTTTGTCCATTTTTGTTCTTTATTCAGCGGTATTAGCGACGACCAAGCCCCATTAATACCGACATTGTTTTACCATCAGATGTAATGTCAAAAACGTGTTGCGATTCAACTTCAGCAAAACCCGCTTCTTTCAGTGCACGCTCAGACTTCGCAAGGGTAAAACCGTCTTGTTCACATTCTGCAATCCAATCAAAATGAACAAAATAGCCGCCGTGGTTAAGTAGAGAATGCGAGATCGTTAATGACGCGTCTAAGTCTTCCACGAACGCTAAAACTGATGATGCAACCACCAAGTCGAACTGTCCACGAAACGCAGGGTGCTGAGCAACCAAGCCGCGAGATAATGCATTTACCACAGGTTCTACGTTGACGAGCTCTTTTTTATCGAGTTCCTCAATCATGGCTTCCGATGCGTCTAATGCTACGATGTCTTTAACCATCGGTGACAATCGTTGACTTAACTGCCCTGTTCCGCATCCAAAATCTAGTACTTTAATGCCATCAAGCTGAGTTAGCTGTTGTAACTGCTCAAACACCGACTGCGCAAATTGCTCTGTTGCTGGATTTGATTCCCAGTTTTTTGCTAAGCCGTCCCAATCTTGTGCCATCGTGGCCTCCATGTTCACTTTTTGTAACCCACATAGATTACCGCAAAACCGTTAAAAGACCATAGACTTATCTGGCGGATTCGCGTTTTTTTCGATAATCTTTCATGGCTTTGGGAGCGCATCTGCATAATACCCAAATTATTTGAATTCATTTATTGGTTGTGTCAAATCATGAACTTAACTCAAGTAGAAGCCTTCTGCACCATCGCTGAGTGTGGTTCTGTTTCTGAAGCGGCAAGGCAACTCGACTGCAATCGCACCAAACTCAGTATGTCGATTAAGGCATTAGAGAAAGATCTCGACGTTGAATTGTTTAACCGAACTGGCAACCAGCTCACCCTCTCTGAAGCTGGTAAAGCCATTTACAAAGATTGCGAACACCTACTTATCATCGCACAACGGGTCAGAAAGACCTGCGCTCAAATCTCGGAAGGGTTTAACGCGGAAGTTTGGGTAGCACGTGACGACTCCTTACCTGATGATCTCTGGCAAGAATTATCTCATACATTGAATAACCGCTTTCCTTCAACAACCTTCAACTTAATCTTGGCATCCAGTGGCGACTTAGCCAACTTGGTCAGTACCCACCAAGTAGATTTTGCTTTCGGCGTTGATTATGAGCGAGTAGACGATCCTCGTATCGTATATAACCCATTAGGCAAGATACGTATGATGTCAGTATGCAGTGTAGAACACCGCCTAAGTAAGATGCGCCGTGTCTCAGACGAAGATCTACGTAGTCAGATGCAAGCACTAATGGTGTACCTAAATGAGAAAGACAACCCTGAACTGCAACCTTTCTCGACTCGATATATTGGTTTTTCGAGTTTTGACTACATGCTGAACACCATCTTAGAAGAAGACGCTTGGGGCGTGCTTCCTGAACCATTAATCCGCCATTACCTTCGTCAGCAGAAGCTCGCCGTTATCAAACACACATACGGATTGACGCAAGAAGACTACTGTATGTTTTCACCTAACGGCCATACTGAGCATCCAGCAATGACGTGGTTAGCAGATAAATTGAGCGAGTATTTATTTGACTTCTAAACATTTCATCAGTGAGCGTCAATTTTACTGACACCAAAAAATCACAGTAAGTCATTGTTTTATAAGAACATAAATAAAAACGCAATTTTTTAAATTAGTTACTGGTCACTTTGTGGTTGCCTAAATTACCTTATGAGCGAAGAATAGTAAGGTATTAAAATTCAAAGGCATCTTTTATGTGTGACAGGACAAGCAAAAACGAAAACCGTATTCTAACCATTTCAGCCCTTTTGGCATCTGGGTTCGCTGCTGGTGGTATGGTACTTGGCTTGCTTGTAGGCTCAATTGTCATCGTTTTTGACGGTGTTTACTCTTTGGTCAGCTTACTGTTAACTTTATTGTCACTGGCCGCTTCTTACTATATTAACAAGCCTTCAAAATCTGTATTCCCATTTGGAAAAGCGGTCTTAGAACCAATCGTTATTGCGATAAAAGCAGCCGTCATTTTAGTGGTTGTAAGCTTCTCTCTCTACTCTGCGATATCAGCATTGATGTCTGGAGGTCGCGAGGTCGATGCTTCTATTGCGACCTTATTCGGCATCGTGAATGTTATCGGTTGTGGTTACGCTTGGTGGTTTATGGCGAAACGCAGCCTCCGCTTCTCATCAGGCTTGATTGAAGCGGAGAAAAAACAGTGGCAAATGGATACTCTGCTAAGTGTGGCGGTGACCGTAGGATTTATCTCGGCTTGGGCTGTTTCACTAACGCCATTCTCTGAGTATGCGGTATATGCCGACCCCATGATGATGGTTTTAATGGGCTTTTACTTCCTCAAAGTACCGTTCGATATGCTAGTAGGTGCCTTACGTGAACTACTAATGATGACACCAAGCAAAGAGCTGTGTCAGAGCGTTGGCAAAGATGTTCTTGAGATTGAAAAAGTGACTGAGCATCAATTGAAACTGGCTGGCGTAACGAAGGTGGGCCAAGAGCTACGAGTAAATGTGGACGTACATATTGATGACGACACATTGGAGCTTGACACACTAGAGCACACTCGTAAGCAGCTTATCAAGCGACTGTCAAAGCACAGATTCAAGCTTCAACTACACTTGAACGTCGCTTATTAGAGCGCCACCAAAGAGCCGTTAAAACTCAATAAAAAGCTCCCAATCTCGGGAGCTTTTTTAATTTTTTCGATTTAGTTGCTTCGTATTCGAATACAGCTCGCAAGGGAGATCTGTTCGTTGCTCACTTAAATTCTCTGATCTCGTTGGTAACTTACCCAGCCGCTTCGCGCTTCTCTTTGGTGACTAACCAACACATCAGCGAGCCCACCGTTACCATCACAACGCCCTGCCAAAAGCTATGGCTCAGAGTTACGCCAAGAATAATGGAAGAAAATAAAGCGGAAAAAATGGGTGTGAAGTAAGACAAGGTGGCGAGAAAAACCATATTGCCGCCAACGATCGCGATATTCCATAAACCATAACCACCAGCCATTAAAGCGGCAGAGGCCACTAAGTACCCCATCGCTTCCCAACTGAATGTCATTGGTGGCTCATCCGTAAACGCGTATTTGACCCAAAGCGAAACAGCTGTTGCAATAAAAAACAGGGTAATCGCATTATGTTTAGATTGCTGCCTTTGGGTTAAGTTGCAATAAAAAGCCCATATAACCGCGCCAGCGAAAGCCATAAAATACACCAGAGGGTTACTACTAACATTGGACATGATCTGAGTTATGGATAAGCCATTCTCACCGCTCACAGTCCAAGCAACCCCAACAAACGCCAGCGTAACTGCGGGATAAAGCAACCAGTTTGTTTTTTTATTGCTGCCAAGGACCGCAAATAAAACCGTCAGTGCGGGCCAAAGGTAATTGACAATCGACACCTCAATTGCCTGCGCGCGCGAGTTGGAATATCCCAAAGATAGAGCGAGAAATATTTCATAACAGACGAACATCGCACCACCAAGCGCAAGATACTTGGGAGAAAAGTAAGACAACTTTGGAATACCGACCACGATAAGAAGGAAAACAGAGCTAAGAGAGTACAACATGGCTGCCCCGCCTACAGGACCTAAACTCTCCGTAACCAACCTCGCGATGCCAAGCAGACAACTCCAAGAGAGAATCGCGATACAACCATAAAGTGTGAAACGAAATTGCACTGATTTCATGTGACCTACCACTCACGAATGCCAAAGGAAACGTCAGCTTAACTCAAAAATGATCAGGTTCAACGTACTGTTTTATAAAAATCAGTATAAAAATCATTCTATTAAGCCGTTGGAGTCGATATGAAACATTTTCTGCCCTCTAGTGTTATGCTTACACCCTTTGTTGTGCGCTACTATGATGAAGATGACAACGAGAGTGAAAACGTTAAAACACATTCGGAAACGCATGGTCTAGATAGCGAAGAGCAATCTAAGGAACGTTCAGAGTAAAGGAATCCAAACATGAAAAAAGTCGCAGTCATTTTAAGTGGTTCAGGCGTTTACGACGGTTCTGAGATCCACGAAGCAGTGTTGGCGCTCTACGCCATCGAGAAGGCAGGTGCAACTTGGCACTGCTTTGCACCTAACATTGACCAACTCCACGTCATCAATCACCTAACTGGTGACGAAATGGATGAAACACGTAACGTATTGATCGAATCAGCTCGTATTGCACGCGGAAATATTGACGATGTCGCCAAACTTAACGTCGATGAATACGATGCCCTACTGCTTCCAGGTGGGTTTGGTGCCGCGAAAAACTTAACCGACTTCGCTGTTTCGGGTGCGGAGTGCTCCATTAACACACACGTAGCTCAAGCTTGTCGCGCGTTTGCTAATGCGAAAAAACCAGCTGGCTATCTGTGTATTTCTCCTGTCATTATTCCGATGATTTATGAGCAAGGCGTGAAAGGAACGGTAGGCAACGATGAGGCAGTCTCAATAGCATTTAATCAAATGGGCGGTGAACACACCACGTGCCCTGTCGAAGACATCGTTTTTGATGAAAAACACCTCGTACTTTCAACCCCTGCTTACATGTTGGCAGAGAATATCTCTCAAGCGGCTTCAGGTATCGAAAAGTTAGTATCAAAACTGATTAAAATAGCTTAATTATTAGTAGTTAGCTTATAAAACACTTCCCTATCCCCATTGATAATTAAGTTATTAATGGGGATTTTTTATACTTTAGTCGAATTTAGAGATATATCCGCGTCAGAAGTCAATTTCTGCCAATCGTTTGCGTCCATAGTTTCATATTTGTTCTACTTTATATCAGTGTTGCACTTATACGCAGTGCAACAAGATCACTGTCACAGTTTTTCTCTTGCAATTACCTCTAAGTGGGTAAACTTGCTTTAGATCAACTTCAATCTGGAAACGAATGTGCGACAGTAAATGGCAAATTAAGAAAGATTATTAAAAATAACGACGGAGCTATCCAATATGACAAGTGCATTTTTTATCCCTACGGTAAACCTAATGGGCGCTGGTTGTTTGAAAGACGCAGCAGACAGCATCCAATCTCAAGGCTTTAAAAAAGGTTTGATCGTTACGGATAAGATCCTTAACCAAATCGGTGTAGTCAAACAAGTTCAAGACCTTCTCACTGAGCGCGATGTAGCAACCGTTGTGTTTGATGGCACTCAACCAAATCCAACTATCAGCAACGTTAACGACGGCTTAGCACTTCTTACTGATAACGAATGTGACTTCGTTATCTCTCTAGGCGGCGGTTCACCACACGACTGTGCGAAAGGTATCGCGCTTGTTGCTTCTAACGGCGGCAAAATCGCAGATTACGAAGGCGTAGACCAATCTGCAAAACCAATGATGCCACTTATCGCGATCAACACGACGGCGGGTACTGCATCTGAAATGACGCGTTTCTGCATCATCACTGACGAAGAGCGTCACATTAAGATGGCTATCGTTGATAAGCACACAACACCGCTTATCTCGGTAAACGATCCAGAGCTAATGCTCGCTAAACCTGCTTCGCTAACTGCGGCAACAGGTATGGATGCCCTAACTCACGCGATTGAAGCTTACGTATCTATCGCGGCAACACCAATCACTGATGCAGTAGCAATCAAAGCGATTGAGCTTATCCAAGCTTACCTACGCACAGCAGTGAAAAACGGTGAAGATCTAGAAGCTCGTGAACAAATGGCATACGCACAGTTCATGGCGGGTATGGCGTTCAACAACGCTTCTCTAGGTTACGTACACGCAATGGCACACCAGCTAGGTGGTTTCTACGACCTTCCACACGGTGTTTGTAACGCGATTCTTCTACCTCACGTACAGCGTTACAACGCGCAAGTATGTCCTGAGCGTCTACGTGACGTAGCAAAAGCAATGGGCGTAAACGTAGAAGGCATGTCTGCTGAAGAAGGTGCAGCGGCAGCAATCGACGCTATCGTTACTCTAGCGAAAGATGTGGGTATCCCAGCAGGTATTAAAGAGCTTGGTGCGAAACTAGAAGACATCCCAACACTAGCAGACAACGCACTGAAAGATGCTTGTGGTTTCACTAACCCTAAACAAGCAACTCACGAAGAAATCTCTAAGATCTTCGAAGAAGCGATGTAATCTCGCTACATAAACAATTCTCTAGCCTTAATTCAATCCCCGATCTCGTATCGGGGATTTTTTACATTCTTATACAAACCATGCTCTGCAAAACGTTCTCTTTTAGTGTTAGCTTTTAAGCATTAATACGATTCATATTGGAAGGAACCATGAGAACGATTGCAGCTGCCCTACTCGCTTGTTTATCCTTTTCTGCCAACGCTGCCGAATACCGCGCTAACGAAGTGGCGAATGGATTTCAGATCCCTTGGGGGATCGAGTTCTTAGATAACCAACGCGTTATCGTCAATGAAAAGAACGGTACGGTTTCGTTGCTGGATATCACATCAGGCAAACCTCAAAAGCTGTTTAACGTCCCCGATGTGAACACCAGTGGGCAAGCTGGCTTATTGGATGTCGCGCTCGCACCGAATGCCGATAAGCAAAACCCGCAACTCTTCTTTACCTACAGCAAGCGCACGAGCAAAGGCAATACGGTGGCGTTAGCGACGGCGCAATTGCAAAACAATCAGCTTGTGGGTTGGAAAGATCTCTTTGTTGCTGATGCCATCACCGACACAGGGCGTCACTACGGCAGTCGACTTTCATTTGTTGACGACAAAGTTTACTTCTCAATCGGTGACCGTGGTGAACGTGATAATGGGCAAGACACTCAAACCCATGCTGGCAGTATTCTGCGTCTCAACCTTGATGGTTCGGTTCCGCAAGACAACCCATTCAAACCTTCCGAAGCTCGTCCTGAGATATGGAGTTACGGGCACCGCAACCCACAAGGCATGTTTTACGACGAAACAACAAAACAGCTGTGGTCGATTGAACATGGACCACGCGGTGGCGATGAAATTAATCTAATCAAGAAAGGCGCAAACTACGGCTGGGCAAAAGTCTCTCATGGTAAAGAATATTGGGGACCGTTGGACGTCGGGGAAGCTAAGTCGTTACCGGGAATGGAAGATCCAAAGTTGGTATACATCCCTTCTATCGCACCCAGCAATATGATTTTGTACCGTGGCGATAAATACCCAGAGTTGGACGGAAAAATCCTCGCTGGTGCATTGAAACTGGCGCACATCAACGTGGTCTCTATTGAGAATGGCAAGCTCACCGAATCAAAAAGATTGATGGAGAATCTTGGAGAGCGAGTAAGAGATATAACCATCAGCCCCGTTGGTTATATCTACTTTTCTACCGACAGCGGCAAAATATTTCGTCTTGAGGAAAGGTAATCAAACACTAAAATCGTTAAGACTATTTAATTTGTGACGTACTAGTGATTTATTTTCGTACAATCTAAGCAGAAGAATCTAAACTTAACAATAACCTTTTGTTTTTTAAAACGATAGTTCGGTTAAGTTGTACGAGGTCATTATGATTCCATTCCCTTTACAGCTCGATAAAATTAAAGCCGTGGTGTTTGATTTGGACAACACCTTGGTGAGTTCTGATATGAACTTCGGCGAATTGCGACAACAGCTAGGTTGTCCGCAGAGTGAAGATCTATTGGATTTTGTCGACGCACTTGAGCATCCTCATCATCGAGAGCACGCTCATAACGTGATATTTGATTACGAGATTTCTGATGCTGAGCAGTCTGCTCCAATGATTGGCTGCCATGAATTGCTCGCCCACTTGCATCAAAATGAAATCAAAACCGCTATCGTGACGCGCAACTGCCAAATCGCCACGCAGCGCAAACTAGAACACAACCAAATCTCAGTGGAACGAGTCATCACTCGTGAATGCTTCCCGCCCAAGCCAGACCCTTTGTCTCTTCAGGTATTGGCGAAAGAGTGGCGTTTGATGCCTGATGAAGTGCTTTATGTCGGCGATTACCTTTACGACTTACAGGCAGCGTATAACGCACAGATGCCCTCTTGCCTTGTTCATCACGGTAATCAAGAAACTTTCAATGATTCAGCCTCGTTGGCGCTTAATGAACTCAGCGATTTATTGAGCCATTTCCAATCCTTACCACGCAAATAAAGCACACATATAAAATACGCAAACAAAAAAAGGGGCACCAACGTGCCCCTTATGACTTATTCCCGATTGTTTCATGCGTTCCCAAGGATTGCTTGGGTGATGCGCTGCTTAACCTTGTAGGTAAGCGTTAAGCATCCACATTAATTTTTCTTGCTCACGGATGTAGTCACCCATCAATGCCGCTGTACCTTCGTCATCTGCTTCACCCGCGTTTTGTAGAATCTCACGCTGTTTTAGAAGTAGAACGCTAAAGCCTTGAACCAGACCTTGTACACACTCCTCACCAGAAGTCGCGTTTTGATGTTCTTTAATTTCACTTGCTTCCAAGTAGTTGCTGAATGCATGCGCTGGCGTATGACCCAAAGTTAGAATACGCTCTGCAAGCTCATCGATTTTTGTTTGTAGATCAGTATAGATTTCTTCAAATTTTACGTGCAGTTCGAAGAATTGCGCACCTTTAATGTTCCAGTGGTAACCGCGAGAGTTCATGTACAACACTTGGTAATGCGCTAGCAGTTGATTTAGCTGTTGAGCTAGTTGTGCTGATTGTTCGCTGTCTAGACCAATTAGGCTTACTTGTTTGTTCATAATCTTGCTCCTAGGAGGATGATACCAATCGTAGTAACGAACGATTCTCTTACCGGGATTGGTATAAAGTTTAAAAATTCTTTTGCAGTATTTGCTGCCGATGGAGTCATATTACGACTCCGGCTCGGCGAAGAGAATTTGGTTTTAGCTATGATTTAAATAGCCAAATCCAATGAGCAAGCAGACGAATATCGGCGTATCATCCAACAAAAAGCCCCAACCCTTTTTGTGTAAAAAGGATTGGGGCTTTTTTACTATTTGGTTAACGTTCAAAAATCGATGAAAGATGTAAACCTTATCTACGCCGTTTTGAAAGTTGCCATCTGTTGATTCAGCTCAGTAACTTGCTCTTTTACTTGCAATGATGTCTCTGATGCACGTTGGCTGTTATTCGAAACCTCATCCACTGATTGAGTAATACCGGACATCAATCCAGTGATAGAATTGGTCGCATGAGATTGCTGCTCTGCCGCTGCCGCAAGTTCTGCCATTTGTTCATTCAAAGACCCAATTTGCTCGGTAGTGACGAGCAAACGAGTTACCGCTTTTTCAATGTGCTCAGCGCCCTGCTCCGCAAGTGATTGGCTGTGTTCAATCTCCTCAACCACCGAATTAGTCGAGCGTTGAATCGCATTAATGATGCCGTTGATTTCTGTCGTCGATTGAGTAGTGCGCGTCGCTAACATGCGTACTTCGTCCGCCACAACCGCAAAGCCTCGCCCTTGGTCACCTGCGCGCGCTGCTTCTATCGCGGCATTCAATGCCAGTAAGTTAGTTTGCTCTGCCAAACCTTCAATCACTTCCGTCACTCGACCAATGGCTTCGCTCTCTTTGCTTAGCTGTGTGACTTGCGTACTCGCAGTTTCAATGCTGCCGTGCAAACTTTCCATGGTGACTTTGTTTTGCTCTAGTGCATCGCGACCTTGTTCAATCTCGCCTTTTGAATCAGAAAGCTTCTGCACCGATTGATTGGCTTGATCTAGGGTGTTACGCGCGGCTAAAGCGATTTCATCCAATTGGCTTCCCATTTCAACAATGCTGGTCTGTTGCTGTTCAACATTCGATGAAGTGACTTGCGCCGATTCCAATAAAGCCCCCATGCTGGTATCCACTTGGTGCGCTTTCTCACTCACCCCTGCCACGATGCTCGCTAACGATTGGTTCATGCGGTTAATCGAATCGGTAAGGTCTGCCAATTCATCTTTCCCAACAACAGTTAACGGAGGCTGAGAAACATCTCCTGAAGCGATCGTCTTGGCTCGCTCCGATAAGTTTTTCACTCGGCGACCAATGGTGTTGCCCATGTATTTTGAAATCGCTACTGCGGCAAACAAAACTAATGCTGCTGCAATCAACATAGTGGTCAGTACGTTCTTGATCGACTGATTAATACCCTGTCCACTTTGATCAGCACGACTTTGCTGAGCCAATACGATCGTTTCTAAACTTTGGTCTAGTGCATCCGCTGCTGGCAACAGTTCATTCGCCATTAACAAGTTTGATTCGTTCCATTCTGGCGATTGACGCAATGCAATCACCTGCTCTGCTAAAGGAAAGTACAGTTGCTGCATTTCTTTAAACAGTGACCACAGTGATTGGTCGTTATCGGTAAGTCTGTCGAGTTTGCTATCGATTTCCGCCACAGATTGATTGTGGTATTTAATCAAGTCGTGGTATTTGTCTAGATGATCTTGCTGCCCGTATAACAGGAAATCTCGCAGTGCAGACAGTGCATTGGCGAGCGAGGTATAGCTGTCGGCATAAACTTTGAACAGACGTTTTCTGTCTCCACCGAATGGGTTTCCTGACTCTTCGTTGATTAAGCTTTGAAGCTGGTCAAGTGCCACTTCTGCAATGGGTGCCGCTTCGTTAATAAAGAGGTTGTGTGCGGGTAAGTTCTCATCACTGTGGCTAAGTTCAATCAGCTTGTTTAGAGAAACTTTTACCGCGTCCCACTGGCTTTGGATCGCTTGAAAATCCTGTTCAGAGATCAACGCCTGCAACGTTGGAAGCGACTCTTCTGTAGATGCCATGATATTACGCACGTCCTCACTCAGACGTGCGCTCGCCTCTTCATCGCCACCTAGCAACATGTAGGCTCGAATCGAGGACAGCGACGCTTGAACGGACTGTTGGATGCCGCGACTGGTGTCGACGGTCGGTAAATCGGATTTAAGTAACGAAGAGGCGTATTGCTCTACGGTAGTGACGTTGCGATACGTGAATACCGCTGATGCCATAAAAAGTACGGCTAGCAGCACAAAACTGAGCTGCAACTTCCCTGATATCGTAAGGTTCATCCATAAACTCCTGACAACGATGAGCCTTAAATATAACGATGTTTACAAAAATGTTAAATACAGGTGTCAAAAGTTACTAAGAAAACCATGTAAACCACTATTTTAAGCCTATAAATAGGGCTTATTCGAAGTATGGTATGCGCTCACTACGTAAAATCAGATAATTAACGTAAGTCGTTTCTAAGCAGTCTTGCTCCCACAACGAAAGAATCCGCTTAGTGGCGAAGTAGTAATCTTTATTACGCAGTAACACGCCCACCGTGCGGCTGAGCTGCTCAAAGCGCTGTTGCTCATTAGCAGAGATGTCATTGTCCTCATTTTCAATGATGGGCGCCAATCCATCGGCAAACCAATTGTTCAGAATTTCACGCATCTCAAGTTCTGACTCCGGTACATCGATACTCGACAACTCGCGATGCTGTGGTGGTGGCACTATGTACTTCGATGCTTTTGGCGAACTGACATAACGGTACATGTTGCTCCTCCTTGTAAATGACTCTTATACCCAAGTGACTTCAAGATGCAGGATTCAGAGCGTTGTCATTGATTCGGGGTCAAGGAAAACAACGCAGCGTAATAGTCAGCTCTTTCCAAGTTGTTTGACACAGAAGCCGAGTCAATGACACGCTCCCGAAGGGCGAGCTGTCTTGGTTTGTATACTTTGTTGTCGATTCTTGATTTAGACCCACTAGACCTTTAAATCGCCGCCGCGTCTACAAACCAAGCCATTCTCGCTGAACCTAACATCTCGAGGTTACTTGGGTATAAACTAGCTAAGAATACTTTTTTCAATTTCCAAGTTTTTTCTAAAGCTCATAGAAAGAAGCCCAACAAAAAAGCCATGCAAAGTAGGCTCTGCATGGCTTTGGTTTGGGCAGCAATGACACTGCCCTCGTCTATGACTAGTTACATTGAGCTTTGATCGAAATCGTTGCCTTGGTCAGTACCTGTTTGAGTATCCGAGTCGAAGCTGCCAGAGTCATCCGTGAAGTCAACACCTTGATCTTGACCTCCCGCACTTGTCCAGTCGCTGCCGCCAGATTCCATACCCGCCATATCTGGTTGCTGATCTTGAGCAGAACCCTGCATGGTGTATTGATCATCGACTTCAACTTCAACTGTGCCACTCGCACCTTCTACTGCGCTGCCCAATTCGTCGTAACCTTGGAATTGGATTTCGCTCGTACCTTCGTAACCTTCTGGTAAGTCAACCGATACTGGTTGGTTCAGGTTGCCACTTAATGTGAAGCTGCCATCGCCATTATCCAGTGCGTTGCTTACTGATGCACCATCAGGTAGACCGGACATTTCTGCATAATCCACCGATTCGTTACCACTGACCTCATCTGGAACCGAGATAGAAATGGTATCGCCTGGTGCTGCAGTCACATCAGCTGCGCTCTCCTCTTCACTGTCTGCACCGTTTGCTGCTTGCTCTTCAGGTTGTTGCGCTTCGCCGACTTGCTGCTCTGATGATGCTTGAGCAGTTTGGATTTGTGGCTCGTCGCTTTGCGCTGAGTCGTCCGCAACTTGGATGCTCAGATTCTGAGTCGATACTTCACCGTTGTCGTTGACCTGAACATCCATAGCCAAATTGCCATCGAAGTCATCGTTTGGCCAGTATGTCCACTCTTCATCACCTGATTTCGCGAAGAAACCAGCATCGTTTGCATCGGCGACATCCAACACTTCTGCTGAAGGGCTAATGCCAAGCTCATCAATCAACTGCGCTTCCGTTAGTGTTAGTGAACCATCATCAGCCAGTGCGTAGCCTTCGCTGGTTGTGGTTTCACCTTCACCTTGGATGTCGACATTGAAGAAGCTCTCAATGCGGTTTTCACCGTCAGTTGCAATGAAGCCAACTTGAACATCTCCGGTGTAGCCTTCTGCTGGTGTGAATTGGTAGTTACCTTGGTTATCGGTCTCTATCACACCTTGACCTTCCATTAGGCTCACTGACTCAATGCTCAAGCTGTCGCCTTCTGCATCGCTCAAGGTCGATAGCATGTCATCATTGGTGAACGACAAGGTGCCATCCGCTGCCATTTCTGTGGTAGAAATACTGTCGATTTCTGGAGAAGCATTCTCTTGTGGCGCATCTTCTTTCACGACCACACCTGTTTGCTCATCATGAAGCACACCGTCTTTATCAATCACGTATGCGATATCCGCTTCACCAGTAAAGCCTGGTGCTGGATTGAATGTCCATGTGCCATCACCGTTATCGACAATCTCACCTTGGCTGCGATCAGCTAGGTGAACGAATTTCACTTCATCACCCGCGTCAGCGTCTACGTTTTCTGCCAATCCGATTAGGTCATCAGCGGTTAGGATAACGGGTTCACCCGCTAGGGTTTCGAAGTCACCTGAATCGATGCCATCTTCGAACTCTTCTGGCTCGTCACCGTAATCCACCGTGGTTGCGGTCACGGTTACGAAGAACTCGCCATTAAAGTCAGCCGGAGGCGTCATTTGCAGGTCTGAAATATCCCACTCGTTCAAGTCGATGTATTGACCCGGCTCCGTGATGGTAATGGTGTTCACACCATCCGTAACTTCGAAGCCAACAGGGAAACCAGTCATCACTAGGTTACTTAGCGTTTCTGAATCGTCGATTAGACCGACATTCAAGCCTAGGTGACCTGTTTCGTCCTCACCGAACACTAACGGACCATCATGGTCGGTTGTGATGACTGCGCCATCGGCAACAGGGCGAACAAACACTGGTACGTCAAGTACCGTCTCAAACTCACCGTCACTTACCACAACTTGCAAGTCAGAAACCCCTGCAAAATCGCCAGTCGGTGTGAATGTCCAAGTACCGTCACCGTTGTCTGTTACCTCACCACCATCTTCACCTTCTGCGGTGATAATGCGTGATACGACTAGGTTTTCAGTGTCGATATCGCCGAACAGGTTCATCAGGTCGCCCGCGTCGAAGGTGAATGCGCCATCCTCGTCGGTTGCCATAAAGGCATTACCCACATTGAATGGAGCATCATTGACTGGAATAACATCCACATTCAACGAGCCTTCAACCACTTCTTCACCATCCGTCGCGGTGTAGCCCAGTTCCACCAAACCATTGAAGTCTTGTGTGGTCACCAAGTGGTACATACCATCTGGTTGCTGAGTTAATGTCGCGTTTGCAGGAGCACGAACCGTGATGCTTTCTACACTGATTTCGTCACCATCAAGATCCGTAACTTGATCAGCGATGTAAGCAGGGTCAATCACCATGACCACATCTTCTTCGCCTTGCATCTGGATGGTTGGCGCTTCTGGTGCATCGTTAACCGCTTCGATGTTTAGATTGCCTTCAACCGGCGTAACTAAATCACCATCGCTGACACCGAACGACATTGGCACATCACCGTTGAAGTTCTCCGCAGGAGTGAATGACCAAGTGCCATCACCGTTGTCTAGCAAGTCACCGTATTGCTCATCAATCACTAGGTCGACAGCAGACAGTTCATCGTAGGTGTTGTCGATATCTGTCGCGTTAGCAAGCAACATGTCCTGAGTGATAAGAATGGTGGTATCTTCGGTGCCAGCAATATTCACTGGCGTTGATTGCGGCGCATCGTTAATTGGGTTCACCGTTAGGTCAACGCCCACTTCCACGCTCGCACCATCGTTATCAATCAAGTCGAAGCTTAGGTCGATATCGCCATTGAAGTTCGCATCAGGCGTAATCGTAAAGCTACCATCTTGGTTCTCAACAACGGTTGCATTGGCTACCGCGGTTAAGTTCACTGCTTCTAGATTATCGCTGTCGACGTCACCCGCTTGAGCCAGTAACTGCTCTTGACTCAATGTGATTGAACCGTCTTCATCGACGCTGTAAGCCAAGTCGCCAGATACCGGAGCATCGTTGACTGGCAATACATCAATGTTCGCGTTGGTTGTCGCAGTTGCACCGTCTTCATCAGCGACGACTACGTCTAGGCTTACGCCACCGTTGAAGTTTTCATTTGGCGCGAAGCTGTAAGTGCCATCGTCATTCGCCGTAAGAATGCCGTCGCTACCACTGTAAGAGACGCTTTCTAGGCTCACGTCACCTTCCACATCGCTTGACTGCGCTAGCAGTTGCTCTTCCGTGAAGATAATGACTTCGTCTTCATTGACAGAGTAACTTGTCGCACCTGCGATTGGTGGATCGTTCACCTCAAGTACTGTGATACCCGCAGTGGTTGAGTCTGTAGCGCCCTCTTCATCGACAACCACAACGTCTAGGCTGACCTCGCCATTGAAGTTCTCGTTTGGAGAGAAGGTGTAAGTACCGTCACCATTGTCTTGGAACACGCCATCTGCGCCACTGTAGCTGACGGTGTCGATTGCTACTTCACCTTCTACGTCAGATGAGTTAGCCAATAACTGCTCGTTACTGATGGTGATCGAATTGTCTTCATGCACCGTGTAAGACGTGCTGCCTGCCACTGGTGGATCGTTCTCTGGCGTCACGCTTACATCGATATTTGCGGTCACGGTATCCGTGCCATCGGAAACATCGAAGGTAAAGTTCACGTCGCCATTGAAGTTTTCGTTTGGCGCGAAGCTGTAAGTGCCATCACCATTGTCGGTTAGAACACCATCAGCGCCTGTGTAGCTCACGCCTTCAACCGATAGGTCATCGCCATCGATATCTGTTGCGCCATCAAGCAGATCCTCATCAGTGAACAACAAGACGCCATCTTCACCAATGGTGAACGCTTGATCTTCTGGCTGTGGTAGGTCGTTAACTGGATTAACCGTCAGGTCAGCTGTTGCAACAATAGCGTCGGTGCCGTCGTTGATGTCGAACGTGATATCAATGTCGCCATTGAAGTTCGCATCAGGCGTGATGGTGAAGCTGCCATCATCGTTTGCCGTGACCGTTGCATCACCGTCAACCACTAGGTTAGTCGCGGTTAGCGCGTCACCTTCTACATCCGATGCTTGAGCAAGAAGCTGTTCTTGGCTTAGCGTAATTGAATTGTCTTCATCGACACTGTAAGCCAAGTTGCCCGATACTGGCGCATCGTTGATTGGCAATACATCGATGTTTGCGTTAGTTGCCGCAGTTGCACCGTCTTCATCAACAACCACAACATCTAGGCTGACATCGCCATCGAAGTTGGCGTTTGGTGCGAAGCTGAATGTACCGTCACCGTTATCGGTAAAGATACCGTCGGAGCCGCTGTAGCTGACGCTATCAATCGCAACTTCACCTTCAACATCAGAAGCGTTCGCCAATAGCTGTTCAGAGCTAATGGTGATGACTTCGTCTTCGTTCACTGAGTAGCTGGTCGCACCTGCGATTGGTGGATCGTTCACCTCAAGAACGGTAATTCCCGCTGTTGTTGTATCAACCGCGCCGTCCTCGTCAACCACTACAACATCAAGGCTAACATCGCCTGTAAAGTTTTCGTTTGGTGAGAAGGTGTAAGTACCATCGCCATTAATTTCTAGCACACCGTCGCTACCGCTGTAGCTCACGCTGCTGATCGCAACATCACCCTCGATATCAGACGAATTAGCCAGTAGTTGCTCATCACTAATGGTGATCGAGTTGTCTTCATGCACTGTGTAAGACGTGCTGCCCGCAACTGGTGGATCGTTCTCTGGCGTAACTGTTACATCGATATTTGCCGTCACGGTATCCGCGCCATCGGAAACATCGAAAGTGAAGTTCACATCGCCATTGAAGTTCTCATTCGGTGCGAAGCTGTAAGTGCCGTCACCATTGTCGGTGAGAACACCGTCTGCACCTGTGTAAGTCACGCCTTCAACTGTTAGGTTGTCACCTTCTACATCCGTCGCGCCTGTTAACAAGTCAGCATCGGTGAAGGTAAGAAGACCGTCCTCACCCACAGTGAACG
Organism: Vibrio sp. 704; assembly: GCF_033339295.1. Classification (NCBI taxonomy): domain Bacteria; kingdom Pseudomonadati; phylum Pseudomonadota; class Gammaproteobacteria; order Vibrionales; family Vibrionaceae; genus Vibrio; species Vibrio sp. 704. Next base: position 153,572 of record NZ_JAWOUH010000009.1, on the reverse strand, counting down.
CTTGATCTTGTGGCTCTGGTGCGTCATTGACTGGCGTTACCGTTAAGTCGAGACCAGCCGCAACCACTTCTTCGCCATCCGTGACATCGTAACTAAACTCAATGTCACCGTAGAAGTTCTCGCTCGGAGTAATGGTGAAGCTGCCATCCTCGTTCATTTCAACCGTTGCATTTTCATCATTGGTGCTCAGGTTGATTGCGCTTAGGTCGTCACCATCGATATCAACGGCATGCTCAAGTAACTGCTCTTGAGTTAGCGTAATGCTGTTGTCTTCGGCAGTTACCGAAGTGATATCACCCGTCACTTCTGGTGCATCATTGGTTGGCGAGATATGAATCGTCACATCTTGCGTCGCTGTCGCTGTGGTTCCGGTATCAACATCTGTAGAGGTTGCATTCACGGTTAGCGTCACATCGCCGTTGAAGTCCGCAGAAGGGATAAACTCTAGTCCTTCTAGCTCGCCTGGTTGTAGTGACCAAGTGCCGTCGCCATTATCAACACCCGCTGATAATGCGCTGCCTTCTGGCACATCTTCAATCAAGATAGCGAGGTTTTCTGAGCCATCGGTATCGGTCAATGCTGCATCGATATCAAGCGGCACAGGTGTATCTTCGGTACCAATGATTTGGTAATCCGCATCCGCTACCGTGATTTCGATGTTGTCGATACCGAACGATTCATCCCAAACGTCTTGATTCAAGGTTGAGCCGAAGCCCAGTTGCAATTCACCATCCTCGACAGGAACCGTTAGGTTGATTTGGTGAGCTTGGTCATTCCAACCACTGAAGCCTTCACGTTGAGAGGCTCCGTGGATCACTTCACCCACTTCATTACCATCTGAGTCGTAAAGCGTTGTCGTACCATCTTGAGTACGGAACGCGGAGTTTTCCAAGGTGGTTAGCTGTTCACCGCCCACAAAGATTTGGAACGACTCGCCATCCCAAGAATCGATTTCGTAGAAGCTAAACGATATATTCACTTCATTAACATCACTTGGGATCTCGTAGGTTTTGCTGACCGCTTCATCACCGCCAGTGCCACCAATACGACCCAGCATGTCGCCCGTTTCGAAGCCTTGAGAGCTTTCAGTGTTCGCGTTCCAACCGTTCGAGCCAGACTCGAAGTTATCAGACGCAATCACCAAGTCCGAAGCAATCGAAAGCTCTGGCATATCAACAACAGATTGAACATCAATGTTCGCTTCTGCTGGTACGGTTGCGGTGCCATCGTTGACATCAAACGTTACGTTCACGTTGCCATCGAAGTTTTCATTCGGTGCGAAGGTGTACGTGCCGTCACCGTTATCAACCAAAGTACCGCTGTCAGAAGCAACGTTTTCTACGGTTAGGTTATCACCATCGATATCACCTGCATTTTGCAGCAGTTGCTCTTCGGTAAAGGTGAAGCTGGTGTCTTCTTGCGTGACGAACTGTGGCTGACCAACCGTTGGCAAGTCATTCACTGGGTTCACAGTCAGATCGGCAGTCGCTTGAATGGTTGCATCGCCGTCCGTAATGTCGAAGCTCAGATCAATGTCGCCATTGAAGTCTGCATCCGGTGTGATTGTGAAGCTGCCGTCATCGTTTGCAACAACGGTCGCATTGCCGTCAACAGTCAGGTTGGATGCAGTTAGGTCATCACCATCCACGTCGCCTGCTTGTGCAAGAAGTTGCTCTTGGCTGAGAGTGATAGAACCATCTTCATCCACGCTGTAAGCCAAATCACCTGATACTGGAGCATCGTTGACTGGAAGAACATCGATGTTTGCATTGGTTGCTACCGTTGCACCATCTTCATCGGTCACGACAACATCTAGGCTGACATCACCGTTGAAGTTTTCGTTTGGTGCGAAGCTGAATGTACCGTCGCCGTTGTCAGTAAAGATACCGTCGGAGCCGCTGTAGCTGACGCTATCAATCGCGACGTCACCTTCAACGTCAGAAGCATTCGCCAACAGCTGCTCAGAGCTAATGGTGATGACTTCGTCTTCGTTGACTGAGTAGCTAGTTGCACCGGCAATTGGCGGATCATTCACCTCAAGAACAGTAATGCCAGCGGTGGTTGAGTCCGTCGCACCGTCTTCATCTACCACGACAACATCTAGGCTGACTTCACCATTGAAGTTCTCGTTTGGCGAGAAGGTGTAAGTACCATCACCATTGTCTTGGAACACGCCATCTGCGCCGCTGTAGCTGACGCTGTTGATTGCTACTTCGCCTTCGACGTCAGATGAGTTAGCCAATAGTTGTTCGTTACTGATGGTGATCGAATTATCTTCATGCACCGTGTAAGACGTGCTGCCTGCCACTGGTGGATCGTTCTCTGGCGTCACACTTACGTCGATATTTGCGGTCACGGTATCCGTGCCGTCAGAAACATCGAAGGTAAAGTTCACGTCGCCATTGAAGTTTTCGTTTGGCGCGAAGCTGTAAGTACCGTCACCGTTGTCGGTTAGGACACCATCTGCACCAGTGTAGCTCACACCTTCTACCGAAAGACTATCGCCATCGATATCCGTTGCACCATCAAGCAGATCTTCATCAGTGAACAGCAAGACGCCATCTTCACCAATGGTGAACGCTTGATCTTCTGGCTGTGGTAGGTCGTTAACTGGATTAACCGTCAGGTCAGCTGTTGCAACAATAGTGTCGCTGCCGTCGTTGATGTCGAACGTGATATCAATGTCACCATTGAAGTTCGCATCAGGCGTAATGGTAAAGCTGCCATCATCGTTTGCCGTAACCGTTGCATCACCGTCAACCACTAGGTTAGTCGCGGTTAGCGCGTCCCCTTCTACATCCGATGCTTGAGCAAGAAGCTGCTCTTGGCTAAGCGTAATTGAATTGTCTTCATCGACACTGTAAGCCAAGTTGCCCGATACTGGCGCATCGTTGATTGGCAATACATCGATGTTTGCATTAGTTGACGCAGTTGCACCGTCTTCATCAACAACCACAACATCTAGGCTCACATCGCCATCGAAGTTTGCGTTTGGTGCGAAGCTGAATGTACCGTCACCGTTATCGGTAAAGATACCGTCGGAACCGCTGTAGCTGACGCTATCAATCGCAACTTCACCTTCAACGTCAGAAGCGTTCGCCAACAGCTGTTCAGAGCTAATGGTGATGACTTCGTCTTCGTTCACTGAGTAGCTGGTCGCGCCTGCGATTGGTGGGTCGTTCACCTCAAGAACAGTAATGCCAGCGGTGGTTGAGTCCGTCGCACCGTCTTCATCTACCACGACAACATCTAGGCTCACTTCACCATTGAAGTTCTCGTTTGGCGAGAAGGTGTAAGTACCGTCACCATTGTCTTGGAACACGCCATCTGCGCCACTGTAGCTGACGCTGTCGATTGCTACTTCACCTTCTACGTCAGATGAGTTAGCCAATAACTGCTCGTTACTGATGGTGATCGAATTATCTTCATGCACCGTGTAAGACGTGCTGCCCGCAACCGGAGGATCGTTCTCTGGCGTCACACTCACATCAATGTTGGCAGAGGTCGTATCCGTACCGTCTGACACATCAAAAGTGAAGTTCACGTCACCGTTGAAGTTCTCATTCGGTGCGAAGCTGTACGTGCCATTGCCATTGTCAGTTAGGACGCCGTCGGCACCTGTGTAAGTCACGCCCTCTACCGATAGGTCATCGCCATCGATGTCCGTTGCACCATCCAACAGGTCTTGATCAGTGAAGGTCAACACACCATCTTCACCAATGGTGAACGCTTGATCTTCCGGCTGCGGCAAGTCATTAACTGGGTTAACGGTTAGGTCCGCCGTTGCAACAATAGTGTCGCTGCCGTCGTTGATATCGAACGTGATATCAATGTCACCATTGAAGTTCGCATCAGGCGTAATGGTAAAGCTGCCATCATCATTTGCCGTAACCGTTGCATCACCGTCAACCACTAGATTAGACGCAGTCAGCGCATCACCTTCTACATCCGATGTTTGAGCAAGTAGCTGCTCTTGGCTTAGCGTAATTGAATTGTCTTCATCAACGCTGTACGCCAAGTTACCAGATACAGGTGCATCATTGATTGGTAAGACATCGACTGTGATGTAAGTATCAACCTCTGCGCCATCTTCATCGCGAATGGTCACATCCAACTGTACTTGACCGTTGAAGTTTTCATTCGGTGCAAAGCTACAAGTACCATCACCGTTTACTGAGAAGATGCCATCTGGACCGTCGTAGCTGATGCCTACTAGCTCAACATCCCCTTCAACATCCGAAGCATTCAGTAGCACTTGCGATTCACTGAAGGTTAGAACTTGGTCTTCATCGATAGTGTATGCGGTAGGACCTGCGATTGGTGGGTCATTTACCTCAATCACAGTAATGCCTGCAGTGGTAGAGTCCGTTGCACCATCTTCATCGACAACGACAACATCTAGGCTCACCTCGCCGCTGAAGTTCTCGTTTGGTGAGAAGGTGTAAGTACCATCACCGTTGATTTCTAACACACCATCGTTACCGCTATAGCTCACGCTATCAATCGCCACTTCGCCTTCTATATCAGACGAGTTAGCCAACAGCTGTTCGTTACTAATGGTAATCGAATTGTCTTCATGAACGGTGTAAGCCGTGCTGCCTGCAACCGGTGGATCGTTCTCCGGCGTCACGCTTACGTCGATATTCGCCGTCACGGTATCCGTGCCATCGGAAACATCGAAAGTGAAGTTCACGTCGCCATTAAAGTTCTCGTTTGGTGCGAAGCTATATGTGCCATCACCATTGTCAGTAAGAACACCGTCCGCGCCTGTGTAAGTGACGCCCTCAACAGATAAGTCATCCCCTTCAATATCGGTAGCGCCTGTTAGGAGATCCGCATCAGTAAAGGTCAGCACACCATCTTCACCAATGGTGAACGCTTGATCTTGTGGTTCAGGCGCATCGTTAACTGGTGACACCAATAACTCAAGGTTGGTAGAGACAACATCATCGCCGTCCGACACATCGAACGTAAAGGTGATGTCACCATTAAAGTCCGCATCTGGCGTTAAGGTGTAAGTACCGTCACCATTGTCTGTGATGGTGATGTTTTCATCATCCGTTGCCAAGTTCAGTGCTATCAGTTGGTCTCCATCCAAGTCACGCGCATTAGCGAGCAAATCTTCTTGCGTGATTAGGATTGAACCATCTTCTTCAACCACAGCAGAAACAGGCAATGCTTCAGGCGTATGTTCAATGTGAGCACCCGTTGCATTGACGTAGATGGTTTGAGAAACGGTTTCAGAATCATTATTTGATAGCTCTGTCGCCGTTGCCGTCACATTGATTTCTAGCTGTTGGTTAAAGTCTTCTGGCAATTGAATCTGTAGCTCTTGTTCAATTGCTGTGGTTGGAAGCGTTACAGAACCATCTGGACCGACTGTTACTTCACCGCTGTAGATCTGGCTGTTCACTTCACCTACATCAATGGTGAAGTTGAAGTCACTATAATCGGCATCGCCGCCACCGTAGAGATCTTCAAAGCCGTAAACCAGTTCACCGTCTTCGTTCACAGTAGTTCGAGTATGTTCAATGCCATCTTGGTTGAGCTCTGAGCTTGTGCCGCCATGGAAGACTGCATCACCAAATTGGCTTTGAATCACGGTTTCAGAACCATCAGCACCCACAAACACGAGTTGTGGGTCGACCGTATCCATGTTCGCAGGAGAGCCATCTGCCGCACGGAACTCATACTGACCATCTTGCATGGACGCAAAGTCATTGAAGTTATGACCGTTAGGAATCAAGAATAGGTTGAAGCTTTCCCCTTCCGAGATTTGGAAGCTGAACTGATCTTGTCCCGGAATAAGGTCACCGCCTCCGCCAACTTGAGAGGCATTCTCGTACACCACTTCAACGCCAGTGATGTTGCCATCTTCATCGACTTTGTAGTAACCCGCTGTGTTTTGGTAACCCGCGGTTTCACCTTCAAACGTAACCGTGATTTCAGTATCGTTGAAACTGGTGATACCGTTGTCTTGATCGTTAAGTACCCCTTCGTTGTCGTAGCTGATCACAGAACCTTCTGGAACACCATCCACGGTCACAGTCAGTGTTTCTGACAAATCTTGGTCAACCAATGCTGCAGCGATGTTCACTTCAACAATACCGCCTGGCTCAACCAAGATCGCTTGGTCATCCACGTTTCGACCATCGCCATCAGTGATGACTAGGTCTGGCGCATCTGCCACGGCTTCGATATGGACATTAATGTCTTGCTCAACTTCATCAGTACCGTCAGAAACCGTAAAACTGAACTGCAAGTCACCACTGAAGTGCTCTTCTGGTACGAAGCTAAATGTACCGTCACCGTTGTCCGTTACAGTACCTTCATCACCCGAGTAATTAATGCTGGTAACGGTGAGGTCATCACCATCAATATCAATCGCACCACTTAGCAGATCTTCTTGCGTGAACAGGATGCTGCCATCCTCTTCAATGTGGTACATGCCAGGTGCAACAATTGGAATGTCATTAACTGGGTTCACCGTCAATGTCATTTCATTGGCAACACTCAATTCACCGTCGCTCACTTCATAAGTAAACTCTATGTCTCCATTGAAGTGCTGTGAAGGCGTAACGGTAAAGGTGCCGTCGCCGTTATCCACGATAGAGGCATTCGGATCATTGGTTTCTAGTGCCGTTGCGTATAGGTCATCACCATCTTGATCGCTGGCATTTTCAAGCAGCATTTCTTGTGTCACGAGAATAGAACCATCCTCGTCCACGTCTGCCACGATTGGCGCAGCTTCTGGTGCGTCGTTGACGAACTCAACTTTCAAGTCGATGTTTGCCGCCACCACATCGGTGCCATCGCTCACATCAAACGTGAGGTCAACATTACCAAAGAAGCCTTGCTCTGGCGTTAACGTGTAAGTGCCATCACCATTGTCTGTCACTTGAACCGTATCGCTTAAGCTCGTCACGTTCACAACAGATAAGTCATCGCCTTCGATGTCCGTCGCTTGAGCCAGCAGCTCTGCTTCAGTAATCGTGATCGCTTCGCCATCTTCTGTAGTGAAGGACAAATCAGGTACATCGGGCAGGTCGTTCACCGGGTTAACGGTGAGGTTTAGATCTGCAGCGACGGTTTCAATCGCGTCAGTTACGTCATAAGTAAATTCGATTTCACCAAAGAAGTTTTCGCTCGGTGTAATCGTAAAGCTACCATCAGCGTTCTCAACGATAGTTGCATTAGGATCGTTGGTCGATAGGTTCACCGCTTCAAGGTTGTCACCATCCACGTCCGTCGCGTTCGCTAACAAGTCTTCTTGAGTGATGGTAATTGAGCCATCTTCATCAACGACCGCATCAACTGGACCGCTAACCTCTGGACCTTCGTTGACGATCTCAACATCGATCTTCGCAGTGCTTGGTGCACTTGCTTGACCATCGCTGATGTCGAAGGTCAAGTTCACTTCACCGTAGAAGTTCGAAGTTGGCTCGAAGGTAAAGGTGTTGTCGCCGTTATCTGTCAACGTACCTTGTGACTGGTCGACAAGCAGTAGATTCTCGATATGCAGAATGTCGCCATCCACATCGGTCGCACCTGATAACAGGTCTTTTGCTTCGATGATGATGGTGCCGTTTTCTAGCATTTGAGTATGCAGCGGTGCACCAGGAACTGGTACATCGTTGACCGGAATAACGGTCAGATCTAAATGGGTATCGACTTCATCGGTGCCATCGAAGACTTTGTAGTCAATGTCGACTTCACCATTGAAGTTTTCATTCGGCATAAAGGTGTAAGTACCGTCGCCATTGTCGACAAGCTCACCGTTATCACCGCTGTAAGAGATATCAGAGATAGACAGCGCATCGCCTTCCACATCACTTGCATTGGCAAGCAGATCGTCCGCGCTAAACGTAATGCCCACATCCTCATCAGTCGACAACACAATCGGACCAGAAACAATTGGCGCATCGTTTACTGCTTCGAAGTTGATGTTGATGATGTTGTCGTCAGTGAGTTCACCATCTGTAACTTGGTAACCAAGCTCAATCTCACCGTAGAAGTTCTCATCTGGTGTGACTGTCCATGTACCATCGCCGTTGTCAGTTAACGTAGCGTGCTCCGCGTTATCCCCCACCAGCTCTAGATTTTGAATATCAAGAACGTCACTATCGATATCACTCGCTTGTGCTAAAAGCTGCTCTTCTGTAATTACCACAGAGGCAAACTGCGTAGAACCTTCGGTATCGATGGTCACATTTGGCAGATCAGCCGTCAGTTCGATTTCACTGTCACCTTCACGGATATTCAGTTCTACCGTTTCAGTGATTTCCGTGCCGTCCACGCCAATAGAAGTGAACACCGCTTCATCATGACAAGTTTGCGATACCGTCATGTTTTGAACCACGTAAGTACCGTTACCTTGAATCGTTCCTAGCTCAAAGTAAGATACCGGCTCGTTCACCGTTAGGGTGTAATCCGTCTCATAGCTACCACGATCTTCTTTGTGGTAAGTCATCGAGTCGATCAAGTCACCATCAGAGTTGAATGCGCGAATTTCGACTTCGGTAAAGTGGCGAGACTCTTCCATAAACCAGCCGCCTAGACCATCTAGGTGGAAGCTGATTTCGTTGATGTCTTGACCTTCAACGGTCACAGTTAGTTTTTCATCACCACTCAAGCCTTGGCGGTCAGTATCGCCAATACCATGCCCAATGTGTGTGTTACCATTCCACGCACCAAGCGGATCATCATTACTCTGCACCGTGACGGTCAAATCACCATCAGTGAACTGGCGAGTATATGGGTCAATTTCATCACCCCAATCATCAACACTTGCATTGTCATCAAAGGTACCGATTTGAGTGGTATGCGTACCATTCGCCAACGCATCATCATTTGGAATGAAGCGCACTTCCGTGTCTGCAGGCACCTCCTGCCCGACTTCTAGCTGTACCCATTCGTCATTTAGATTCGCTTCAATGATGCCGTTTTCAGGCGCTTGGTCGAGACGTAAAGCAGGCTCTTCACGCAGAGAAACACCCACTGTTTGGTCTTCTTCCGCTTGAATAAAGATCTCGTCGCCCGCTTCTGGCGCATCGTTGACAGGATTAACGGTCAGATCCAACGTGGTCAGAACATCATTTTCGCCATCGCTGATGTTGTAAGTGAAGTCCAACTCACCATTGAAGTTTTCCGTATGCGTAATCGTGAATGAACCATCATCGTTGGCTACGATCGTCGCATCTGGGTCATTGGTTTGCAGATTGCTGGCAACAAGGTCATCACCTTCAATGTCTCTCGCATTCGCAAGCAACTGTTCTTGCGTGATGGTGATGGCGTTATCTTCATCCACTTCAGCTTGAATGCCTGATGTTTCAGGTGCGTCGTTCACCGCGATAACATCAATGCCTGCGGTTGTCGTATCTGTTGCACCATCTTGGTCGATAACCGTAACGTCGAGCGAAATGTTACCGTCAAAGTTCTCATTTGGCGTAAAGGTATATGTGCCGTCGCCATTGTCCACGAAGCTACCGTCGTTACCAGAGTAGCTAACATTCGCCAAGGCTACGTCGCCTTCCACATCAGAAGAGTTGGCTAACAACTGCTCGTCACTAATGGTGATTTGACCATCTTCTTGAACCGTGTAAGACGTAGAACCTGCCACCGGAGGATCGTTCACTGGAGTCACGCTGACATCAATGAATGCTGGTGTTGAACCTGTGCCGTCAGACACATCGAATGTGAACTGAACATCACCGTTGAAGTTCTCATTCGGCGCAAAGCTATAAGTGCCATCACCATTGTCGGTAAGTACACCATCCGCACCTGTGTAGAGAACGTTTTCGATAGACAGATCATCGCCATCAATATCCGATGCACCTTCCAATAGGTCTGCATCCGTGAACAGCAAGGTGCCATCTTCTTCTACCGTGAACTGTTGATCTTGCGCTTGTGGCAAGTCATTCACAGGATTAACCGTAATATCCAGACCAACTTGTACCGAGCCGCCATCGTTATCAATGATATCGAAGGTCAGATCTAGGTCACCGTTGTAGTTTTCATCCGGTGTGATGGTATAGCTGCCATCATCGTTGTATTGAATTGTCGCGTTGTCATCTGTCGATAGATTGATGGCTTCAAGGTTCTCGCTATCAATATCGCCCGCTTTGGCAAGCAGTTGCTCTTGGCTTAGCGTAATTGAGCTGTCTTCGTTGATGGTGTAAGCCAAATCACCCGATACTGGTGGATCGTTGATTGGCAATACGTCGACATTGATGTGCGTATCAACAGTTGCCCCATTCTCATCTTGAATGGTCACATCCAACTGAACTTGACCATTGAAGTTCTCGTTTGGCGCAAAGCTACAAGTACCATCGCCATTGACGGTAAAGATACCATCCGAGCCTTCATAGCTGATGCCAACAAGCTCTACATCGCCCTCGATATCTGATGCGTTGGCAAGAATTTGTGACTCACTGAATGTCAGTACTGAATCTTCATCAATCGTGTAAGACGTTGGACCGGCAACTGGAGGGTCATTCACTTCAATGACGGTAATGCCTGCGGTCGTTTCGTCAATCGCTCCTTGCTCATCCGCCACAATCACATCAAGGCTGATGTCACCACTGAAGTTCTCATTCGGCATGAAGGTGTAAGTGCCGTCACCGTTGTCTTGGAATACGCCATCGGTGCCTGAATAGGTCACGCTATCGATGGACACTGCACCTTCCACATCTGAAGAGTTAGCCAGAAGCTGCTCGTCGGAAATGGTAATCGCGTTGTCTTCATCAACCGTGTAAGACGTTGAACCCGCAACCGGAGGATCGTTCACTGGAGTGACGCTCACGTCCACGTTGGCTGGTACGGTCTCAGTACCGTCAGAAACACCAAAGCTAAAGCTGACATCGCCGTTGAAGTTTTCATTTGGTGCAAAGGTGTAAGTACCATCACCGTGGTCAGTCAGCACACCATCGCTGCCTGTGTAGCTAATGCCATCAACCGTTAAGTTATCGCCATCGATGTCGGTCGCGCCAGCAAGCAAGTCTGCATCGGTAAACTGAAGCGTGCCATCTTCTTCAACACTGAACTGCTGGTCTTGAGGAACAGGAAGATCGTTAACTGGATTAACCGTTAGATCCGCCGTTGCTTGGATAGTGTCTGTGCCATCTGTAATGTTGAATTGGATATCAATGTCACCATTAAAGTCCGCATCTGGTGTAATCGTGAAGCTGCCATCATCGTTCGCTGTGACGGTTGCGTTTCCATCTACAGTCAAATCGCTAGCAGTCAGGTCATCGCCCTCAATATCAGACGCTTGAGAAAGAAGCTGCTCTTGGCTGAGCGTAATTGCACCGTCTTCATCAACGCTGTAAGCCAAATCACCCGATACTGGCGCATCATTGATTGGCAATACATTCACATTGATGACGGTATCAACTTCTGCCCCATCTTCATCTCGAATGGTCACATCAAGTTGAACTTGCCCGTTAAAGTTCTCGTTTGGCGCGAAGCTGCACGTGCCATCATCGTTAACGGTGAAAATGCCATCCGGACCATCGTAGCTAATGCCAACAAGCTCTACATCGCCTTCCACATCAGAGGCATTCAACAGCACTTGCGACTCACTAAAGGTCAGAACAGAATCTTCATCAATGGTGTAAGAAGTTGGTCCTGCGACTGGTGGATCGTTCACTTCCAGTACTGTAATGCCAGCAGTGGTGACATCCGTTGCGCCCTCTTCATCTGCGACGACGACATCAAGCGTCACTTCACCATTAAAGTTTTCATTTGGAGAGAAGGTGTACGTACCGTCACCATTGATTTGCAACACACCATCGCTGCCAGAGTAGCTCACGCTATCAATCGAGACATCCCCTTCTAAATCCGAAGAGTTTGCCAACAGTTGCGCGTCAGAAATGGTAATAGAGTTGTCTTCGTGAACCGTGTAAGACGTTGAACTAGCCACAGGAGGATCATTCACCGGCGTAACACTCACATCTACATTCGCTGAAACCGTATCTGTGCCATCAGATACGTCGAAGCTGAAGTTCACATCACCGTTGAAGTTCTCATTTGGCGCAAAACTATACGTGCCATCGCCATTGTCAGTTAGGACGCCGTCGGTTCCTTCGTAACTGATTCCCGTTACCGAAAGGTCATCGCCTTCAATATCGGTCGCACCAGCAAGTAGATCCGCATCAGTAAACTGCAGCGTGCCGTCCTCTTCCACACTGAATTGTTGGTCTTGAGGAACAGGCAGATCGTTGATTGGATTAACGGTTAGGTCAGCGGTTGCTTGAACGCTATTCGTGCCATCTGAAATATCAAAGCTAATGTCGATATCACCATTGAAATCTGCGTCTGGCGTGATGGTGAAGCTACCATCGTCGTTTTGAGTCACCGTCGCATTGCCGTCTACCGAAAGGTTAGACGCCGTCAGTGCATCGCCTTCCACATCGGAAGCTTGCGACAACAACTGCTCTTGGCTCAAACGAATCGAGCCATCTTCATCCACTGAGTAAGCAAGATTGCCAGACACTGGCGCATCATCGACTGGTGTAACACTGACATCAATGTTGGCAGAAACCGTATCTGTGCCGTCCGACACATCAAAGCTGAAGTTTACGTCACCATTGAAGTTTTCATTTGGTGCAAAAGTGTAAGTCCCGTTACCGTTGTCGGTCAGGATGCCGTCACCACCGTCGTAGCTTACGCCCTCAACCGTTAGGTTATCGCCTTCAATATCCGTTGCGCCAGTAAGCAGGTCTGCGTCCGTAAATTGCAGCGTGCCGTCTTCTTCCACGCTAAACTGCTGGTCTTGAGGAACAGGTAAATCGTTGATTGGATTAACCGTTAGGTCAGCGGTTGCTTGAACAGTATTCGTGCCATCTGAGATATCGAAGCTGATGTCGATATCACCATTGAAATCTGCGTCCGGCGTGATGGTGAAGCTACCATCGTCATTTTGAGTCACCGTCGCATTGCCATCTACCGAAAGGTTAGACGCCGTCAGTGCATCGCCTTCCACGTCAGAAGCTTGCGACAACAACTGCTCTTGGCTCAAACGAATCGAGCCATCTTCGTCCACCGAGTAAGCAAGATTGCCAGATACTGGCGCATCATCGACAGGTGTGACGCTTACATCAATGTTGGCAGAAACCGTATCTGTGCCGTCGGACACATCAAAGCTGAAGTTTACATCACCATTGAAGTTTTCATTTGGCGCAAAACTATAAGTCCCATTACCGTTATCGGTCAGGATGCCGTCGCCACCATCGTAACTTACACCTTCAACTGTGAGGTTATCGCCTTCAATATCCGTTGCGCCAGCAAGCAGGTCAGCATCGGTGAAGATCAGCGTACCATCCTCTTCAATCTCAAAGGTTTTATCTTCAGGCACTGGTGCGTCATTGATTGGACGAACAGTTAAATCAATCGAGCTAGAAATGGTTTCTTGACCATCACTGATATCAAACGTTAAGTCGAGTTCACCATTAAAATCTGTATCAGGTGTGACGGTATAAGTGCCATCACCATTATCCACAACCGATGCATTAGCACCCACTTGCACGTTGAATGCGGCAAGATCATCGCCATCAACATCACTCGCGTACCCGAGAAGTTGTTCTTGAGTGAAGGTAATGGTGCCATCTTCATCCATGATGTATGCCAGATCTTGCCCTACTTCTGGCGCGTCATTTTCACCTTCGACTTTAATTTGGAACGTTTCGCTCGTAGTTTCGGAGTCGAAATCGTCTTCTACTTGCGTCGTGGTTGCTTCGCTGGTGTCTTGTACATCCACCGCGAAGCTCTCTTCAGTGGTTTCTGAATCTAGCTCGTCACCACCTTGAGAACCTTCAGAGTCTGAAGAAGCACTTGGCGCAGATGAAGTTTGTACCGCTTGTCCTTGCGCTTCATTGCCTTCTGCGTCCGAACCACCTTCAGAGCCTGAGGCATCACCACCACCGACCGCTTGGGCACCCGCCCCAGAATCCGAACCACCGCTGCCCAGAGCCTCGTCACCTGATTCTCCGCTAGAAGCTACACTATCAACAACATTGGATTGTGCTGCGTCAGAGTCGCTGCTACTTTCAGTATCCTCTTCTTGAACTGCGCCACCCGAGCTCACTGCTTCTTCTTCCGTACCCGCGCCACTAGGATTTTCTTCCATCGCACGATTGGCTTCATCAACAGCATCTGCACTTTCAGCACCAGTCGCTACAGTCGAAGAGACGGTCGACTGCTGTTTTTCTTCTTTTGTCCCCGTATCCTTCGTTTCTGTTTGCTCTACCGCATCGTTAAGCTTTTCATTGTCTTTTTCTTGATTAGTGTCGCCTGCCATTACAGCCTCCGTTGCCTTTAGCTAACTGATCGTATTTAGAGGCAGTAAAGGACACCATTTTTAGAAACCAACTTTTTTATACAACTTTTTTCATACCTTTCGAGTTCCATAAAAACAAAAAAACTTGAAAACCCAGTATAAAGATCCTTACTTGTTGTCATTAAAGCAATTAGTGCGGTGGGATAATGATAAATATGACAAATCTGTTGCGCTCAGTCGACAACAGCCATAAGGGGCTGCAATTGCTATTAGGCGATTTTTACCAAGATTTCAGTGATGCAGGGATTGATATTGAGATGCTGCATAAACAAAACCGTTTTGAAGCACTCAGATGTTATTCAAAAAGGCTAAAGACCATTCTCGTCTTGTTATGTGATGACGACTTACCACCAAAATTGGCAAAGCTTGAACACTTAAACAAACACCATTTCCCTGCTCCTAATGAATTGATCGAGGACGTTAAAACCGAGCTTAACAACGTAAACAAACAAATTAGCCAGCTGTTAAAAATCGAAAATTCAATCGATAGCCGCACAGGTAGTAAATCGTAGGGGTGGCTCATGAGTAATAAGCAAATAGAACATCACCTCAAAAAGGCACTCGTTTCGAACAACGAAGCTTCGAAGGTAACAGCAGACGATACAATCGTGCTAGCCAGTGCAATGACCAGCGTACACAAAACCTTGCTGGTTATCTTTTTGCTTTCCATGGTGGCTATCGCCGTGGCATCTCAGGCTCGTATCGACATTGTGGTGTCGGTGCGCGGTGAGCTATTGCTCGAATCTGACATCGAAAAAGTGCAACACCTTGAAGGCGGTATTCTAGAAGAAATGCTAGTACGCAAAGGCGAAGTGGTTTATGAAGGTCAGCCTATTGCACGCCTTCGCTCTCTGGATAGAAACACTCAACTTGATACGGTAAACACAGAGATCATTCAGCTTGAGCTAGACAAGATTCGTTACGAAAGCCTGCGCGATATGGTGGAACCCGATTTTTCTGCCTACATCGAAAAGTACCCAGAATTAGTGCAAGTCAACATGAATACCTGGCAGCAAGAATTTTCTAAAAACCGTTCCAATGAAGAGTTGATTACTCACGATATCCAACATAAGAATTCGCTTATTGATTCAATGCTCAAGCGCCGTAAAAGCTCCGAGAACCAGCTCTCCTTGATACGCAAGCAGCTCAATATTAAGAACACCTTGTACAAAGAGGAAATGGCGTCTTACGTCGATGTTCTGAATATGCAGGTTCAAGAGTCAAACATGGTGCGTGAGATTGAAAACCTTGATGAGTCGGTCATGAATGAGCGCTTCCAACTCGACAAACTAGAGAAGCAGTACCGAGACTTGGTGGAGAATCGTAATGCCGAGTATCAAGCGCAAATCATTCAAGCAAACAAGGACTTAAAGTTGAAACGTATATTGCGTCCTCAACACTCAGATAAAGTGGATCGCCTCGTGGTTTACGCCCCTATTGACGGTGTAGTAGATAAAGTGCACTTCAACTTCCGCTCCGCTGTGATACCGCCAGGTGAAAGCATCGCGGACATTGCACCGATCAATAACGCCCTTCATGGAGAGGCGAAGATCCCGCGTAAAGACATGGGTTTTGTAGAAATCGGACAAGCGGTCAAAGTGAAGATGGATACCTACAACTTTGCCAAATACGGATTTTTGGAAGGTCGAATTGCATCGATCAGCCGTTCTTCTTATGAAGAAGAAGACGCTGAATTCTACCTCGCGGAAATCCAAATCAGTCAAAACTATCTAGAGCGCGGAGGCACACAATACAAGCTATCCCCTTATATGGAGTTTACCGCAGACGTGAAAACAGGTTCACGCCGGGTGATCGAATACGCAGCGAAGCCGGTTATGTCGGCTATCGAAGACGCATTCGATGAGAGGTGATGGATGAGTAGCAAACCTTCTTACAATATTTCCGTTCCTGTTATGCGCCTAAGCATCGCTTTCAGCTTGATGCTGGCTGCCCTCGCCTTTTATTTGTATACCTCTTGGGAAAAAGTGGATTCAGTCGAGAAAGTGCAAAACGCGCCTCTGTTGGTTCAAGCTCAACAGCTCAACCAAACTATCGAGTTTGATATTCAAACGCTTCAACGCTGTTTAAGCGCACGTTATTGCAGTACAACAGAGCTTGATTTTGAGGTTCTGAAAGACGAAATTGACCAATTTAAGTCGCTCGCGTCACTCAACAAAACCGAGTTTAGCTTGGTGGGCGCGACCGAATACACGCAGCTTGAACTGGCAATCAATCGCTTCTCAGACAGCCAAAAAACACGCGACGATGTGTTGGCACTGTACCTCTCGCTCACCAATAACTACCTACAAATGGACGACAACTACCGGACCATATTTAACAACCATGCGAGTGACCTAATGATGGAGAAAAACGAGTTCTTCATTTGGTTGTTTGTGGTCGTTGTCGTACTGGTTGGTATCGCAGTGCTATCGAACTTGGTGGCAATCCTTAAACTGAAAAAATCCAGCTCGAATGAGCGTGACATTGACCAAGAATTCGATGAGCTTTATCAAGAGCTCAAACAACTGGATTTACAAAGGTTGGAAGAGTTGCTGAATGAAGTGAGCATCAATCCTAAGCAGCGTCAGATCTACTCTCACCTAAAACTGATTTTCAGCAAACTCGAAGAACAAAAACGCAATAACGATCTCTACAAGCAGCTCTATGCTCTGATTGGTTACGAGATTCGTGGCATCACCAACACCATTAACGGCGGCGTGCAATATCTCGTTCAAGAGACCGATGAGAGCGGCGTGTTGATGGCGCAAGATATAACCTCGGCTGCCAATACCCTGTCTGAATTGGCAGAGAACTACAACCGACTCATTTCACAAGGGACCGAGAGCAAATCGAAAGAGTTTTCACTGCTGAATGTACTGTCTGAATTGATGATTCACATCAGTTCAAAAGTGCAGCGAAATGAAGGTGAGCTAGACTGCTTTATCTCGGATAACCTACCAAACCGTGTTGGAGGACAATCCACCAGCTTATTCTGGGTGTTGTTCCTACAGCTATCAAATGCCATCCAACTCAAAGCCGACAAGAAACTGTTTGTCACCATTGAATCAGGTGCGGCGTCAGACATTGAAAATACCCGCCTGACCATCAATCTAAACTTCTTAACCACGCTGGATGTGCCGCTTGCCAAGCTCAATACCCTACACTGGAGCGACCATAAACAGCACACTGCAACCAAAGACGATTTGGCGAAAAGCGTGTTGAAAGATTATGGCTATTACGAGAGCCATTGGTATCAATCGGGCAATCAGGAACGTTTTCAAATTCAGCTCGATTTGAAAGCCAAAAGCTTCCACACCGAGAAAACTCGCTTCGACAATAAGCGCCTATTACTGTGTGCCAACTCTCAGCTGCGCATTGATGTGATGAGCAAAATGTTAGTCAACTTGGGCTTAGAGATTACGCCAATTCGAACGCCGAACGAACTCTTCTCTGCGGCAAAAACCTTTGGCGAATACGATGCCATCATGCTGACCGACACGTTCGAGCCAAACAAGCTGCCCTCACTGAGCAAAACGGTGAAATCGCAACTGCGCAATCACCCGAACACCAAGTTGCTGCTCTCGGTCACTAGCACTCAGCAAGCGCAAGAGAGCCATACCTTTGTCGACAAGATTCTGAACTCCCCTGCGATTCCGTATGAGTTTATCCCCAATCTTTTAGCAATCATGGAAGCGGAAGCCTCAGAAGATCAGATGGAGAACAGCTCATTCCTGATTGTGGAAGATGACCGTGTTCAACAGATTCTACTCAAACGTATTTTGAGCAAGCAAGAATACGAAGCCGACACCGTTGGCGATGGCGCAGACGCTGTTCAGCACTTCATGAATCAGCGCTCGGACATCATTTTTATGGACTGCATCATGCCTGGCATGGGCGGTATTGAAGCAACCAAACGCATTCGACAATATGAACAAGAAAGCGGACAAAACCCTTGCACCATCATAGGTGCGACAGCATTGACCAGCAGTAATGAACACCAAGCTTGTATCGAAGCTGGAATGGATTACGTGATCAGCAAACCTTATAAAAACGACGAAATCATCAAGGTGATCAACAAGTATGTGGCGGTACAGAAACTTAACTAGCTGCGTATTGGCAGCGCTTACATTGAGCAATGCTCCTTCGGCAATGGCAACCACCTTGCTTGAGGCGGTCAAACTCGGCTTGGAAAACAATTTATCTCTGCGCGCTAGTGACAAAGGCGTGGAAGAAAACGAATACAACATCGACATTAGCCGTTCTAAGTTTCTACCCTCTTTAAACGGTGCTGCTGATACCACATGGAATGAAAACGAAACCATATTAACGGGAACACCGGATACACGTTCTAGCTACAACTCAAACAGCTACAGCGTGTCTTTATCGCAATCGGTGTTTAACCTTGGCGACATCTTCAAATACGGCACCGCGAAACTTGATTTCAACATTGAAGAAATCAAACACGAGAACAAAATCCAGAGCACCATTTCTGAAATCGCGACGCAATATTTCGAGTACCTGAAAAACAACGCGCAAATCAAAGCCACCAAAGTCGAGCTTAAATCATCTGAAACACGTGAACGCCAAATGCGTCGCAACGTGGAGCTTGGCAACACTGCGGCGAGCGAGTTGTATGAGGTAATTGCCCAGAAAGAAGGCATTGCCAATCGCTTAAGAACCTTAGAGAAAGACCGGCGCGTAATTTTGAACGGTTTAGAGATTCAAGTTCAATACCCAGTCACCCCATCACAAGACATCTACGAAAGTGTTCCCTTGGAGGAAATCAGCGAATCCGAACAACGTGAGATTCTTGAACAAGCTTTGAAGCTCAATAACGACTTATTGGTTGCGAAGAAAACCGTCGAGCGCAGCCGAAGAGGCTTGAAAGAAAGCGGTTCAAACTTTGTGCCGACCGTATCGCTCTCTGCCAGTTACCGTTACGACGATGCGAACAACTATGACCGAACCGACCCAACCGCAACAGGGGACAGTAACTCGACCAGCGTCGGGTTGAACTTGAATGTGCCAATTTTCTCCGGCGGTTCGGATTACTACGGTTATCAAAAATCGTCGACTGCCATCGAGCGAACCGAGCTGCTGTACCAAGATTCATTGTTCGCGACGCGCAATAGCGTTAACACCTCAGTACTCAACATTAATGACTTCTCCCGCGCCATCAGCAGTTACGAGAACATCATCCGTGCCAACTACGCTTCCTACAAAGGCATTCAACGCGCCTATCAGCTTGGTACGCGAACCATTACCGACTTACTGGCAGCGGAAAGTAAACTGTTCAGCGCGCTACGTGATTACGAGAGCGCGCGCTATGACTACATCATTGAATCGATCAATCTTGAGCAAATCAAAGGCATGCTATCGGTTCAATCCATCGAAAGCATCATGCAGTTGATGAGCGATATCGAAGGCAGAAGCAATC
This sequence comes from Vibrio sp. 704, assembly GCF_033339295.1. Lineage (NCBI taxonomy): Bacteria > Pseudomonadati > Pseudomonadota > Gammaproteobacteria > Vibrionales > Vibrionaceae > Vibrio > Vibrio sp. 704. The sequence goes on along the minus strand of NZ_JAWOUH010000009.1, from coordinate 133,800 downwards.
AAGACTTAGTTCCAAAACACCTTCTCTCTAAACCATCGATTAAGAAAGGAGGTCGCAATGCAAACTGAGCACTTTTCCCAAAAGATTAACTTTGCTGACAAGTGTTATCTGACTTTCTCAACGGTCATCTCAACACTGTTTGGTTTAGTGCTGCCCTTTTCGATTCTTATTATCTTTGACCGTGTTTTACCTAACCAAGCCAAAGACACGCTGTTTCTTCTGTTTGCCATTATCTTGATCACCATCTTCCTCGACTATCACTTAAAGAATCAGGAAGAGAAGATTTCGTCGGTGATCATGAAGCAATTCGAAACCAACTTAACCAACAAGGTGTTTCAATCAATCTGTTTGGCTGAGATATCGAAGTTTCGTCGTCTAGAACCCGGTGAATACCTAGAGCGTATTGCGACCATTCCAGAGATTAAATCCTTCTTTGGCGGAGAATCTGTACGGGCATTGATCAACCTTGCCGTCAGCATACTGACCATTCTGATTATCGGTGTGATCAACATTTGGGCGGGAGTGACCATCTTGCTCGCCTCCATCATTTTGGCGGTGTTCGCACTCAGTCTTTCCAAGCAGAAAATCAACAGCTTAGAAAACAAATCCGACATCGAAGGCTTAACTACTTCTAAAATCATCGAGATCATCTCTAGCCCACTCGATATCAAAGCGCGCAATATGGAATATCGCGTTGAGAGCTTGATGACACAAATGGTGGAAGAACGTGAAGTCGAGAACATCAAATACGAGCAAATTGAATCGAACTTCAGCCTTATCTTGTCGCTCATACAACAGCTCTCCATCGCTTGTGTGGTGGTGGTTTTGGCAACGGCAGTTATCAACATGCAATCGAGCCAAGGCATCATGGCTGCCATCATCATGCTTACCAACCGCTACTTCGCGCCATACCAGCAAGTAATGCGCACGGTGAGTCGATGGGAGTTGAACAAGCTTCATATTCAACGTATCGCCGAGCTGCTTGAGCTTGCTGCATCTATAGAACAACAAAACGACACGACGGAAGTCGAGCGCATCTCGGTGAAGTATTCGGAAAAACAACGCATTGAGTTTGAACGCGGTCAGGCTTACTTGCTGACGGGGAAAAGCGGCGCAGGTAAAACCCACCTCGCCAATTGCATTACGCGGCAAAACACCGACAGCAAGCTCGATATCCAAATCAACGAGACACCGCTCGATGACGTCAACTACAACGTCTGGCGTAATAGCGTGCTCATGGTCGACAAAACCAGTTCGTTCGTCGAAGGCACCATCATCGACAACTTGACTTGTTTCCGCCCGAGCTTAAATAACACGGCATTTGCGCTTTGCGAAACCATGAACATCAAGGCACAAATCGATGCCCTTCCCGCTGGTTTTTACACCGAGCTTAAAGGACATTTACGCAATCCATTCTCGCGCCAAGTCGCTTATGCCTTGTTGCTGGTACGTGCCTTACTTGCGAACAAACGTGTATTGATCTTCGATGACATCGACTGTGTTTATGATGACGACTTTGCTCGATTGGTTTTGACCAGTACCGCCTATCGTGCCAACGACAAAATCCTCATCATCGTCAGCAACAAGATGGACAAACTCAATCATCGCCTCAAACGCGTCAAACTTACCGGAGGTGACCAATGAGTATTCTGGTTGATTTTAATAATGTCCCTCAGCGCTTGTTGGACTTTGAGGCTCGCAGCTATGACGAGCGATACAACCAGTCACCTTTGATTCGTGGTTTAGCTTACACCCTCATTGCGCTTGAATGGGAAGGCACACCTTCTATCCTCAGCGACGCTTTTATCCCTAAACCAAAAGACAGCGACAGTTTTATCGCTACGATTGAACGCCTTGGTTACCGTTGTGACGTCACCAAATTAAAAACGTTAGAGCACATCGAGGGGCACCCTCATCCTTGTTTTATCGAGATAGAAAACCTCACTGCGATTTTCTTGGGTACCAAAGACGGCAAGCTGATCCTGTTTGATTACACCAATAACAACACCATTGAATACCCGCTCTGCAAGAAGCCATGTTTGTTGGTCTCGATCAGCGAATACTCGCGCTTGTTCCGAGAGCCACCACCTGAATCTCAAGACCGCAGTAACTGGATTAAATACGCGTTTTATCGCTACAACAATGAACTCAAGAGCCTGATTATCCTCAGCTTCGTGGTCAGTATTCTCGGCGCACTCCAGCCCTTTTTTATTATGAGTGTGTACAACTTCGCCTTAACCTCTAGCTCGCAAGCCACGCTTTATTGGCTCACGTTATTTGCTGTGATTGTTGGGTTCTCGGAATACTTTTTCAAGAAAATGCGGGTCAACATCATCGCCACATCAGGGAAGGATTTGGCGGTGCATATTTCTCAAAACGTGATATCCAAACTGTTGTGGCTTCCGTATTCGATGACATCCACCGCAGGTGTCTCTTCTCAGTTAGCGCGTTTGAAAGACATCGACACGTTCCGCCGTTTGGTAACCGCAGAGTCAACATTAAGCTACTTCGACATGCCGTTTGTTATCGTATTCATTATTGCCATTGCTCTTATGTCTGGTACCGCGGCGCTAGTCGTTATGGCGGGGTTGATTCTAATGTTGGTGTTCTGTGTTTATTCTCGTTACATCTACTCGCAAGCCACGTCCAAGAGCTCTCGCGCCAACGCCATGGTTTCTTACCAATGGAATGAGATTCTTCGTGGTATAAAAACTATCCAAGGCTTGCCATTGTTGCGTGTTATCCAGTCCCGCTTTAGCGCATCGCATTTACAAAGCACCAACGATGCAGAACATGTTTCAGTGACTAATAGCAGGGTTCAGGCAGCAGGCGGGAGTTTGATTCAGGTTATTGGTACCGCAAGTATCGTCGCGGCCGTTATCGGCGTGATGGACGGCACCTCCGATGCAGGTGCAATGCTTGCTACCGTAATTTTAGTCTGGAAGGCGTTGGGGCCTATTATGGGCATCTACAACTCTATTTCTAAGTTCCAATCCATTAAGGCGTCTTCTGCGCAAATCAACAACCTTATGGCGATGAATGACGATAAGCTAACGTTAGAGAAAAGCCCCCCTATTCGCCTCTTTCAAGGTAGTATCGTCGGCTCTGGTGTGAGCCATCGTTATAGTGGTGCGGCAACAGGCTTAACTAATCTTGGTTTTAAAATTCCACCGGGCGCAAAAGTTGTGATTTGTGGACCAACAGGTTGCGGTAAAACGACGCTCATTTCTATTATCGCTGGGCTAGAGGAACGCTATCAAGGCTCAGTTTCGGTGGACGGTTATAACATCAAACAATTCAACAGTTACCGCTATCGAACCTCGATTAACTACATCCCGTTTAACCTGCATATTTTTGAAGGCTCCTTGGAGACTAACTTCATCTTGCATAATGGGTTAATCCCAACAGAAAAAATGCGTGAAATGGTGAGTTTCTTTGAGCTCGATACATGGTTGCCACAAGGCCTGGACACTCAATTGAGCGTTGATATCTGTAAAAGTTTACCAAATGGTATTCAACAAAGACTGCGGCTCGCATTAGGGCTAGGCAACTGCGAACAATCTTTGATTATCATTGACGAGCCATTTAATGGTGCAGAGCAAGAAAACTCGCACTACTTCAAGCGGTTATTCAGCGACAAACTACTCAATAAGACCGTTATTTTCTCAACGAATGATCCGGGCATGATCTCTACTTCCAATATGAGCTTAGTCTTGGAGCCAGATGGCAACTTGAAGTATTTCGGGTTAACCGATAAGTACTTAAAAAGTCTAAGTTAAGTTCGGAATGTGGTGTGGTTCATCATTCATAATTGAGCACGGTCATTGACAAAAATGTAAACGATGAGACTATTTACTCTGTAAGCGCGTACACTAAGGAATCCGATGTATACATTTGTTGCAGACAAATTGGATGTGGTTTATTTATCAACGATACCAGAAAACTACCAGTTACAAGACTTTGACGTGCCTGAAGAAGAACTCGAAATTCGTGAAATTGTAGAGGTATGGTATGAGTGTGCGTTTCTTCCTGACTTTAACCTTCAACACATCGACATCGAAAACAAAACCGCATTAGTCGAGACACAAGCGCAAGTCGTAAACAACTACACAAGTACGCTCGCTTTTTTACTCAAAAGTCGTACTTATCGCGCAGCACTTAACCGATTATTGAGTGTATGGAGATTGGAGGCAGCAGCTAAAGCACAGCTTGAGCTGCTGTTACTTACGGAAGAACAGAGTAGCAAGCCAGTAAATTAATCGGCTAGGATAAGGGGCTAAAAATCTTAAACCCAACCATCGAATCGGAGACGTTTCTGCACACGTTCAACCGCCTCTATCTGCATCTGACGAACACGCTCGTTAGACACGTTTAACAACAGGCCTATTTCCGACAAGGTTTTCACTCTCTGGTCAAATAATCCGAATCGATGGATTAAGACTTTCTGCAACTTAGTTGGCAAGGTTTTAATAATATTTTCAATAGCTTGAGTAAAGCACTGGTTTTCACAGTCTTGTTGTGGATCTGGCGTATACTCACTTTCACACAGTTCAAGAACAAATGGAACACGATGAAGGTCCGCAGTGGTCGATACATCAATAAAACCACTAAGAGCAACAAGTTCATCTATACGCTCTGCTTTCACCCCTGAGCAGCGTGAGAGTTCAGAAATAGACAACTCCTTGCTCTCACTTTTTGACGCATCGAGCTTTTTTAAAGCCAGGCTATTTATCTCTTTGCACACATGAGCAGGTAAACGTACCGTGCGGCCATTGTTCATTAATGCCGCTTCTATATTCTCGCGAATCCACCATACCGCATAAGTAGAAAAACGGTAGCCTGGCTCAGGATCGAACTTATCGACCGCTTTTATCAAACCAATGTTACCTTCTTCTATTAAATCGAGCAGAGTAAAGTTATTGCCTGGCCGTTTGAGGTAGCCTTTTGCGATTTTCACAACAAGTCGAAGATTAGACTCAATCAACATTTCGCGCGCTTCTTCATCACCAGCTCGATTAAGTTTGGCGTAATGCAACTCCTCTTCACGAGACAACAAATCAATCCCCACAATATCTTTGAGATAGTGAGCATAAGGGTCTTTCCCAACTGACAACGATTCTTTCATTGACAGTTCATCCGTGACAGCTCGGAACCTAGCAAAGCATTCGTTGTTCATTCCCCGTCCTTCTCAAGCCAACTTATTTCTTATCTTCTTTAATTGTTTTTGTACAACACCGTATGCATCATGCTTTATATGCATTACTTTACACTGAGTGTAGACAGGGGTTCTGATCTTTACCAAGAAATCACTTATCACTTTAAAACAATTACTGCTTCTATGATAAAAACGTGAGCAGGCGGGGGTTTATATATATGAAAGTGATAGTATTTGTACGCAAATTGGCCTCAAAGAAAACAACGCAACGTGATCGTCAACGCTTACCACGTTACTCTAACTAAAACTTTGAGGCTTGAGGATGGTTTGAAGTATCAGTTGAATTAGCGAGATCTAATTCACTTGACGAAGCGCAGGTTGAAGCTGACAGTCTGTTATAACTTGGAAAACTGCACGATTCTTTCCTTCAGACTTACCTTGATACATCAACTCGTCAGCATCTTGCAAGCTCTCGATGTGGGTAAACTCAGGATAGTAAGCACAGCCCAAACTGATACTCAAATGAATTGCTTGTCCACCCAGTATAACAGGCTGATCGTAAACGGCTTTACAAAGCATATTGGCAAAATTGAGTGCTTCTCGCTCTGACAGAGACGACGTAACGAGTGCGAACTCTTCTCCTCCAATTCTCGCCAATGTCATTCGGTCATCAGTCATCGACTTAGCGGCTTCTGCGATGGCAACTATTGCTCGGTCTCCAGCAAGGTGGCCATATCGATCATTGATTGATTTAAAATCATCAATATCAAACACCATCACCGTTAAGTTTCGCTTCAAATGATTCAGTAGCGCCAATTGCTCAATCAGGTGTCTACGGTTGTATAGCTTTGTGAGAGAATCCGTCAACGTCATCTCCAGCAATTGCTGATTGGCAATCGTTAATTGCCTTGTCCGAAGAGCAACCATACGTTTGAGGGCAAAAATATGATAAAGCGTTGCAATCGCCATAATGAAAATAGCAATAGGGAAAAGATAAAGTGGATAAACCGTTTTCACCACACTCCAACGGGTGAGGATCCGCTCACGATCCGTATCGATGACTTTTTCAAACGCTCTTGATACCTCTAAAATGGAAGTTGCACTGTGCATTCCTGCTGCAATCCGAAGATCTTTACTATATAAGCTAATTGTCGGGACAAACATACCCGCTCCCGGCGTGGTTGCCATATAAAAGTTAGCAACTTGCAGGTCTGCAACAAAGTACAGCACCTTTTTATCGACGGCGGCTTGTATCATCGAATCATTGTTAATGTATTCTGCGATAGGTGCATTCGGATAATTCGTCTGAACAAACTCAGACTCGTAACTTCCTTTAACAACGCCAATTGGCAGCGTCATTTCGCCAGTTAAAACACTCCTGATATCAACCGAAAGTACATCTTTATTTACGTACAATTTGGTTTGGATAGGCATTATGACTGCGCCAAAGTCCATATACTTCGCTCTTTCGGGCGAGTAGACAAGTCCTCCGTGAAAGTCAGCCTTACCCTCTTTTACGGCTTGCAAAGAAGCATCCCAATCCAAAAGGAGAAACTGAACGTCGATTTGGTTGTTCGCCGCGTACTCTTTCCAAAAGTCGATTAAAATACCTTTAGGTTCACCATCTGGGCTAAGGTAAGAGAACGGCTTCCACGCTTTGGAGTTAGCAACAATTAAAGAATGAGACTCTGATTTGTGCGCATGCGCCATCGGACAAATGGACAGCCACAGTAGTAATAAAGAAGCACACGCTTTTTTACATTTGCAACCATAAGTACCATAACTCGTCGATGACATACCTACTTCTCACCAGTCTTTTTAAACCATAATCTCGGCTGTTTGATTAGACTAAAGATATAGTAGAGTTGCATAAGACAGGAAGTGACGCTTATTGATATGAATCTAACTTAGTAAGTTTTAGTACTTAATTGGTACTTTCAACGCCTGGTTCGCTGAAGCAGTTGAAGCATTTGAAGCATTTGAAGCAGTACATGATAAATTAGGAAAACTTATCTGGTACTAAAAAATTGAATATCATCAGTTTTGCAAACACCTAGTACCAATAAAAAAGCCCTATTCAAAATCCACCTTGGGGAGAACTTTGAATAGGGCTCTTTGCTTCTATGCTTCATTTTACGGCTGAAGCTACCTTTACCTTTTTTCGCTTTAACGACTCGTGTTTGGAACAGCTGACTGGTAACAACCGCTTTTAACGCGTTGTCTTTGATTTCACCTCTGCCGAAGTCGGTCTCATGTTGTGAGCCACTCGGTTGAGGACTGATTTTACGCTTTGCCATAAATCCTCCTTAATGGTCGAACCAGATTGGACAATAATTATATAAATAAGTCAAATTTATAGATTTAGTTGAATTTTATGCTAAAAAACTTCACATCACCGTCATTTATTTGAAATTTAATCAAAAACATGCTGGTTAAATAGTGACTAAATACAAATATTTGTCCATAAAGCACTAATATATGTTGACTCTTCGTGGAATTAACCTAGACTCAAACACGGCTAGAAAGAAAGTTCTTTGTTTTCACATTTCGTTGGATTACTTGTAACCCGTCGTCCTGTGGTACGCAATAGCAATTTATTTTTCCACGCTATAAGCGCCGTTGAGGCGAAAGATTACATTATTTAGATATTTAGGAAATAGACATGTCTAACACAGCTACTGGCACAGTTAAGTGGTTCAACGAAACTAAAGGCTTCGGTTTCATTCAACAAGAAAACGGTCCTGACGTATTTGCTCACTTCTCTGCAATCACTGGTGACGGCTTCCGTACTCTAGTTGAAGGCCAGAAAGTAGAATTTGTTATCTCTCAAGGTCAAAAAGGCCCTCAAGCAGAGCAAATCAAAGTACTTTAATTCTTAAAGAATTTGATACGATAGCCAGCTTTTAAAGCTGGCTATTTTTTTGCCTAAAACTTATTTTGCCAACAAAACGATATAAATCTATGGCTCTTAAACCAACCATTTACAAATTTCGTATCGCCATTTCCGATATGAATAATGACTATTACGATTCTAAAAATCTAACTATCGCCCTTCACCCTTCTGAAAAGCCGCAACGAATGTTGGCTCGCATTCTAGCTTACTGTTTAAATGCTCAAAGCAATCTGGAGTTTACAAAAGGACTCTCTACGATTGAAGAGCCTGATTTATGGCATGTTGGCGATGATCAAAGCATTACTCACTGGATTGAAATTGGCGAACCAGAACCAGACAGAATTAAGAAAGCTTCTCGCCTAGCAAAGCATGTAAAAGTTTACACTTATAACACCAAAGCGGCTGTCTGGTGGGACAAAATGTCAGGAAAGTTCTCAATGCTTCCCGTCAACGTAGAGAGCTTTGACTATGACGCTATCGACTTGATTTGTCAGCACCTTGACCGAGGTACTAGCCTTTCTGTTATGATTACTGGCAGCTCAATTTTTGTTGATATCAATGATCAACATATCGAAGTAACGGTGAAGGAACTAAAAAACCATGACGTCTCTTAGTGAACTGAGTCAAGAGATGGGATTTGAAGAAATCCCCTTTGTTAAAGAACATAAAGCAGCAAAGCGACGTTGGTTAAAAGAACAGTCACAACTATTTACAAAAGTTTGTGAGAACAAACCCACAACAGCACCTACTCTTCACCTGCTTGGCCTTTTGACCAAATCACATATTGAAGCAAGTGCTAACTACGAGCAACATGCTCACTCTACCCAGCGTATGCAGCAAGTTCTGACTGACTCCTTGGGTAATGAGCACGCGGATAAGTTTACTAACCAATCTGCTGAAGACCTAATCTTAGTCACCCACCTTTGGTTATACACGCAAGGCTATTTAAATATGGATTTCAGCTTGGCGCACGATCATGCTGAGCAGACTCAAAATACATTGCAGCATGAGCTTGTCATGAAACGCATGGACGTTGATGGATTCAGAACCGAACTCATGCAAAGTTTTTATCAAGGTAAAGAAGCCCGTCCGGCTTCAGCAAGTGGCTTTTGGGGTTGGTTTAAACGTCTATTTTCCGCATAAAATACATGGTTTTATCCATTTCAAACAACTGATAGACTTCACGCTCAGTGCAACAAGCATCATGATTGCATTCTTAAAGGACAATTACCCAATGAACATCAAGGGATCATTATGAAGTTTATCCGTTGGATTTTAGGCAAGTTTATCTTATTGCTGAACGCGGTGTTCTCACCTCGTGGTATTAAGCGCACCGCAGAAGAACAGCAACGTATTGATGAAAAAGCGAAACAATACGCACTTTACCAATTTGAAGCCTGCCCTTTTTGCGTAAAGGTCCGCCGTGCAATGAAGCGTCAATCGGTGAACATTGAGCTACGTGATGCAAAAAATAACCCGACTCATCGAGCTGAACTAGAGCAAGGTGGTGGGCGAGTTAAAGTCCCTTGCCTTCGTATCGAAAAAGATGGCGAAACACAGTGGTTATACGAGTCATCTGACATCGTCGCTTACGTTGAAAAAGAATTTGCCTAAGTTCCCCCTATGAACATTGGCGGATGTAAAAGAGGCACCTAACGGTGCCTCTTTTCTATTTTTTCTCGCTAAATGTTGCCGTGCGAGCTTTCCTTATTCAGTCTTCTTGCTCAACTCCGAACTTAAACTCCATTAAGCAAATAACGAGTATGCGAGAACAACACAACGAAGATTACCGCCTAACGTCTGCGTTATTCATCCACGATCAATGTTAGCTCTACGCGCCGATTGCAAGCTTTACCACTCGCTGTCGCATTGCTGCACTTCGGTACATACTCTCCGAAGCCTCTAGAAAACACTCGTTGACGTGGAATACTCGTCGCCAATAGTTGTTTTTCTACTTCACGAGCTCGCTTTTCAGATAGCGTGTCATTGAAGCTTTCAGCTCCCGTGCTATCCGCATGACCATCAATCACGACATCAACATCAGTTCTTCCAGCCAGATAGTGACCAATGTTTCGAATCCAGTCTTGAGATTGAGCAGATAACCGTGCAGAGCCCGTTTGAAAATGCACTTGCTCTTTCAAACGTATCATCAGGTGACCACCACTGAGCGTCTCGTGAGGAATGTTATGCCTGCTCAGGAACATTTCCAGAGAGGTCACGTTTTGCGACTTTTTTACTGACGCCCTCGCCGTTTGATATGAACGAGGGGAAGAAGCCACATTGGATACGCTCGGGTATCCCCATTCTGGGTGTCTCAGCTCAGTGTTTGATTTAGGAGCTGTATCTAAAATGTTCCCACCTGGGACCATATCTTGATCGAGGCTACTGCACCCGGCCAGAATGCCACAAACAATTAATAACCAATGCTTCATACCATTACCAACGTAGAAAAACTCTTGTTCATTGTGTCGACAAAACACGCCGAATCTTTAGCGCTTTTGTCCACCGATTGGTTTGTCTATGCAGCGTTCATGCCACTGGAGTCAATGCCAAATCATCTCTCAAATAAAAAGCAACACTAAAATACCCTACCCTTACAGCCCATACGTCAGGCTAAGTCTGTTACCAATGGTCTCACTTTATTGTTATTTAATGGTTTTAGTCACTATCGTTAACCGATAAACTAACGCAAATTTCTCATTTAGAGCACTACTATGTTAAAAACCATATCGAAAGGCTTTGCTGTTGTTGTTGCCGTAATGGCTTTGTCGGCATGCGATAGCGGCAAGAGTCAGCCTCAGCAAGGCAAACAATACGAAGTTTTGCCAGTATCCCTTGAAGAATATGATTTAGCTCCCCTGACTGAAGCATTCTCTTTAACTTGTGGCCACTGCCGCTCAATGAAAGAGTTTGTCCCTCAAATTGAATCATTGACCGATCAAAGCGTTGAAAAAATGCATGTAACGTTCAATGAAAGTGCACAAGTGAGCGCCATCATCTTCTATACTGCCGTAATGCAGCTTGAATCAACACCAGATAAAGCGTTTATGGCAGATCTTTTTACTGCTGTGCAAATGGGTGCCGATGCAACGGCTGAGGAACGCCAAATCGCTGTTGAGAAAGCTTTTGAGTCTCGCAACCTTATCAGCCCTTACCATTTAGATGAAGCACAGCAAAAAACGCTGTTTGAGTACATCACTAAGGCAGAAGCGATCACGACTCGCGGCCAAATTAACTCCGTTCCAGCCTTTATCGTAAACGGAAAATATCAAGTGATTACTGGTGGTCATGACAGCGTTGAAGCCATGGCAGAAACCATCAAATTTTTGCTAAAACAACCTAAATAGACAAGGAGATTACGTGTCTAAATTTTTGCTTCCTCTTATTATTTTTATTTTGGCGGGCTTTTTCATTTACCGTACTTGGACAAACCATAAAGTAGCAGATGACAACTTTGCCAAAGGCCAAGCATTCTTACTAGAAAATGCGAAAAAAGAAGGCGTTATCACAACAGAAAGTGGCCTTCAATACATGGTTCTTGAAAAAGGCGAAGGTGAGGTTCACCCAACTGCAACAAGTAAAGTAAAAGTACACTACCACGGCACCTTGATTGATGGCACGGTATTCGATAGCTCTGTTAATCGTGGTGAGCCGATTTCATTTGGTCTTAACCAAGTCATTAAAGGCTGGCAAGAAGGCCTACAATACATGGTAGAGGGTGAGAAAATCCGTCTATTCGTACCAAGCACGCTTGGCTATGGTAAGAGTGGCTCTGGCCCAATTCCACCAGCAAGTGTTTTGATCTTTGATGTTGAACTGCTAGAAATTCAATAAATCTAGAAAGCTTTGTCTTAAAGCCAAAGTATCAAAACCAAAAACGCCGCGAACCACGCGGCGTTTTCTGTTTTAAGAGAGGTTAAAAACCAATATAGTGATCCGAAAGCAATGCAATGAACAACGCCAAAAGATGATAGATAGAGAATTTAAACGTCTCCATCGCGGTATTTTGCTCTGGTGCATATTTTAGCTTCCATGCATGGTACATAAAGCCAACATTGAGTAGTAGCGAAGCAAAAAGATACACCACGCCGACCATGCCAACCAAAACCGGTAGAACACAAACCAAAGTCAATAGCACCGTATACAACAGAATAGAAGTTTTGGTGTACTCAATGCCGTGTGTCACTGGCAGCATGGGAATATCTACCTTGCGGTAATCCTCGACACGATGAATAGCGAGAGCCCAAAAATGTGGTGGCGTCCAGATAAAAATGATCATCACGAGCAGCCAAGCATTCGCATGTAATTGCCCTGTTACAGCAGTCCAACCGAGAAGAGGCGGCATCGCACCGGCAATCCCTGCAATGACGATATTTTGGGGCGTAGCACGTTTGAGGTACATTGTGTATACCATCGCATAGCCGAGCAAACTCATCAAAGTCAACCATGCCGTCAGCGGGTTGACCATCGCATATAGAAGTACAAACCCTAAGACACCTAAAACTGTAGCGAAGGCTATCACCGATGATGGTTTAGTCTCACCCGATGGCAATGGTCGTTTGTGTGTACGTGCCATTCTCGCATCAATTCGGCGGTCAATTAGATGATTAAACGCTGCCGCAGACCCTGCCATCAGACCAATCCCCGTTAGGCCAACTACCGCCTGCAACCAGGGGAAATCATCAACCGGGGCTAAGCTCATACCTACTACTGCCGTCACCAACATTAACGCCACCACTTTAGGTTTCGTTAACTTCAAATAAACGGAACTTAGTCGCTTTCGCCCATTTAACGACAGCGCGATTTCTTTACTCATAGCGAACTCCTTTCGCGGTGTAATTCCAAGCCGTTTTACCCTGCCACAAGTAAAACTGGCTAACACAAACGAGACTCAACATAACAGCGGCACCAAGGTTGTGCGCCACCGCGACATAGATAGGAAGTTGAAATACTACGTTGCTTACACCCAGCATAATTTGGCACACCAGAGTGAATAACAACCACCCTCCGATTCTCTGTGAATGATGAGAATCTTGCCTCATAAGCCCAACACTATAAGCCAATACCACGGTGGCGGTAACAATAGCACCTATACGATGAGTGACGTGTATAGTCATTCTTGCCGGATACTCCAAGACACCAAATTCATAATTCTCGAATCCAGTTTGCCAGAAAGAAAACGCTTCTTTCCATGAGAGATGGCTCATCCAGTCTCCCTCACAAATCGGCAGTGTGGTACACATCAGCGCAGCATAATTTGACGAAGTCCATCCTCCAAGGAGCACTTGCACCAAAACAACCAGAAAAACCAACAATGAAAAGCCTCTCAGAGAGCTAGAAGATGGAGAGAAATAGAGATTGTTTTGCGCTTTTAATTGGCAGTAAAAAATCGCCTGTAACGCCAATAAAACAAAACCACCGAGCAAGTGAAGCATCACGATGACGGGCATTAATTTAAGAGTAACTGTCCACATTCCCAAAAGTGCCTGCCCAATCACCAATACGCTTAGCAACATCGGAATGATTGAATTTACACGCTCAGACCTTACTGATATTGCAGCCATCGCAAAAATGACTAAACCTAACGTTCCTGCAAAATAGCGATGAATCATCTCAAGCCATGCTTTCTCATGCTCTACTGCCCGCTCGGGGAAGTTCAGGTTAGCACGTATGACGTCTTCTTCTTGATGCGGCACAGAAAAGTGCCCATAACAACCAGGCCAATCCGGGCAACCTAACCCTGCATCTGAAAGGCGAGTATATGCCCCTAACATGATCACCACGAGAGTTAGCAGCAAACTGAATCTAACCAACTGAATTAATTTCATATGCACTTCCTCTAACCGACTCGTGACAGTTTTAAGAGCTTGCGTAAGTCCGCCAACATACCTTTATTCAATAGGACTAAGTCCTCATTTGGTTTCGGCGAGTAAGACATCACCAGTTGCCCAAGAGGATCAACGATCAACATTTGCCCAGGTTTCACTTTTGCGGTAACCAATTCATTCATTTGCATCGCTAACATCGATACTTCTATGGGATCTGAATGCTCAGTCTGCCAAACGACTGGCACTACTCGCTCTTGATACTTACCTAAAGCAACATGGCTTTGCTGAAGCAGGTAAAGCTGCTGTTTACACTCTTCAGTGCATTCGTTAGGTAATACATAAGCGAGTTGCCAACCATGGTCTTTGAGAGGTGACTCTTGACCAAGTTGCTCTAACGTCGTGTATGGTTCGACTAACTCGCCTCTATTAGTCACTCCGCTTTGATACCACCCTTGTGTGAGAATGACTTTTGCAATGACAGCGGGAAGCGCGAACGTACAAACCAGCGCAATCAACATTAGTCGTCCTTTGGTTACTTTAGGTGTCATGCTTCACCTCCATGTGACGCAACTTTTTTTGCCAACGAACAAAAACAATTAAAGTCAGTAATAAGAAAACACCTGCCATCGAAAACCATTGAATCGAATAGCCAAAATGTTTGGCACTATTGAGTGGCAATGGATTCCAAGGAAAGTCATAGGGCCAACGAGTTAAATTGTCTGGCTGCAAGACTGCGGGCATAAGTTCAATATTCAGTAGCTGATTCAATTGCGCGATGTTTAGGTTTTGCACGCGAATAACATCGCCAACTTCCGGCATTAACTCTGAGCTCAGTGGATTAGTAGATTTTCGGTACAGGCGTCCTGTGATGAAAGTCGAATTATCGAGTTTGGTGACCGTTGGTAACACTGAGCGTTCTGCTCTTCCCTCGACAAAACCAAGCTCCAATAACGCATAGGCACTAGGCTCATCGCTCGTCAATACAATCTGAAATGCTAAATATCCCACACTGCCTTGATGCGTTTGGTTATCTAACAAAATTACGGGAAACGCCTGAGGAACAACATTAACTTCCACTTTTTTCCCGAGGATACTTTCCTCTCGCCAGTCGTTGTCTTCAAGAACGACGCTTAGTGCTTGGTACGCACTATCCGCACGCGCGAGAATGGCTTGTTCCAATGCTTGTTTTTCTTGCCCTCTCTCAAACTGCCAAAAACCCAGTTTGACCAAAAGAGAAAACACAACCACAGTTAAACCAACTGCAACCCAAAACCGTTTCGATAGCCATAATTGTCTTGATAACAACAATGATGAAACCGGAGGTGCCATGTCCACCGTATTTCTATTCAAACTGACGCTTGTCCTTTTGCTGCTTTTCATTATCTTCAACCTCGCAAAAGCGCTTATCGAAATGGTTCGTGAAGACCCAGATAATCCTGAAAAAAGAGACAAACCCATGAGTCATTACTTAGGCCGTCGAGTCATGTTCTCCGCTTTGGTGGTCGTCCTTTTGCTTATTGCGCTCAGCTCGGGTTGGCTAGCACCAAACCCTCGCCCTTATTAGTCGAACGAAGAGTTCACACTGCGCCTAAAGTACGTAAACAAACACAAACAGACATAACCAAACCACATCCACGAAATGCCAATACCAGCTGCCCGCTTGAAAGGCAAAATGGTTCTTTGGCGAAAAGTGATCTTTAGCGATTCTGAACAGCAGCACGATCAAGAAGATAGTCCCAAGACAAACGTGTAAACCGTGGAACCCCGTCAACATGAAGAACGTGTTACCGTAAATACCGGACTGCAACGTGAGCCCTATGTCTTGATAAGCATGAACATACTCAACCGCTTGGTAATATAGGAAAAAGCCAGCAAGTACGATGGTTATCTCTAACCAAACAATCAGTGCCGTTCTTTTGTCTTGTTCAAGGCTTATATGCGCCATATGTAGCGTAATAGACGACAATAGCAGCAAGATAGTATTGGTAAGGGGTATGCCCTGCCACGGCATAGCTTGTGTTGTTTCTCCCCCCGGTGTCAGTGTGAGTGGCCACATCGCTTCGAAGGTTGGCCACAGGACTTCGTTAGTCATGAAGTTATTATCTGCCCCACCTAACCAAGGCACAGAAATCATTCTGGCGTAGAACAAGGCACCAAAAAAGGCACCAAAAAACATCACTTCAGAAAAGATAAACCAGCTCATTCCTTGGCGAAAAGAACGAGTAATTTGCGAGCTGTATTTTCCATTCAGTGATTCAGTAATCACATTACTAAACCAACCAGCCAACATGTAAAGCAAGAACAAGAAGCCCACCGCTAGCACAATGCCACCAATGGTTCCCACTGCACCGTCACTTTGTGTCCCCTGGACGGTCATGCCCGCGCCAACAGCAACCAAAAACAGAGCAAATGCACCGATGATCGGCCAGCTACTTTGAGCGGGAACATAATATGTTCCTGGCTTGTTACTCATAATTTCTCTCCTTACTGACCAATCTTGGTCTGTATCTCTCTCCCTGAGTGGCTAAGAGCCTGTAGGAGGGGGAAGTTTATAGAGTGTGTAAGACAGCGTTAACGTGTGTATAGACTCCGGCAAGTCCGGTTCGATATAAAAAATCAACGGCATTTGAGCTTGCTGTTTACCATCCAGAGGCTGCTGGTTAAAACAAAAACACTCAATCTTATTGAAGTAAGCAGCTCCAGTCCCGGGAGAAACAGAAGGAACGGCTTGCCCCACCAACTTCTGCCCACTTTCATTAAATGCAAGGTATTCGGTTTGCACGACTTCACCTGGGTGAACATCCATCGAAATCACTTTGGGTCTAAACTCCCAAGGCATATCTGGGCTGACATGCGCCATAAACTCCACGCGAATAGTTCGGCTCATGTCCGGTTGCATACCTGTCGGTTGAATGGCGGCCACTTCACTTGTCTTTCCATTGATTCCCAGTGCGTCGCACATCACGTCATAAAGTGGGACCAGTGCATAGCCGAAGCCAAACATTAACAGGGTCGCCAAAAGCAACTTCACTGTGAGCTTCTTGTTTGATGGATTCGGTTTCATGTCACTCACCCCACTCTTTGCTAGTCAATCTTAGGCGGTGTAGTAAACGTATGATGTGGCGCAGGGCTTGGCACTGTCCACTCTAAGCCCTCCGCACGTTCCCACGGTTTTGCAGAAGCCTTTTCCCCGCCACGAATACACTTGATCACCAACCATAAGAAGATCAGTTGTGACAACCCAAATGCAAACCCACCAATTGATACTATTTGATTAACATCAGCAAACTGAATGGCGTAATCCGGTATGCGTCTTGGCATGCCCGCTAAGCCTAGGAAGTGCATTGGGAAAAACAGGACATTGACGGAAATAATTGAGCACCAGAAATGCCATAAACTCAGCTTGTGGTCGTACATATTGCCCGTCCACTTAGGTAGCCAGTAGTATGCCGCTGCCATGATCGAGAATACCGCACCAGATACCAACACATAATGGAAATGGGCAACCACGAAGTAAGTGTCATGATATTGGAAGTCCGCCGGCACAATCGCCAACATCAGTCCCGAGAAGCCACCAATGGTAAACAGCACAATAAAGGCAATGGCAAACAACATTGGCGTTTCAAAGGTCAGAGCTCCACGCCACATGGTGGCAACCCAGTTAAAGACTTTAACCCCCGTTGGTACCGCAATCAGCATAGTGCAATACATGAAGAAGAGCTCAGCAAAAACTGGCATCCCCGTGGTAAACATGTGGTGCGCCCACACAAGGAAAGATAACAATGCAATGCTGCACGTCGCGTAAACCATCGAATGATAACCAAACAGCTTCTTACCACTGAAAGCAGGCAGAATGGCGGAGATGATTCCAAACGACGGTAAAATCATGATGTACACTTCTGGGTGACCAAAGAACCAAAAGATGTGTTGGAACATTACCGGGTCACCACCACCAGCTGCGTCAAAGAAGCTAGTCCCGAAATATTTGTCAGTAAGAACCATGGTCACCGCACCCGCTAATACCGGCATAACCGCGATTAGCAAGAAAGCGGTAATTAACCAAGTCCAAACAAACATTGGTAACTTGAACCAAGTCATTCCCGGAGCTCGCATATTTACGATCGTCACGATAACGTTGATCGCGCCCATAATGGAGCTGATACCCATGATATGAACAGAGAATACAAACAGCGCAGTGCTATCCGGGCCATAAGTCGTGGACAGCGGAGCATAAAACGTCCAACCAAAATCAGGACCGCCGCCAGGTAAAAACAACGAGCTCAACAAAATAAGAAATGCAAAAGGTAAGATCCAAAAGCTCAAGTTGTTCATGCGCGGCAGCGCCATATCTGGAGCGCCGATCATCATCGGGATCATCCAGTTAGCAAGCCCCGTAAATGCTGGCATCACCGCACCAAATACCATCACTAAACCGTGTACCGTGGTCATTTGATTAAAAAACTGCGGATCGACTAGCTGTAGCCCTGGCTGGAACAGTTCGGCACGAATGATCATAGCCATCGCACCACCTGTTAGAAACATCGCAAAGCTAAACCAAAGGTAGAGGGTGCCTATGTCTTTATGGCTTGTAGAATACAACCAACGAGTGATGCCCTGGGGTGCATGATGCTCGTGACCATCATCAATCGCAATGGTACTGTTCGCACTGGCCTCTGCTGGCGCAGACTTCACTGCCTTATCTATTGGCTTACTCATATTTCCTCCTTAGCACTGCCTTGTGCCTTAAAGGCATTCACATCGGATGCTTGCACTGTATCGCCAGTATCGTTGCCCCATGCATTTCGTTGATATGTGATAACCGCGCCAATTTCTTTGTCACTTAACTGATTAGAAAAAGCCTGCATTGCGGTGCCCGGGCGACCGTTGACAATAATATCTATGTGCTCTGTAACATCTCCGGTTGCAATAGGACTGCCTTTAATCGCGGGAAATGCACCCGGAATCCCCTCACCATTTGCCTGATGACACACAGCGCAACGCGCCGTGTATATCGATTCGCCTTGCGACATCAATTCATCCATAGATAAGTCTTGAGAGAGCGCTTCTTGTGCCGCCGCTTTTTGAAGTGCGAGTTCTTGCTTCTTACTCGCTAGCCATTCATCGAACTTTTCTTCTTCCATCGCATGCACCACCACCGGCATAAATCCGTGTGCACGACCACATAGCTCCGCACATTGGCCGCGATATACGCCTGGCTCATCAATTCTTGTCCATGCTTCATTAATAAAACCTGGAATGGTGTCTTTCTTGACGGCAAAGTCCGGTACCCACCAAGAGTGAATGACATCATCAGAAGTCATCAAAAAACGCACTTTGCGATTCACAGGCAACACCAAAGGGTTGTCTACTTCCAGTAAGTAATGTGCGCCTTTAGCTTCGATTCCATCAATTTGTTTTTGGCTGGTGGCAAGCAAACTAAAAAACTCAACATCTTCGCCAAAATAGCTGTAATGCCATTTCCATTGCGAGCCTGTGATCTTGACCGTGATATCCGATTGGCTTGTGTCTTCCATTGCTACTAGAGTTTTTGTTGCGGGAATCGCCATAGCGACAAGAATGATGATGGGTATGACCGTCCAAATAATTTCCACTTTTGTGCTTTCATGGAAATGTGCTGCAACTGCTCCTTTTGACTTGCGATGACGGAAGATGGAATAGAACATCACACCAAAAACAATCAAAGCAATTACACAGCAGATATAGAAAATCAGCATATGTAATTCATACACTTGCCCACTTATCTCTGTGACCCCTTTTGTCATGTTGTAGTCATTTTCCTTTGACCAACCAAAAGAGGAAAATGTGATTAAAATCACATTCAGTGATAAGGCTAGAGTAGTCGTTAATCTTTTCAAAAGATCTCTCCTCTGCTCAGCCGCTACGCCTACGCGAGCTTCCTTGCGTCCCGATGCAAATATCGAACAACTTTACGAAAAGTCACAAAAACTACGATTTCGACACGGTTTGTTATATTTATGTTAAAAGGCTAGTTATAGTTCCAAGGTTCTTCAAGAAATTAAATATGATTAAATTTTGTTCGGATAAGAAAAATTAATTCGGTTTATCGATTGCCCTCTTTGAAATGTAATTGAGAACCATTTACATTGATTTAAAAGAAAACATTGAGATACTTACCAAACGAAGTGTCCAAGAAAGTAGGCTCCCCCTACTAAGGAATGACTGATATGACAGCACTAATTACGCAATGGCTAGAACGAGACCCTGATCCTAAGACTCGTGAAGAGCTACAACACCTCGTCGATACGAACAATGAACAAGAACTTACTGATCGCTTTGGCTCACGCCTTGCCTTTGGTACTGCAGGCTTACGTGGCAAAGTGGGCGCAGGTCCAAACCGAATGAACCGCTTGGTGATTCAAGAGACCGCCACTGGTTTAGGGAACTATTTGCTTGAGAAAGTCAAAGATGCCGCGAGTCGTGGTGTCGTTATTGGCTACGACGGTCGTCCCGATTCAAAACAATTCGCGCATGATACCGCATCCGTACTGACGGCCCTTGGTATCAAGGTTTACCTAACGTATGACGTTGCAGCAACCCCAATTGTTGCGTTTGGTGTCCGTACATTGAATGCTGCGGCCGCTGTTGTTGTTACTGCCAGCCACAATCCACCAGAATACAATGGCTTTAAAGTATATTGGGAGAATGGCGCACAGATTATTCCTCCGCACGACTCTGGAATCGCAGCGAAAATTGATGACGCAACAACGAAGCCATTACCTTTAATGTCTCTCGATGATGCAAAACAGCACGGTTTGTTAGTTTGGTTGGAAGACGACTACTACCAAACTTACCGTAAGACAATGAATGAAAACGCGCTGCTTACTCCTGACAACAATACCGATATATCTATTGCTTACACCGCAATGCATGGCGTTGGCGCGAATATGGCGGAAACGCTACTTGCCGACGCAGGCTTCCAAAAAGTGGCAAGTGTTAAGGAACAGCGCGAACCTGATGGAAGCTTCCCAACCGTCAACTTCCCAAACCCTGAAGAAGCCGGTGCAATGGATATGGTGATGGCATTAGGTAAGTCCGTAGATGCCGATATCGCTTGCGCGAACGATCCAGATGCGGACCGTTTTGCCGTGGCAGTTAAACGCCTAGATGGCGAGTATCAAATGCTAACAGGTGATCAGGTGGGCTCACTGTTTGGCGATTACTTGCTGGAACAGCAACCTAACGCTTTGGTTGGCAACACCATCGTATCCTCAAGAATGCTGAGCAACATCGCTAAGGCGCATGGCGCACAATACTATCAAACATTAACTGGCTTTAAATGGCTTACTAACGTTGCCATGGAACAAGAGACAGAAACCAACCCATTCTTGTTTGCTTATGAGGAAGCGCTCGGTTACACCGTGGGTAACAAGGTGTGGGATAAAGATGGTTTATCTGCAATCGTCGCGTTTTCACAGCTAACAGGCAAGCTTAAAGCACAAGGCAAAACACTGTGGGATAAACTGGAAGAGCTGTACCGCGAGCACGGTTTCTACTTCAACGCACAACGCAGCATCGCTCTCGACCCGAACTCTCCACCAATCGGCGACAAACTCCGAGCAAATCCACCAACAGAGATTGCTGGTAAAAAAGTTGCAGTAACCGAAGATCTAAAAACATCGGTTCGCATGTTTGACGACGGCTCTGAAGAATCCATTGACTTACCGGCAAGTGACGTATTGATTTATCACCTAGAAGATCAATCACGCGTGATTGTTCGTCCTTCTGGTACTGAGCCAAAACTAAAATGTTACTACGAAGTCATCAACCTCTTCCCTGCGGATATGAGCTATGAGCAAGCACAGCAAGCAGCGGAAGCGAAGATGAACGAACTTATCGACGCGCACCAGCAAAGTTTGTAAGTCAAAGAGAAACATAGATATTTGATACAACAAGAGGCGCAAATTCGCGCCTCTTTTTTGATTTTCACTAGAACAAGTCAAGCTAACCCGTGCTTTTCCCTAGCCTACAATTTCCTTTTGTAGAAAGTACTTGTGGATGCCCTCTACAGGATAGCCTGAGTACTGCCCCACTTTCTCAAAACCCAATTTGAGATAGAACTCAAGAGCTTGAAAGCTGTAGGTATCCAAATAAACATGGGTAACCCCATGAGGCTTTACTTTTTGTTCTAGCATCGACATTAATTGACTACCGAGACCAGAGGTTCGACTTTCGGCGTCTACCCACAAAAACTCAACAAACACCGTATTTTTAAACATTTCGCCAGTCAAGCCACCCATGATCTTGTCATTCTCATCTTTTGCGAAACAGCCTACAGCATGCACTTCCCCTTCAGGTAAATGCAGTCGGTTATAAGATCGAATACCTTCACGAACAAAATCAAGGTCTGTTTGATCTGGATTTAAACAAAATTCAAGCTTCATATATCCTCTCCTTAGGAAACACCAATATCCTAAAACAAAAAGCCAGCAATTGCTGGCTTTCTGATGGAATATGATAACTTTACAAGGCGAAACTACTCAGCATCCACAACGCCAGAATAACAAACACTAACCCCATTAGTTTATGCTGATACGTGCGGAATTTTTCGTTCTCGAGCAGCCCTTTGCCCAATGTGCCTGCTAACCCAACAAGTAATAAATTGAATGACAAGCCAAGAACGTTCAACAATAACCCTAGCGCTAGCATCTGCTCACCGGAAGATGCCGTGATATTGCTTGAGACAAACTGCGGCAAAAACATTACAAAAAAGACCAAGGCTTTAGGGTTAAGCAAATTACTCATCAAAGCACGTTGATAATAAGTTGATGCCATTTTGTTTTGACCATCAAGCTCTGGAGCCGAAGATGCCTCAGCTCGTAAGCAGTCCCAACCCATTTTTAACAAGTAAGCGCCACCTAGTAGATGAAGGACTTTAAGGGCTATTGGGCTCATGGCAATCAGGGTAGATACGCCCATCGCAGCAAGCAAAGTAAGAATAACACCAGACGTCGCATTGCCTAAGCTAGCAAAAAGACCGACCTTCTTACCGTAACTCATACTAGAACTCGCTATCAGCAACATATCGGGCCCTGGTAACAGCAACAAAGCCACTACTGCGGTGAGATAAACAGGAAGTACAGATAAATCAATCATGATGGAACCGCTTTTCTACAACAAGGCGGCGAATGTTATACCAACAAAATAACATCATCCAGCCCAAAATAGCCAAGATAAATCAAAAAATAAAAATCATAGTTTGCCCAGCTGAAAAATAGCAATCAATTCGCCTGTTTATCAAAATCGAATAGCAATTTTGTACAAAAATAAGCACGATGGATCCATTACACTTCTAAAATGATTTTCTTGAGCAGACCGGATAAAGATGAAAGAAAAGAATAAGGAAATCGCTACCTTCAAGATAGCTCAAGAGCTCGGCGGTTTAGAACTTCTCGATGCAAAGTATGAGAAGCAGAATTTTTCACGCCATAGCCACGAAGGTTACACTATTGGTGTCATCGAAAAAGGGGCACAACAATTTTTTAGGACGGGCGGGAATCATATCGCGCCACAGGACAGCATCATCCTTGTTAATGCAGATGAAGTACACAACGGACATTCAGCCTCGGAAGGCGGCTGGGAATACAAAGCAATGTACCCCGTACCTCAGCAGTTTCAAACTTTAGGACAAGAGCTTGGTTCACCAAATGTAGCTCTGCCCTATTTCCCTCAACCTGTGGTTTACGATCCTGAGCTGGCTAGTCAGTTACGATTGGTATTTGAAACACTAGAAAAATCAGACAACCGTTTGTTGAGAGAAACTTTGGTTTACGGCACGTTGATTAAGCTAGCCAGTAAACACAGCACTCATCGGGCACCACTGAAAGAATCAACCAGAGCTCAGCGACAAGTGCAGCTAGTCAGAGAATTTTTGGAAGACTTTCCACAAACGGACGTCTCACTAGAAGAACTCGCCAAACTGTCTGGATTAAGCCCTTTTCATCTGCTGAGAGAGTTTCAAAAGCAATTTGGCTTTCCGCCTCATGCCTATCAAATTCAGCAACGTTTACGTATGGCGAAGAAGCTACTAAAAATGGGACAAAAAATTTCAGACGTGGCACAAGAATGCGGCTTCCATGATCAAAGCCATCTGCATCGACACTTTAAAAAAGCCATGGGCGTCACTCCCGGCCAATACGTCCGTCACAGCTAAAGCAGCAATATTGTACAAGGCGTTATGCGACTACCGAGCTATCTTGGTAATCTGATTTAGGAATAAATAAGAAGAAACTATGGACCACACTTTGCCGTTACAAAAAGAATCAAAAGCCACGCTATTTTGGCAAGGTACACTTGCGATGATGCCTCTGAGTATCGCAGTGCTCCCTTGGGGCTTACTCGCAGGCTCATTCGCAATTGATACTGGGCTTCACCCTTTGGAAGGACAAGCACTATCCGCCATTTTGTTCGCAGGTTCTGCACAGCTCGTCGCGATGGGAATGATTAAAACGGGAGCAGGTCTAGTGACCATGTTACTGACAACGTTTTTTATCACCTCTCGACACTTCCTCTACAGTGTATCGATGCGCAGTAAAATTGCACCGCTCCCTCTAAAATGGCGATTATCACTCGGCTTCTTACTTACTGACGAGCTGTTTGCGATTGTAGGCCACCATTCCGATAAACAATTTAATCGCTGGTATGCACTTGGGGCTGGTCTGAGTTTTTACCTGTTTTGGAATGTCGCGACATTGACGGGCATTATTGCGGGAAGTCTAATCCCTGAACTGAACGAAATGGGTTTGGAATTTGCTGTGGCCGCAACTTTTATCGCAATTGTAGTTCCGACTATTAAAAATGCAGCGGTGCTCGCGAGTGTTCTTGTGGCTTTGGTGAGCTCGGTTGCCCTAACCTATTATCAAATTGAGGGAAGTTTGATGATTTCGAGCATTTTAGCCATGCTTACTGGTTACTTTGTGGAACAAGTAAAGGAGAAACGCTAATGATCATGTTGGCTATTTTACTGATGACGGTACTTGTTTTCACCAGCCGCTACTTGTTTTTAGAACCCAAGCTGCCATTGCGATTAGGGACGCGCACTCAAAAAGTACTCAATTACGCTAGCCCCGCAGTACTGACTGCGATCTGGGCACCTATCGTTTTCATTCCCGATGGGGAGCTCAGCGTCAATGTGCAAAACCCATTTTTACTGGCTGCCGTACTGGCTGCTTTAATCGCTTATTTTACTAAAAATGTTCTTTTAACGACGGTTATCAGTATGGTGGTATTTCTCGTTCTACGAATTTGGCTTTAATCCGCCAACCACTCAATCTCCAACAAGGTGACATCGCCACACTTTAATCGACCAAGGAAGATGTCACCTTCATGTACCTCACCAACGCCCTTTGGTGTACCGGTCATCACTACATCACCATCTTGAAGTGTTGTGTAACTGGTTAATTCATCCAGGATAGTTAGCGGCGGATAGAGCATTTGGTTAACGTGACCTTTTTGCACACGAACACAGTTGATTAAGAG
Source organism: Vibrio sp. 704 (assembly GCF_033339295.1). Lineage (NCBI taxonomy): Bacteria > Pseudomonadati > Pseudomonadota > Gammaproteobacteria > Vibrionales > Vibrionaceae > Vibrio > Vibrio sp. 704. Next base: position 108,407 of record NZ_JAWOUH010000009.1, on the reverse strand, counting down.
CTCAAGGTTAAGATCATTGATATCAATGTTATCCAAAGAGACAAACCGACTAAACACAGCAGAGCCATCAAATGCCTTAGCTCGCTCCCACGGCAACCCCTGATTTTTAAGCGAGGATTGCAAACCACGCTTGGTCAGATCCAATCCCAAACCAACCGCTGAATAACGTCCATCCTTGATCAAAAAGCAGATTTCAGCCTCATAATGAAGGGGCTCTTGATGGAATGAACGCAGAGTTGTTGATACGGAAGTTGCGGGTTTATTAAATACCACCATTTGCTCAGGCATTGCATTATTAAGCTCATGAATATGTTCAACGTAATTTCGTCCAACACAAAGCACTTTACCCACTTCTACTTTCTTTTCTTCAACTTGAATAACACTCATCATTCTTCCCTGCAAAACAAAAATCCCATCATAATCTAACCTATTGACTTAACGACACTAAATAGCAACCTCTAGTGTAAAAAATAAGACATTCACCCCGTTTTGAGTTTTGTATCATCTAATTGAAACAGCAAAGTATTTGTAAAACAAATAGACAAAAAAGCCAGCACGAGGCTGGCTTTAGATCAATGAGCTTGAATAATAGTTCTCGCTAAACCCTATTATAGGTAGTAACGAGCACCTAACGCCCATTTGTCATCAGTTTCACGACCATTGTCGTCATTTAGGTCAAACTGGTAACCCGCGTAACCAACAAATTTAGGCGTGAAGTTGTATTCTGCTTGTAGTGCCATTTCTTCACGAGCAGTTTCTGTTTTAGAGTTCTTAAACTCTTTACCTTCCACCATCTCATAGTTAACACTCAAGTTTAGGCTGTTCGCCAGAGCGTATGCGATGATCGCCTCGTACGCATCACTTTCTTCTAAACGGTCACCTTTTGCACTGAAGTTCATGTTTTCGTTTGAACCATAAACTGCAGCAAGGAATAGGCCTTGGCCGTACGCACCGTAAGATGCTGATACAACGTGTGATTCCGCCGTGTGCTTACCTGCATATGCAGGGTGCTGGAAATCACCGCCATTGTAAGAGTAACCGATTTTAGCGCCCATGATTGAGTAAGAAAGCGCAGCTTGCACACGGTCATCGTATTTAGCACCGCCAGTTATAACTCCAGCATCGTTGCGCGTGTAATCATCGTTTGCACCCTGCCAACCAAGACCAAAGTTGATCACACCCGCTTCACCCAGCTCGATGGCATTACGGTAAGAAAGCATTTTATCCGCACGGCCAGTGCCAAGGTTTCCATGATCGTCATAGATGAAGTCGTTGGCAAACGCGATTGGCATATCTGCAATACCTGCGACATCGTAGTAAGGTGACCATTGCGTACCACCTACTGCACGACCATAAACCTCATGTGTTATACCTAAGTAACCTAGACGAGTTTTAAACGACTCTTCACCACCGTCTAAGTAGTTTAGCGCCCATTCACCACGTGCGTCTGCGGTGAAGCCATTACCCAAATCCTGTGTCGCAGAGATATTGATACGAGGAGAGTTAGTACCCACATCCGTGTCACCTTGCTCTGATCCATTTAAATTAACAGAAACGTGGCCGCCCATCGAAAATGTTGTGCCATCGTTATTATATAGTTCCACTGCAACTGCTTGAGTACCGAAGGTTGCTGCCGCGATTGCCGCTGCTAATAATTTTTTATTCATTTCTAAATCCATTACTTATTAGTTGGTTAGTCAGTTTTAGACCCGGCTTTGGTTCACTTTCGTAAAAACGAAATGATGAACAAAGAGAGGAATACAAAGGCTATCCGAGGCATCGTTTCCACCAGATTACTTTTACCTTTGTGTAACAACTGCCGACACTTTATTTGATTAGTTCCTGACAACCGAGTGAAAAGATCTCAGACAAAACCTAAAAAGCAATCGTTTACTTAGTCTTTAAGAAATCGAGAAATAAAAACCTTACAATAAGAAATGCTTTAGAGAGAGTTAGCTCACAAATAGCTGATGATTCGCTATTTTTAGGCCAAACTTCCCTGCCAAATTGAAATATTTACTTACATTTAGGGTCAAGAAGCAATTCAGGAACTTTTTGAAAAAAAACACAGTCTTTAACGGAGAGGAAAAAACCTCAAAAAAGATAAACCTTTCTTTTTATAAGTGGTATGAGAAGGGGAACTTATTCTTTCCAGCAATAAAAGTGCAATCAAATCATAACTTAACAGAAATCTATCTTTCATTTTCAGCCTTTACCTTAGCGTCATCAACACATCGGGCAAGAAAGCCCATCGATTACAACTAGGGTAATAAGAAAATGAAAAAGGCACCACTAACTACTGCAATTCTTACAGCATTGGTATCAGCACCATCATTCGCAGCAACTGTATACAAAAACGACGGTACTGAATTAAAAGTTGGCGGCCGCGTTGAGTTTCGTGGTGACTTCATCGGTTCAGACGGTGCTGAAGTTGAAGGTTCTATGGAAGATAAAAGCCGTGCTCGTCTTAACCTAAAAGGTAAAACAGACATCGGCAACGGCCTTTCTGCTTTCGGTGTTTACGAAGCCGAACAAAAAACGGGCAAGAGTGAATTCAAAAACCGCTACATGTATGCAGGCGTCGACTCTGATATCGGTGCTTTCTCTGTAGGTCGTCAAGACATGGCTGCAGTCATCATCTCTGACATGACGGATATCACTGAATTCTCTGGTGTTCAGCAAGTTATTGATTCGTCTTCTGATAAGCAAGACAGCGTTTTCGCATACCGTGGTGCGTTTGATGCACTACAACTTCAAGCAACCTACCAAGCAAACTCTAGCGATAACGAAGATAAATACGGCATCTCTGGAATGTACTCACTACCAATGGGCCTCGACTTTGGTCTTGCATACTCTGGTGGCGATGTAGATAAAGATAACTCTGAAGATCAAATTCTAGGTGGTATCGCTTACTCGATGGACAACCTTTACCTAGCAGGTACTTATTCTCAAGGTTCCCTGACTGACTCTGAAGACTTTACGGCTTACGAGCTAGTCGCAAGCTACAAAGTAGCTAGCAAAGTGACACTTGCAGCTCTATACACAGCTCAAGAGAATGATCCAGACAACGGTTCAAAGTACGACACCGTTGAAGGTATCGAGCTTGTTGGTTACTACAAACTAAATAGCAACTTCCGTACTTACCTGTCTTACTACATCAACCAACTTGATGAAGCAAAAGATGCAACAACAGGTCTAGTAACAGAAGGCGAAGATACACTGCGCCTAGGCGTACGTTACGATTTCTAATTCACTCTTGTCCTAAGAGCGAGTCCACTTGGCCAGCACCTTTGCTGGCCATTTTTTATGTAACCCAACACAACTCGATAAGTCTTCACACTATCCAAGCATCGCTCAGCAATGAAAAACGACCGTAACGACGCCTACTTCTGCCCTCTTTTAATGCGATTGATCACTAAGTTAGTGCATTTCATCTAATCGACAACATAGAAAAACCAAAAAACCATTTAAAATCAAATATATAAAAGTTGGCACGTGTTCTGCAATATTATTTATGCAAATGCATGGCAGCGTTTGTGCTTCTCGTTCTTTGTACCTGTTATAACAGGCACGTCCTTTGAATTGGTAATGTCGCCTCCCTCTGGGAGGCATTTTTTTATTGGCGCGAAAAACAATAGGACGTATGATCCCGCCACCTCTATCAAACTGGAATTTTTCAATTGAATCATCATCCTGTTCAAGGTGCGTCCTGGATGCTAACAGCTGGCTTGGCATTCGCCATAGTGAACAGCTTCGCCCAAATTGCTAGCATCAACTTTGGTGTCTCTTCCACCACATTTGCGTTATTCCAATATGCAATCGCCTTGTTTGTTATTCTGCCCTACCTACGTACACTTGGGATTAGGCGTTCTTTAAGAACCCAACACTTTGGCTGGCATGCATTCCGCATTTTTCTCTCTGTTATCGGGATTCAACTTTGGTTATGGGCTCTCGCTTACCCAGTTCCAATTTGGCAAGGCATTGCACTTCTCATGACCTCTCCGTTATTTGCCACAGTTGGTTCTGGCTTGTTACTCAAAGAGAAAGTAGGTACTGCACGCTGGCTCGCTACATTGACGGGGTTTGTTGGTGCCATGATCATTCTTGAGCCTTGGGCAGACTCATTTACATGGGCGACCCTGCTCCCTGTTGGCGCCGCATTTTTCTGGGCAGCGTATTCATTAATGGTTAAAAAAATGTCGGTAAACGATCCGCCTTCAACCATGGTCGTCTATTTGTTACTGCTGATAACGCCATTTAATATCTTGTTAGCGATACCGACGTTTACTATGCCAGATACGTGGACGATATGGGGTGTGCTTTTAGCCGCAGGTGCACTTACAGCACTCGCTCAGTGGGCTATCGTTAAAGCATATGCAGTAGCAGACGCCTCATTTGTGCAACCATTTGATCACGCCAAACTGCCTTTGAATGTTGTTGCTGGTTGGTTGGTGTTTGGTTGGGTGCCACCTGGTCGTTTATGGTTAGGTGCTGCGATTATTATTGCATCTATTGCGTTTATTACGCATTGGGAAGCGAAAAAGACAAAGTTAGTTGAAAGAAAAATCTAATTTAAAAGTTCTATATTTTCAGGAAAGGAAATGAGGAACCCATATGAGTCAACCAATCAAAATTACACTGTATCGCTGGGCTGGTAGTTGGGGCCCATTCAAAGTCAATATTCCTTGTGGTGAATGTACATTAACCAAGGATATTTTAAAGGATACTTTTGAAAACGAACTAGCCGATGTGCCCGTTGAACTTGAAGTAAAAGATTGGTTATCGCACTGGTGGGAACCATTAAAAGCTGGTGCTTGGCATGCACCCATTCTTCTTGTCGAAGGGAAAGTTATCAGTCAAGGAGAAGCATTGAATCGGGGTGTGCTTGTACAGTCTGTTATTGCTGAGTGGGTAAAATGCGATGAGCTAAAAGGCAACATTGTTTATGGTAAAGCAACTTGCCCTTACTGTGTCAAAGCCAAACAATTACTTGACGAGGCTGGCGTTCAGTATGAGTACCATGATGTAGTTAAAGACAGCGCCGCCTTATACCGCATGATTCCTGAAGTAAAAGCCATCATTGGCGAAAAAACACCGGTAACAGTGCCGCAAATCTGGTTAGATGGAAAATATATTGGAGGCGCTGACGATTTAGAAAAGTGGTTATCAGCAAAGGGGCTAGATAAAGTGCCTAACAATGTTGTGGAGATACCAAGCCAATCCGCGTAATTCTAGATTTAAATGTCATCAGTCTTTGAGTAGCGTTTTGCCAATGTTGTGCAATATGTTGGCTACTTACTAACAACAAAACAGAGAAAAGCAAAAAGCCCTGATTTTTCAATCAGGGCTTTTTAAATTATTTCGCCAGTTTTTTAATAACACGAGCAAAAACAGAAGCTTTTTTCTTCTTCGCTTTACCGTAAAGCGCTTTGTGCATCGCGTCTTTTGCAATCATCTGGCCAATATAAGCACCACCAAGTTCGTTACCCATGACCTTCTCCTGAATGTATTGACTTAACTATGTTGTAATTTTACACCACAATTAGATAAAAACAAGACTCCAGTCACATTTATTTTGTAATTAACTTTCAGTTTGATTTTCGTGGATTTCTTGAAATGAGCGTCTATCGCTTAGGTTGTTGGTATGTTTTACCCGCTGCGACGTACGTATCTTTCTGTTTGATTTCAAAGAATGTTTCAAAGAACCACGCAGCAAACTTGATCAAGTGATCGCCTTCATTCATGACGTGCTCTACGTATTCTTGCTCTTCTCCGGACTCATCTTCTTGAGTGGTAATATGGTAAATACGTTTCTCACCATCAACTTCTGCAAGGCCAAACTGACCCGTTAGGGATTGCGCCGCTTGTGCAACTTCTTCCTCCTCACACGCCTTCAAGATTTCAAGTGCCTTTGGCATGCTTTCTTGCTGAGTAATTTCTTTTACCAGTGTTTCAAATTCGTTTTGTTGCATTCTTTCACCTAACGATTAGAGATCGGATAGCCATTGGGCAGAAATGTATTCCAAGCTTGAGAGAAGTATCAAGGTTCGCCCTCTTCCTTTCAAACCAAGTCATTCAGTATACACAACAGGCCAGACTTAATTTAGCTGCGCATTTTAGAAAGCCGACCTTCTGGTTGCAAGTATATTCAGATGGAAGTTTCTGCTTGAACCGTCCCTTCTGGCACTTTACGAAATTGGCTTAGTACAAGAACAAAGCAAGAAAGTAACGCAATAAACAAATAAAACACCCCAAGCTGCTGCTGATTCGTAACCCATGAGTCTACTAAGTACCCACCAAACAAACCTGCTAAACACATTTGAATAGAACCAGATAGCGCAGAAACCGCGCCTGCCTGTTGCTTATGTGGTGAAAGTAGCAAACTGATCGATACCGGGAATGACATTCCTTGAGCAAAACTTAAACACGTGAATGCCGTCAGCAATGAAAATACACTGAAGGGTGTAACCAACAACATGAAGCCAGCAATAGCAACAATCGCGAAACTCATCAGCAAGATTTTCTGAGCTTTGTAACGAGCGTTGATCAAATTCAGCACTAAGCTACCCGTCAGCAAACCAACTGATGGTATGATCATCAAAGAGCCGTAATCTGCCGCCGTTAATCCTAACTCTTGTTGCATTAAAAATGGATACAAGGAGAGCGTAACCAGAGCCGATAAATAACTAAGCCAGTTGTAGCTCGCACTACCAATCACTTGTGTATTCGTTAACAGACGCAAATAGTTCGCGCTTACTTCGCCTACTTTAAATTTTCTCTTCGGATAAGGCAGCGTTTCTGGCAGCACCAATAAACCAAGTGTAAAAATTGCCATTAAGTAAATCAGCACAAACACGAAGACAGCATGCCAACTCAGGTGAAAAGCAATCCAGCCACCAAACAGCGGAGCAATAATTGGCATCACTGAAGCAGTGACTGAAATATAAGATAGCGCTTTGGTTAATTGCATACCGTCATAACTATCACGCAGTACTGACCGACCAAGTACCGAAGCGCTGCCCGCTCCTAGGCCTTGCAGTAACCGTCCCGCTTCAAGGGCAACAATGTTGTCCGAAAACGCGATGCAAATAACCGTACCAACTAGATATACACTTTGCCCCAAAATAAACACCGGCCGACGACCAATCGCATCAGACAATGGGCCGTAAAAAAGCTGAGAGATACCGAAGCCAACGAGAAATAGCGTGACGAGATTCTGAATCGAATGTTGCGGCAAATTCAAGTCATGACCAATCAACGGCAAAGAAGGAAGATAAATACTAACGCCAACTTGGCCTGTGGCAATGATCATCATCGCTAATAACAATGGTGTTTTACGCAAACGTTCCTCCTACTTTGTGACAGATTGATGGCAAACAGTGTATATTTGATACTCAAAGATGATAATCAGCTAAGTTGGAAAGGAATTAATTCCCAAGGAGATACAATGGACTGGATTCAAAGCGTGAAGAGTTATATTCGTGTGGTCGAAGAAGGTAGCTTTAATGCAGCAGCGCGGAAACTCAATACCACCAGCTCAGCTATCAGTAAGCGAGTTCAATGGCTAGAAGATAAAATTGGCGTTCAACTACTCAAACGTACGACCCGCTCAATTAGCCAAACTGAAGCTGGTGCGCTGTTTTATCAACGAGCAAAAAGTCAGCTTGATTCATGGCAATCGGTATTAGATGAAACTCGCTCAGTCAACCAATCACCAGCGGGGCTATTAAAAATTGGCGCGACACTGGCCGTTGGTTCCAAGTTTCTAGTTCATTATCTCGATGATTTTCTTGAGAAATATCCAGACATCACACTTCAATTAACAACAACGCTACCAGGCCAATTGCCAGAGCTAAGCTTAGACCTGTTTATTAGCCGGGAATTAGAGCAACTGAACTCTCTGAGTTTCAAAGCCACTGCGCTTTTCGAACATAAAGCCCAGTTTTACGCTGCGCCTAGTTACCTAAAAAAATATGGAACACCGCAATGCGTTGAGGATCTGACAGAGCATAATGTCCTGATTTGGGGAGAAAAACCCTCACGAGAAATCAAAACAAATCGAGGTAAGCGTATCAGCTTGTCCGGTAACTTTGCCACGACCAACCCAGAAGCGCTGTTTCATGGTGCCAAAAGAGGCATGGGTATTTTGATGACGAACAACGTCATGATCAAAGATGATCTCAAATCCGGCGCGTTAGTCCCTATCCTGCCCGATATCACAGCGGATAAAGCCACTGTATATGCCTACTATCCAAAGCTGGATTATCAGCATACCCGGACTAAGCTATTCCTCGATTATCTCAAATCACGATTAGAAGAGGAGAAGCGCGCCTAGCTTAGCGTTTTTATCGCTATACCTTTAAAAGGTTCAAGCATAAAAACATGAAAATAATGATTTGTTCGTTCACAAAATTTGAAAAATCTGCCTTAGTAACCGATAGTTTATTTGATGCATATCAAATAATAATTCGTCGTGTCTTACACGATATGTTAATAACAACGCTAGGTGAAATGCTCGATGGGTCAGGTACAAATCAGTTTCCACAAAATTGATGAGATATTGAAGCTAAACGGCACGGCTCAGCTAAACCGAGTCACGTTAGATATTCATCAACACTTGCAGAGCCATTGCACTTGCGTTGTAGAAGTTGCGCATCTTCAGCATTCGGCTCATACCATTTCCTTCGCCAGCAATGGAAAAATTACAGACAACCTAAGCTACCACCTTTCAGGCACCCCCTGTGAAAAAGTGGCGAAAGACATTGGCGAACATATTTTCTATCAAGACCAGGTATACAAGCGTTTTCCTGAAGATCAGATGTTTCAAGAAGATGGCATTCAAGCTTACATTGGCCTGCCATTGAAGACACAAAATGGCGAAGTTCTGGGAATTTTACTGTCTACCTTTACCCGAAGCATCCACGCGAAAGAAGCGCAAGATATCCTCGACTTCCAACGATTTTATGCCAATGTCATTATTCATAGCTTACGTGAAAAGTGGGTCAGTGAACGTTCAGATAAGCTTCTTAATCAGCTTAGCTATGAGGTATCGCATGATAACCTAACTGGACTGCTCAACCGTAGCTGTTTAGCTGATACCTTGGAGACATTAACGCAGCAAGCGACTCGTCCATTCAGTTTGGCGTATCTTGATATCGATAATTTCAAATCGATCAATGATATCAACGGAAACTATATCGGCGACCAAATCATTAAGTTCACAGCTAACGCCATTCAACAGAGCTTGTCGTCGCCAAACAATGCGTTCCGTGTTGCAGGAGATGAATTCGCCTTCATCACGTACGACGAAGATCCTGTCGCCGTGTGTCAGGAAGTACTCGACAAAATTGAAAGCGGCTACAGCGACAAATCTAACCGGATTTCTTTCACCGTTAGTATTGGTATTGCACGTGCCCCAGTACATATGTTGAACAGCGATGAGCTGATTTTGAATGCCAGTCTCGCTCTCAAAGATTGTAAAAAACACCGCGATACACGGATTCAGCATTACGACACACACCTTAGTGCGTTATACCACCGTAGGACGCAGCTTATTGAGGCAATGCGAATCCAGCTAAGTACTGATATACAAGACAGCGATGAGTTGTATGTAGTGGTTCAACCGATCGTCGATATCACGAGCGACCGCTGGAATTACTTTGAAATTTTGACTCGTTGGAATAGCAATATCTATGGAAATATCTCTCCAGCGGAGTTCATTGAAGCTGCCGAACAATCAGGCCTGATTATCGAGTTAGGTGAACGGATTATTGAACTCGCGTGTATCGCAAAGCAAGAACTCGAAGCGAACCTAGGCTATAAAGTCAAACTCTCCATCAATTGCTCAGCGTATGAGCTGGTTGATTCCAACCGTTATATTAATCACTTAACCAACATGGTTGAAAAGTATCAGCACGAAGCAAAAGACTTTGTTATAGAGCTCACCGAGACCGTCTTACTCTCACAAAGTGGCCGTGAACAGATGGTACTTAACTCGTTGCGATACTTGGGTTTTAAAGTCGCACTGGATGATTTTGGTACGGGATACTCAAGCTTGAACTATATACACAATTATCCGATTGATAGCATCAAAATCGATGCTACCTTTGTGCAGAACATGCTCTCAAATACAACCTCTGAACAAGTAGTGTTTTTGATAGCGCAATTGGCAGAGCTGCTCGATGTGGATTTGATTGCCGAAGGCGTAGAAGACGATAGAGCACTACAAAAGTTAATTGAAATGGGCTGCCACTACATCCAAGGTTATTTTTACTCTCGTCCACACAGTGTTGAAGAAATCGTACACCTGATAAATGAACGTGAAGTGCGGAGTGCCTAACGTACCGAACATACTGCTGTCATAGAATTCAAATCTAGTTAATGCACAAAGTAAAAGAGACCAAGCTATGCTTAGTCTCTTTTTGTTTTTTGAGCGAAGTACTTTATTACAGCACTGCTTTCTCTTTATCGCGTAATAGTCTATCCATTTCATCTCTGTTCGCGACAAAAGTAGCCATCTCTTTCTTAGGAACAGAACTCGCCATTGGGATATTTGCTCGCATAGCGTTAACTGGACGGCCGTATTCAATCAACTCATAGTGAAGGTGTGGCCCAGTCACTCGACCTGTTTTACCAGAAAGACCGATACGCTGGCCTCGAGAAACCTTTTGCCCTTTCTTCACCAAAATCTTACTTAGGTGTAAGTAACGGGTTTTGTATTTGCTGCCGTGCTCAACAACCACGTAGTTACCCGCATAAGGGTGTTTACGAGTCATGATCACTGTACCATCACCAGTAGAAACGACTGGTGTACCGGTTGGTACAGCAAAGTCAGTGCCGTTGTGCGGCGCAACACGCCCCGTTACTGGATGTAAACGATTAGGGTTGAAGCCAGAACTGATACGCCAACGGCTACTTACAGGGTAACGCTGGAATGCGCGCTGTAAGCTTTCACCTTTGGCATTGTAGAATTGACCATCTGTATGAAGGTAAGCGGTGATCTCGCGGCCGCGATTATAAATCTTAATCGCCTCAATTTCGTTCTTACCTGTTGGTACACCATTGATGCTTTGTGAGCGACGAACAACTTCAAATCGGTCACCTGCACGAAGATCACGTCCAAAGTTAAGTTGTTCTTTGAGTAAGCTTACGACTTGACTCACTTCCGCTGACGTTAAACCTAAACGACTAGCAGAAGAAGAAAAACTGCCTTGAATGACGCCAACTAAAGGTTCTTGGCTCCACACGCCAGGAATGGAAATATCAGTAAAGTCATAGCTACCATCACTATTCAGCTTGTAGACCACTTTATCTGCAATAGAAAATTGCAGTTCCATTTTCGCTAACTCGCCTGTTGCATCATCACGCCAGAAACGGAGCGTATTGCCCGGCTTAAGTGTATCAAGTGCCAAGTAGTTCAAATCCGTTTCCATTACTTTCATTAACGAGCTGTAACCGAAACCGAGCTGACTAAAAATAGTGCTTAGGTTGTCACCTGCTTGGATTTGATATTCGAAGTTCGGGGGAGTGACAACTTCGGCAGTTGTCGCATCAAGAATTTTTTCAACGACCTGAGATTCAGGTAGGTTCAATGCGATGGTTTTGGTTAAAGATGACTCTTTGAGAGAGTGAGAAACACCAATCGCAACTAAAACTGGCAAGGAGTATAACAGCAGCGCTCTACGACTTGTCAGATTCGGCAACCGTCTTGTAATTTCATTTGTAGACACGGGAATTACTATCTCCTTTCAAACAAGGCTCATAGCTTATGCATTCCCGAATAAGAAATCACTAGGAAATTTCGAGATCTAGCGCAGAAAATACTGAATTTTTACAGAACTCAAAAAAAATTCATCACTGTTGCATATGTAAGTTATTCCCTACACGCTGTAATGTGGATGAATTGAATTGATTTGGCGTGTCTGCCATTGCTTGATCGTCACCGTGCGCTAAATATGAAAGCGTGATAGTTGTATCACTTTTCCATTCGAGCTGAGTAAATTTCACGCGGTCACCAACAAAAATACTGTCTAAAAGGACAACTCGGCTCGGCACGGGGTCAAACTTGAACAAGCCAACATAGTTAAACGAACCGCTACCTTGTGTCGTTACAATCATCGGTGCAACAACCCATGAAACACCTTCAATCTCACGCTGGCTAATCGACGCAGTTGGAACAAGTACCTGACCTTTTGTCGCACCTGAATCATAGTCACCGATCAAATAGCCGTTTTCTTTATCCCACTCATCAAGAAAAGTGACCGCACCCTGCTCGGGTACTTGGATCGTCCAAGGGTTACGTGCAGTGATCCCAAGCGTCTCTTGCACAATAACGTTAGTTTCTACTTCTGTTTGAGGAAACTTAGCCATGATCTCGTCATCAGACAAACTAAAACGATAAACACCTGCGATCACAACCACAACTAATAAAACGATTGGAATAAGTAGAATAAGTGGTATCGGCAGGATTTTTTTGTGAGTCATGAAGACTTCCTTGTTTCAAGGTATAAACTAAAAGCGAGTATACCATTGTATACCCAAATGATTTCACCTCTTCAAGTGTTTCAAAATTAAACTAAACTGATTGTATCCAAATAGTTTCAAGTCCAGAGCTCATAACGAGCTAGTGACACAAGCTCTGTGCTCTAGGTCTATTGGTGTATTGGGACAAATAGGTAATCACGATGACAAGAACCATTCATACATGCGAGTGCGCCTGCGGTTTAGTTGAGATCCGTTGTAAGGGAGAGCCCACCCACACGTCTGTCTGCCATTGCTTCGAATGCCAAAAACGAACTGGCAGTGTTTTTGGGGTACAAGCTCGCTTTGAAAAAGAGCACGTCACTTTAAACGGTGAAGTCACTAGCTATACCCGAATTGGCGATGATGGCAGTGAGGTTCAGTATGACTTTTGTCCATCCTGCGGCACGACAATGAGGTTGTTCGTTGCTGCATACCCGGAAATCATGATCATTCCCGTCGGTCTATTTACCGATAAAGAGTTCCACCAACCTACCGTTTCAGTCTATGAACAAATGAAACACGGGTGGGTGAGTTTCGAATGCACAACGGAACACATCTGCTAGCGAGCAATCCGCGTTCACATATTTACTTTGGCTCGGACAAACGACCTATAAGTGAGATTTTTTGAGAATGATCAATCGAGTTTTACTGTAAAGGGTTTCGTAACTCGGTGTGAGCGTTATAATCGGCTCCTAATATTTGGTGGGGGTTTATTGTGATTTCCAGACTTCCTCGTTGGGTGGAATATGGCGCGTTTCTACTAGCTCTTCTCGCGGGCTGCGTCAACGCCGTTGGTCTTCTCGGTTTTCAACACCAAGCGATAACTCATCTTTCGGGAACCGTAACTCAGCTAGGGAACAGCTTGCTAACAGGTGTGGATAGCTCCATTCACCTGCTCTTCATCGTATTTAGCTTTTTGATTGGCGCTGCCTTTAGCGGCTTTTTTATTGAAAGCAGTGCGTTAAAACTAGGGCGAAGATATGGTGTTGCACTGTGCATAGAAGGGAGCTTGCTCTTACTCAGCTTGGGCTTTTTGGTGCAAGGGGATTTGTACGGCCAATATCTAGCATCAGCAGCATGTGGATTACAAAACGCAATGATCACCACGTTTAGCGGCGCAGTAGTCAGAACCACACATATGACCGGAATCATCACCGATCTAGGGATTATGATTGGAGAGAGCTTGAGAGGTCGTCAATTTGACCGACGTAAAGCAAAATTATTCCTATTCATTTTCTTTGGCTTTTTGTTTGGCGGCGTCGCGGGAGCGGCTCTATTTACGGTATATGGTTTATATACGCTGGTTTTCCCAGCAATATTGGCTTTTTCTACAGCTCTGATTTACTGGAGTTACCTATACATACTTAGCCGTCAACAAAAAGCATAAAATTTCGGTCCGATTGAAGCGACATGCTTCAATCGGATTTGGCTCAATAGGTTCACACTGCAACGGTACAAGAAACGCTGAACGGTATTTTGACACCACTAAAAACCTTAAAATAGATAAGGCTAACTGAATTTCTGGCAAAGAAGTTAGTTAGATCAAAATCACATTTGTTTACCATTTTATTATTCCAGTCACAATGCGCCCCATAATTCACTGCGCAATTCACCTCTCGTGCTACAATTTTCTAACACAAGCAACATATTCGCATACACTTAGACGTTATTTGACCAATTACCCGACAAATCGGCTGAATAACTAGATGTATTTAATGAATAGTATTGCAATGGATGCAGTTTGCGGGTACCCTCCGCAAAACTGTGATTAAATACGGATGTTTAGTGAATATTTATGTCATGGAAATGGCAAGTATTGACTAGTAGTAACACGAGACAACTATGCATAACACCACTAATGCTACTGAAGCTCCTAAGGGCAACTTTTGGATGTTTTTCATCCCTTCCCTAATTGGTCTTCTACTCTTTATGGCTCCGATCTCTTACGATGGCGGCCTAACCATTCCCGTTGCAGTGATGGCAAAAGTCATCCCAGCGGTGTTAGGCGATACCTTGATTGCTATCGTCACCACTATCATCGCTTTCATGGCCGTTGCTTCTGTTCTTTGCAAAATTTTTAAGCCAGCTGCAATTTTACGTAATGGTTTTTTAAACGGTCTCTTCAACCCATCTCCACTTTGGCTCGTTGTTCGTTTAATCGGCGGCGCTGCCGTGTTAATGACGTTTTTCCAAGTGGGTCCAAAAGCAATTTGGGAAGAGAACACTGGCGGGCTTGTTCTTACTGGTCTCCTACCTACTCTGTTTGCCGTTTTCATTTTCGCGGGTTTACTGCTTCCGCTTCTTTTGAACTTCGGTCTTCTGGAGCTATTTGGTGCGTTACTCAGTAAAATAATGCGTCCGGTATTCAACCTACCTGGCCGCAGTGCAATTGACTGTATGGCATCTTGGTTAGGCGACGGAAGTGTTGGTATCTTGCTAACCAGCAAGCAATACGAAAATAAGTTCTATACTCAGCGTGAAGCGGCTGTTGTCGGGACCACTTTCTCAGCAGTATCGATCACGTTTAGCCTAGTTGTTATCGCTCAGGTAAAACTAGAGCACTTATTTTTGCCTTTCTACGGCGCTATCTGTCTAGCTGGTATCGTAGCAGCGATTATCATTCCTCGCCTGCCTCCGCTTAGTCTGAAGAAAGATCGCTACATTGACGGCAGCAACCCAGATAAAGACGCAGATGCAGTGCCAGAAGGCCACACCACATTCTCTTGGGGTATGGATCTAGCTCTTAAGCGTGCTGGTCAAGTCACATCGGTTCAGTCTGTATTTAAAGAAGGCGTACACAACGCAGTCGACATGGTATTTGGCGTACTACCTGTAGTTATGGGTCTTGGTACCGTTGCATTGGTGATTGCAGAATACACGCCTGTATTTGCAATTCTGGGTCAACCGTTTATCCCATACCTAGAGCTACTGCAAGTCCCTGAAGCTGTTGCAGCATCACAGACAATCGTTGTTGGCTTTGCGGATATGTTTATTCCAGCAATTTTAGCGGCCTCAATCGATAACGAAATGACACGTTTTGTTATTGCGGCAATGTCAGTAACTCAGCTTATCTACATGTCGGAAGTAGGTGCCCTACTGTTAGGCAGCAAAATTCCAGTAAACATTGTAGAGCTCTTCGTAATCTTCATTTTACGTACGCTAATCACGTTACCTGTGATTGCTGGCGTTGCTCATCTTATTTTCTAAAATCGAGACGTCAATTAACAAAGGCTCCGCATCGTCGGGGCCTTTTTTATACCTAAAACTCCGTCCACATTAGGCTTTTAGTAAAAAGCTCATAATTTACAAAGACAAAACTTAAACAAAACACCTGTCAGCACCAACAAAATTTTCATCACCTCACCTGTAAAACCAGTTGATACCACTGTTTGTTAAGCAATTCTTTTCATTATGACGATTTCATTAATCGAGCTCGCAAACATGATCACACTCACAAGTTTTAACGTAAACTATCGTTTTGTTTAAATTTAGTTAAAAAAGACGACAAATGAGTTCATGTTTTTGACAAAGATGTCGATAAAAATATAACCAAACACAATAGGTTTCTCTTTATGCCCAATTCGCTCGGTTTAAAAGAGGCGAAAGCAAAGTGGAACCAACCGGGAGAATCAGAGGAAAGCTCATGAAATTCAGACATAAGGTTGTCACAGCCTCTTCATTTTTGCTGCTAATTACCGTGTCGTTATTGTCGACACAACAAGTTATGACCATCCGCTCCCAAACTCAGGAGCAAATCGACTCAAGTGTAAACGAGATATTGACCAGTGTTGGTAACACTGTGCAATCAGAAATGAATGCAAAGAAGGATCTCGCTCGCTCCATTACTGAAGTGATTGAGCTTGATCCCAGTTCACATAGCTATGTTCAAAACATACTTGAAAGACCGACGCCAAAAAGCAGCTTCCTTGCCATCGGTTTTGGTTATGAAAGTAATGGCTTTGTGATTGAAAATGACGACGGCTGGGATGCGGGTCCAGACTACGACCCACGTCAGCGTCCTTGGTTTATTGCAGCTAAGAGCAAAGGCGATTTGGTCGTAACCGATCCGTACGTCGATGCGTCTTCGAAAAACGTTATCATCTCTGTTGGTACGCCAGTAAAAGAAAATGGCCAGTTTTTAGCCGGTATGTTTTATGACCTCGAATTAACTACCCTTTCTGATCTGGTCAACCAAGTGAATCTGTTTGATGCTGGTTACTTATTTCTGATCACCGCTGATGGCACAACTATTGCTCACCCTCAAAGTAAGTATAACGGCGAGAAGGTCGGTAGCTACCTCCCGCAAATCGAACTTACGCAATCAGCACAACATGTTGAGATTGATGGCAACCGCTACATGGTTAACCTGACTCACATTCCTGGCGAGAACTGGTACGTAGGTTCGGTGATCGATGAAGCTGTTGCCTATTCTGCCGTAGGAGAGCTTCGTAACAACGCTATTATTTATTCAATCATTGCCGTGATTGCATCTATTATCGCCCTAACTCTGTTGATTCGCACTCTCATGCGTCCTTTGGACACGCTAAACAATGCGATTAAAGATGTAGCATCAGGGAAAGGCGACCTTACACAACGCCTCGAAACAGATACTGACCAAGAGTTTTCTGAGCTTGCCACAAACTTCAATACGTTCATGGAGAACTTACAACAGCAAATCATTGAGTCGAAACGTATTTCTGATCAAATTTTAAACGGAACTCAAATCACCGCTGAGGGCGCAAAAGACTCGGCAGGCGCAATTCACACTCAGCTGCAAGAGCTAGAACAACTTGCTACCGCGATGCATGAGATGTCTGTCACCGCGACAGAGGTTGCTAATAATGCGCAAGGTGCGGCAAGTGCAGCTAAAGAAGCCGACCAAGCAACGGTTGAGGGGTCTTCTATCGTTGGTGAATCGACACAAACGATAAACATGCTTTCCGATAGCATTGACCTTGCAGTCGAAGAAGTACAAGTGTTGGAATCTGCTACCGCCAATATCGAAACGATTCTAAAAGTCATCAACGATATTGCGGACCAAACAAACTTACTCGCGTTGAATGCCGCAATCGAGGCTGCACGTGCGGGAGAATCTGGCCGAGGATTCGCCGTTGTTGCAGATGAAGTACGTACACTGGCACAACGTACTCAAGAGTCGACAACAGAGATTCGTACTATGATTGAGCAACTACAATCTGGCGCTTCATCTGTGGCAAATGCCATGCATCAAAGCAAAGGTAGTGCTATAGAGGCCGTTGAAAAAGCGGGTTTAGCAAATAGTGCGTTACAACGCATTCGTGACGCGATTCAGCGTATTTCCGATATGAACTTGCAAATTGCCTCAGCAGCGGAAGAGCAAAGCCTCGTCGCTGAAGAGATCAACAACAATACGGTGAATATTAAAGACCTATCGACTCAAGTCGCCGAATCGGCAAATCGAACCAACGACGCGATGCAGGCGCAACAAGAAGATGTACATAAACAAGATCAAATCTTAAATAGATTTACTGTCTAACACCCATTTAAGCAAAAACAGCGAGCACCGGCTCGCTGTTTTTGTTTTTAACCCTCTACCCTAGTATTGGTCGATGTTACATGTGCCATGTTGGTGCTATTAAGCTCAACATTACAAGAACGCCGACTATGTGTCCTTTCAAGTTTAATTGAGCTCGACATGGATATAGCGATCATTAGAACGACGATAATAGCGGTCGTCCACTTTTAGATAAGTGAAATCTCCAATCTTTATGTAGGTACTATTCCGAGGAATTCGGTCATGGTAATAGTAACTGCGCCTTGGTCGTCGGTTCTCAACATAAATAACGTCACGATGTTTGTGTTTATGCTTGTGCTTGCGCTTGTGTTTATGATGGTGGTGATGCGCATGATGGTGATCGTACCCGTACCGATGTCCATGCTTATGCTTCGGGTCAGCCACCGCTTCTGTACTCAACACACCTAAAGACAACATAACGCCAACCATGGCAAAAGATAATTGCTTTGACACAACAGAGCCTCTTATTCATATCAACATTGATATAATAGGAGGGTGAATCACTGTACATGTCAGCCTTTCGCTAAGGAGTTTTACTAAAAAGTCAGCGCTAACCGTGATTATCAGAGAAACGTCAAACATCACAAATGCTGATGACTTTGAGTGGCCTGGGTTCGGCTATGAATACAAAAAAGCCGCCCGTTTGAATACGAGCGGCTCAGTTTTTAAATAAGCTAGCGTGGTTTTATACTGCTTGGGCAAACAGCAAGAAACAGCCGAATAGGAAGATCATGCTCATTCCCATTGCGCCGCCACCAGCTTCATAAATATTGTCATCTTCTACCGGCACTCGGCGCACTTTCATGGTCATTGATAATGGGACAAAGACCGCGAGAAACACAAGAATAATCCCCGCGTAGCTGAGAATAGCTAGGAAGTGTTCTGGCGCAAATACAGCACCTAATAGTGGTAGCACAAAAGTAGTAACAAAAATCACTGGCTTACTTGCTTTCAGTAGGTCTGCATTTTGATCGTATAGCGCCATTGCAACACCTAAGAACGACGTTAGTAGTGCCAAACCAGTAAACATGGATAGGATGAACTCTAAGCCCTCGTATTGCTGACCTAGTACCGAGATCAACTCTGTTACGTTGGAGTATTGAACAAGCTCATGAGGTGGTAGATTGCCGACAACCGCTAACAACCATAATAGGTAACAAACAAGCGGAATAGTTGAGCCCACGATAATCATATTACGCAGCTGTGTTTTACTCGCTTCTTTGTTGTAAGTTACAAGCGATGGGATCACGACCATAAAACCGAAACTGGTGAAAAGCACCGAACTGGTTTTGATAAGTGCCATTTTATCGTCGCTCACAACCTCATCAAGTCCTTCAAACGAGACGCTTGGTGCAAGCGCAAAAAGTGTCAGGATCAGCGCTACGATCATGCCTAGGAACAAACCGCGATTCAGCTTATCTACTACCCCTGTACCTGCCGAAACAATGATACCAACTAAAAGAGTAAAACCGACTTGGCTTGAGATCGTAGATGTTGGAAGCCCAAATGAGGCTGTTACTTTTTGTACGAGATCACCCGCACCAATGATGTAAGCCATTAATAGACAAACTAACAGGGCGTAAAGCAAGCTGTTGGTTACCAACTGGCCTCCTTTACCAAGCGTTTCGCGAGCAATTGCATTCATGCTCACACCACCACCTACTTTACAACTGGCTTCAAGAAGGAGCAGCGCAGCATAAGTCGTTCCAGCCCAGATGAACAACATAAGAAGAGTGCCCCAAAGGAGGCCAAATTGAGCAAGCACCATTGGTATAGCAAGCATACCAGCGCCAAGAGCAGTACCTGCAACGATCAGGGAGCTGCCGACAAGTTTTAGGTTCACGGTTAATACCTCTAAATTCAATCCGTTAATTTCCCACCAGTTGTGCTTTATCTAAAGCACACAACAAAACGCTCCGACTTAGTCAAAATTTGGTTACAAGAGCACTATGTTACAAGAGCCCTGTATGGCTAAGAAAACACGCAACAAAAGGTGGTTAATCATTTGCACATGAACACTTGAGAGTCGTTTTTGGCGATGTCATCGTTGATGAAATGTGCGCAACTTTGGGTTCGAAGCAAAATTGTTCATCTTAATTCATCAACCCCATTCGTTATGAATGGATTTGGTTCGAAAAGATTGTAAGGCATAAGCAGGACGATTGAAAAGCAAAAGGTCAATCTTATAGCGATATATTTTAACAACTCTTATCTTTTACCTAAGATGTGTTGTTTTTTTCGTCACTAATTAGTCTTTTATCGCTTAAAGAGAAGGAAGAACGTGCTCAATGGCTCAATTTGGCTGGGTGTACAGATTAATTTACAGTTTAAGTGAAGGTGTTAGATTCCAAGGACGTAGCCTAGATCGGACAATATCGCTATTATTCGCTGCGTACCGACACTGTTCGGTTCACATACCTCTAAACACTGATTTACGGTTCGAAAATATAGGTAAATGAGTGTCCGAATGCTGGGTGTGGTTCCCCAGCATTTGCATCCTTTCTTTTAGATGTCATCAATTGATCGAAATTGCGTAAATCTTGTATCGCCCGACTTTACGACTGTGTTAATACGCTTTATCTAGCGCGCCAATGATATAAGTTAACACTGGAATACCCATATCGGCGACCTGCTTCTCAGTCTCACTCATGTTTTCATGCGCCATCCGCAGCTCTACTTCACTTATCGATTCTTTGTGAAGGTAAAGCTCTTTGTAGTTCATCAATCGCTGTTGTGACTGTTGAATCAGTGTCACAACATTCTCTTTAGTCTCACGATGTTGCTGATCAATTTCACTAAATAAATGATCTAAAATGCGTTGCATTTTGCGAATAGAAGCTTTCGTTTCTATTGATTTGTATGATTGATACTTTTCCATTGAGTTAATAACTGACTAAAATATTTACGTTTTTATAAGACAGTTATTTTTATACTGATTGCAAAGCAGGTAAATATGTGGTGGTTAAACTGGTCCACTTCTTGCTCCGTTTAGGTCAAAACTGTCCTTTCAGGAGAGCACATGCAGGTAGACCCTATAATTCAAGCACTGATCGCAAGACGAAAATCGAATGGCCTCTCCCGTGAGCAAATGGCAAACATCGCTGGAATGAGCGTAAAAACATATCAAAGGATCGAGCGCGGAGAGTCCGATCTTAAACTCTCACAATATCGTGCCATATTGCGTTCGCTTCATTTGACTGACCTAGATATTGCCTTAGATGTACGTGATGTTCAGCATGTCACAGCAAATGACTTAACGGCCGTGGCGCGATTGCTCTCACCGGAAGCTCAGTCCCTGCTCGTTCGCCTATTATCGTTAGTCCTTGAACAAAAGAACAAGAAAGGTGATTAACGACATTGCTCATACCCAAACGATGAATGCCCTGTTGAGCGTTGAAACATGAATCGTTTAGACAAAAATAAAACTCGTCAAATGACGAGTTTTATTCTTTATATCAGTCCGTTACTCTAGGCTTTTCAATTCCGATGTATCAACGCCTTTTATTGCATCTTTCGCCACTTTATCAGGATCAAAGACATCACGTTCTTCATATGAATTATCAATCATGCCTTGTCCTATCGCGGTTGCCTGCTTTTGTAACTTGTTACCCTCCACCTCACCAGCATCCCAGCCTTGCCGATAATCTGAGTCGGTTTGATATCTTGTTTCGTCCTTAATATAGTGTTCAAAATCATTCCCTGCCTCTTGCATACCACTATGCCGACCGTCATGAAAGCCTTGGATATAAGCTTCATCATAACCGCTCTCTTTTAACGCGCTGTCACTCGTACCACAGCCTGAGAGGAGAACAAAAAATAGCGAAACGAATACCTTATGAAACATATTTAGGCCTCAAAGCTTTCAAATAAATTAATCATAGTTCGCGATTTCAACTTCTGCTTACTTCAGGCTATTAGATAGCATTGTGACTCGACGAAGCCTGTGAACTTGAGTCCCTACAGTGAGTACAAAGCTGGACAAAGCATCACACCTACTGATAAACGTTATACTCAACGCGCGTTTAATACTTCCATCGCAAGTGCTTCATCATCTTGCTCAGCCAAACCGCTAATGCCAATTGCACCGACGATTTTCCCCTCTTGTTCTATAGGCACACCACCCATAAAGCCTGTGATCTTCGGGTCAGTCCAATAACTCAACTGCTTACCCGTCTCACGAGCCCAAGCACCCAGATTGCCGCTAGGCTGACGGTCTCTAGCCGAGGTGTAAGCTTTGTTCTGTGCCAACAAACCTGCTTGTACGCTCACATCATCCATTCGGGCAAAACCGAGCAATTCACCATGCGTATCAACCACGGCAATCGCAATGTTTTGCTTGCGAACAGCAGCAATTTCCAATGCCGTTTGAATCAGAGTTTGAACTTGTACGTATTTCATTTTTCTCTCCTAAGGGATCTCATGACCAAGAGTTTTCTCGAACAATCCATACCAATGGCTGCGTGATAGCGTGACGTTCTCTACTTGAGCACAAGCGCGAATACGCTGTGGGTTTGCAGTACCAATAACAGGCTGAATTTGGTTTGGGTGACGCGTCAGGAAGGCTAAAACAATCGCCTCAGACGACACGCCATATTCAGCTGCTAGCGCCATCACCATCTCCGCCGTCTGTCTGGTGTTGTGATCATCAGAATGTAAGCCACGCTCTGAGAATCTTCCTTGCGCCATACTGCCCCACGCTTGCAGTTGGATATTGTGCTTACGGGCATGTTCCAATGTTCCCGCAACGTAGTCAGATGCCGACGAAGGAAGCCCCATACCTTGCTTGAAGAAGTCAGACTTAGCCAGACTCATTTCCAACTGGTTCGCCACAACAACTTCGCCCGTTGCTTGTTGAAGAAGATCAATTTGAGCACTGTTCATGTTAGAAACACCGAAGTGGTTAACTTTGCCAGCTTGTTTCAGTGCTTGGAGCGCTGTGCCCAGTTCTTCAAATTCAACCAGAGGATCAGGACGATGCAGCATCAAAACATCAAGGTTTTCCACGCCAAGGCGCTCAAGAATGCCCTCAACAGAAGCCGTCACCCATTTGGCAGAGAAGTCATACTGCTTAACACCTTGCTCATCTCCTAGACGGATGCCGCACTTGGATTGCAGATAAATTCGCTCTCGTAAGGTTGAGTCATTGGCTAAGATGCACCCAAACACTTCTTCTGCCTTACCGAATTTGTAGATATCCGCATGATCAAAGAGATTGATGCCAACCTCTAATGCTGCCTCTACAGCGGCATAAGCTTGGTTTTCATCTTGGGCGGTTAATGGGTTGCGATTCCACTCCCCTCCAAGTCCCATACAGCCGAAGACCAAGCGGCTAACGTTAGGTAAGGTTTTGGCGAGCGGTAGTGTTGGATTGTTCATCGTTATTCTCACTTTTCCGATTTCTGCATCTTCAATTTCTTAAGTTAACTCGAACCATCTTACCGTTCGTAAAAATTAGTTTAATACCGTAAAATCGAATTCATTATCCTCACTACCGAACAATTAAAGCGAGCAATCAAGATGGCAGATTATAAGAGAATCGAAAAACTGATGCTGTTTGCCGAAGTGGCTCAAACACTCAATTTTTCTAGAGCAGCGGAGCAACTTGGCATTTCTAAAAGTTACCTGTCGGAACAAATCAAACGATTGGAATCGGAACTCGCCACGCCTTTGATTGTTCGAACCACACGCAGCGTGAGATTGACGGCAGAAGGTGAATCGATCTTTGCACAAGCGGAAGATCTCAAACGCCGCGTAATGGAAATGGAAAAGAGTTTAAGTCAGCAATCTGAGCAAGTAGACGGTCTGATTCGTCTTACTGCTCCCAAGATGTTTGCCGAAGCGGTGCTGCATGATTTGTGTGTGGCGTTTCGCGCTTTACATCCAAACGTAGAGTTCGAGATTCTTTCTAGCTATCAAGCGTTTAATCTGACAGAAACCAGCGTTGATTTTGCGTTTCGAGCGACAAGAACGCCGCCCGAGAATATGATTGCGCATCACCTTTTGGACTACCACCACTGGCTGGTTGCCTCTCCTCAGTATCTGCAAGAAGAAGGTACGCCAGAGACGTTAGCAGATTTAAAACAGCATCAATGCTTAACCACATTGCATCAAAAAGAGTGGCCGTTAAAAACGGGAACAGTTCAAACCCAAGGTTGGCTTTCAAGCAATGAAAACCGCTTACTCAAAGAATCAGCCCTGTCTGGTAATGGCATTGCTCGGTTAGCAAGTTACTTTGTCGAACAAGACGTTGAACATGGTCGTCTAATGCAGGTTTTATCGGAAGAAACCGACCACCAGCACAACGCGGTTTACTTGGTGTATCCGCAGCTCATCTATCAATCGGCGAAAACCAGAGCCTTCATTGAATTTGTGAAGCAGCACTTTGCTCAATAACTAAAGCAGTTAATCCGCCGACCACACCGAGCGAATATCTGGCCAACCCCAGTTAGTAAGAGCGACGTCTTCTAAAACGCCTTGGAAACGCAAAGTTTGTGTATGGTGGAACATGGGTGCAATCCAGTATTCGCTGATCAACGTCGATGCAATTGGCTCCAATGCATTAAGGTAGTCCTCAAGTGGAACGAAAGATCTGACTCTCTGTAGTTGTTCATCTAACCATTGTGCGTTCTTCTCTCCCAAAGTGTGGAATAGCACAGCGTTGCTGAAGAAGTTCGTGAACGCTGAGGCATGACGATTATCATCTAGGTTTATGTTCGTTACGACCATTGTCTCATTTAGCTCACCGTTCTTAGCCTTCTCGTTCAGCTCACGGTAGGAATACATAACAATTTCTACTTTACTGCCAACACTCACCAAACGATTAGAAATAGCCCGCGCACAGCGACGCAACGCGGTATAGTTATATCCTGCTATCGTAATGTGTTTAGGTAACTTAAGCGGCTCACTGAACGGACGGAGCACTGGCTTCCAACCTGGTAGCAGGTTATGAGCGGGTATACTCCCAAATACAATATTCTCGCGGCGCATCACTTCGGCCAAGAGCTCAGGTTGAATTAGCTCACTAATATAACGGCGCTGCGCTAAAGAGAGTTTGTGCTTAGCGTGCTGATTAAATAAGGCGAATAAGCAACCATCTTCTATTCGACTACGCTTGCTCGCCGATGAGTTTTCTCGGTTTTGCGTCGACATATAGTGTCCACACAAATCCTCCTCGGGCGAAGTATCCCTTTGCAACGTATTTGCTGCCAATGACGGGTTCTCCATTTGCTCGTCATCAACAATCCAGATAGTCACCAAATCCGTTAGAACTCTACATGCATAGTAACCATTAAATGCTTGCAGTTTTAAACGACTTTCATTGTGCTCGACAACAGAGAATGGGCCACTTCCGACCACCAGCTTGTTATTCGCTACGTTAACTTGGCTTACTGGTTGAATGCCGTATTTCACACCAGAAATAAGTCCAGCAAAGCCCAAGTCAGCTCGATTAAGCTTAAAAACAACCTTCAATGGCGTTGGCGCAGTAATGTTAGCAACATGTGCCAACTCTTTTTCGTAATACTGTAGTGAACTCAACTTTGCAAACAAGCTAACCACTGTTTCTGCATCAATGGAATTACCATTATGAAAAGTCAGACCTGGACGAAGGTAGAAAGTCCATTCGTAGGTGTCTTCGTCATAACGCCAGTGATGTGCGAGTTCTGGTTGCACTTTCCCATTGTGATCACTCGAAACTAAGCAACAATAGATTTGCCTTAATAAGAAACGTTCGCTGCTACGCTGAAGTTGATGTGGAACGACGCGCTCAAACATTCGCTTATAGGTTAATTGAATATTGAGCTGTCCTTCTTGAACAGAAGCACCAGACGTTGTTTTTAACAAACGGCCAAATGCCATTTCGTCTTCATCTAATATCGCCAGTGCTTTTTCATACTTGCCTAACTTGATACGTTCAAGAGCCAAGCTCTCTTTTAAAACGTCTAACTCCATATTCAGAATAAGAGTCGATCGTTGGTTCCGCCCAGCTTTCGGGTGCCAGCTCAACCACGCCTTCTGCTGCATCTGCGTTAGCAAGCTACGAGCATGCCGAGAAGAAGTGAACATGATGTCGGCAATGTCCTGTAACGTGGTTTTTGTTTCATCACCAACGCTAAACGAGAGTAATCGTTGGTAATAGCGAAACAAATTGAGATCAGACACTGAATCAACCTTAGATCTGTGAAGTTTGTGGATAGGAATAGTTTACTTAAGTTGGCGGTAATAAAATAAGAAAACCTCCTAATTATCTGTTCCCCTTTTCCACAATTAACCTCCAAATTCGGCTTTAAAGCCCCATATATTTACGTTATTAGGAAAAAAGCCAACAAAAGCACTCTCTTTTTTATATCCCCTTTTATACACATAATTTACTCGTCAGCTAAAGGAGGAAGAAATGAAGAAGCCAATGATGGCGTACTTTTTTCAGCAACGCCTAGCTCAATCGAGTAATAAAATAGAAGTGATGACTCTGGTTTATCTTAACGATATGTTCCAGTGGTCATAGCCTAACCTCAAGCAGAACTTAGCTCCTGATACTACACCCCCACTTCGTTGTATCTTAAGTTCTGCTTTTTCATCTTTTGCACTCTACTACCTTATTGCAGGTTACTAAAAGTTAACTAGTTGAAACACCGCAAAACAGAGTCTACATTGAAGTCTCATCCCCCAATCGCTTTGTTGAGAAAGGGGCATTCATGGATATACACCACCAATTCGGGAGTCAATATGGCAACTTCAGTGAAACTTAAAGCGGGCGACAGCTTCCCTCATCTTCAAGCCACTTTGCTAGATGGTTCAAGCGTAACGTTGGGTCAGCCGCAAGGTGATGCGACTTGGCAAGCAGTATTCGTTTATCGTGGTAAACACTGCCCTCTTTGTACTAAGTACCTCAACGAGCTTGAGAGTTACAAACAGGCTTTCGCTGATGCTGGCGTCGATATTCTTGCCGTTTCTGGCGACTCAAAAGCACAGCTAGAGGGGCATCTAGAGAAACTCGAAATCAGCTTCTCTATCGCTTACGGCCTGACCGAAGAACAAATGAAAACGCTAGGCTTGTATGTATCTATTCCTCGATCTGAACAGGAAACCGATCATAATTTCGCAGAACCAGGTCTGTTTGTGGTGAATGAACACGGCGACTTACACGTGGTGGATATTTCAAACAACCCGTTTGTTCGCCCTGAGCTTGGCGCGCTATCACGCGGATTGGCATGGATTCGCGATCCAAACAATAACTACCCTATCCGTGGCACATTGGATTACTAATATCTTCTACACCCAAGTAAACTTTCTATCCTTAAATAAGCTAGGATTCTTGCCTTAGTGAGAATAACTTGGAATGCATATCAGATCCGTGAGATCTGATATGTATCAACAAGTTGGAAATAGAGTCCTTGTTCATTATACAACGTCTTGATGAAAAACAAGATCAGTGAAGTCCAGGCTCCCCTCAAACGACGTTAAGTATTTACTTCTAAGTCACTTTCACGATAAATACATGAAATTAAGACTAAAAACTTAGACTTAACGGATACATAAATCATAACGGTACCTACACAAGTAGTTGGCTAGCGATTATTATCCTATTGCAACTCACAATTGTGCAATTCTAATAATTCATACCATAAATGAAAACATAGATACCGTAAGAGACAAAATAAAAGCAAACGATTAAATTATCAATAAAACACCGTTCAATTAAAAATAAAAATTTTCACTTTATATAAATATAATTAATCGTTATTTGCAATCACACATCTTAATTGAGAAATACAGTATGAATAAAATCTCTTTGCTTTATATGGCCGTTTGTATCGGATTAGTTGGATGCGGTTCAGGAGGAAGCGACAACGATCCAGCAAAAGATATACATCCCACCATTTCAAATCCGGAACAAGTCAACGCAATGACGGTGGACAAAGGTCATTTCTATTGTTCTGTAAACCAACAAAAACTGGAACACGGAGGGACATCTGCAACCTTGTCCTACCTGATTGAAAAGAAAAGAAATTCTACGGTTGTCGACGATTATGAATGTACCGAATACGGTTTAAAGAAAGGTGAGTCAATTATCGTCACTAAAAGTGCAATTGAAAACTTTTCATACTCAAAACATTATAAAAGCACGAAGAAGAATGACATTAATGGGTTTAAAATCATCTACCCTACAGGGCTTACGACTCCGATTAATAAAGATTATGAAAAAATTACGATCACGTATAATACGGAGAGACCTGACGTTAACATTAAGATAATTCAATATTTTGACGAAAAGTCTAAATTATATACCATCAAAAAATATGAAAGCCACGTTAACGACAACTCACCAATAGGTTTAGTTGAGAAAGAGGAATTCGATAAATATTCCGATTTTGAAAAGAAACTGGAATTAAATAGTGCTTTTTTAAATTCAACTGAAGTGAGTGATTTATTCTACAACTTACTAAGTATGATAAAATAATAACTAGAAATCAAAAACTTAAAAAGTACGATTATGCTCAAGTAGCCTCGATATGCCTGACTCGAAAGAGTACGTTGTTTTACGAAACAAATTACGATTTGAATGAAGCACATCTAAGTTACTTGGGTATAAACGGCGATGTATTGTTAATCAGCTTTCAAAAGAGAGTAACGTTTGCGATTAACTACTTTGGTCTTAACGAAGCTCAATTTGATGCTTTTCAGACCAAATTCGCAAATCATCAAGAATCTTAAGTGCGGTACGGCCGAACTCTGTTAGTTCATAGCTTACGGCAATTGGGCGGTCGCTGATCACTTTGCGCACCACCATACCTTCCGCTTCTAGCTCTTTCAGGCGTTGGTCGATCATCTTTTTACTTGCACCGCCTAGCATGCGTGCTAAGTCATTGAAACGAACTGGGCCGTCTTTCAAATGATAAATCAGAGAACCTTTCCATTTACCACCAATTAGACGCATCCCTTTCTCGATAGCACATGGCTCCGCACATACGTTCACCACTGACTTACGACCTTTGCTATCTACACTGATTCTGCTTTCCACAATACACCTCAAGATACGCACCTAATCTAGGTAACGAAAAGTAAGCTAGATACATTTAGTGCTTTAGAGTAATAAAAACGTCACCTCGCCGCAAACAAATAAAAATGGACCGCATGTAGCAGTCCATCTCAATTCATCATTCAGTTCGCACTATCTTTCTAAAAGGATTAGAAGTTTTCGTTAATGTGAGCTTCGAAACGAACAAAATCGTTTTCGATATCTGCGTTCTTCATCACGTCGTAACAAGCGAATGTAGGCAGTGCTGACATACCAAAGAAGCGGAAGTTAGCGTGCATGTGGAACATCAAATCATCCACGCCTTTACCTTGGAATAGGTATTCGCTCTCATCATCAAACGATTCTTCTGGCGCGTTGAATGTCAGTGAAAGCATGTATTTGCTGTTGGTTTGAGTACCGCCTGTACCATAGTTTTTCTTTGGTTCTTCTGCGCTACGGCCATCAAATGCACACAGTGCGCCGCCCATACCCGCAGTAAACACGTCGTCCATGTATTTTTTGAATGACCAAGGCACAGACATCCAGTTGATTGGGCTTTGGATGATCACGCGATCAGCCCATTCAAAGTGTGCGAGTTGCTCATCTACGTTGATCTCATCTTGCATTGTCACAACGCGAACCTCATGGCCTTTTGCTTGCAGAAGCGTCTGTGCTTTGTCGACAAGAGAAGCATTTAGACGACCTTCTGAATATGGTGATGGTTCGTGTGCATTGATGATCAGTACGTTGCTCATGGGATTACCTTTAAATAAGTTCACAAGATGACGCAGTAACCATTGTGCGTCGGATGTGGTTTATTATGGTAACCTAGAAATATAGTGCAATTAGTTAACTTTTAGTAACCTGCTTAATTTTTAATTATATCACTGTTTTTAAAAGATATATTTTTTCAACTTTTTATTCATCGTTATTTCACGATTAATTTTTTCATCGATTTGTTGCATCTTCCACAGAGCAGGCGTACACTTTATCGCAATTCGACGATTAACTATTAAGGCCAGCGAATGAGTGATAAGTGCAAGGACACGTGCGAAGTCGTTTTTCAGACAACGCAACAACAGCTCGAGAAAGAACAAACTCTAGCAGCGCAAGCAAAAGCTTTGTCGCATCCAGCACGTTTGCGCATTCTGCATATCCTGCACACGCTCGATACCATGGGCGGTTGTTTGAACAGTGATTTGGTTTCTGAACTGGGTCTTGCGCAATCTACTGTTTCCGAGCACTTGCGTATTCTCAAGCAAGCAGGCTTTATCAGCGCCGAGCCAAACCCACCTAAGGTGTGTTACCGCATTCAACGCGACGCGTTTGATCAGTTCAATCTAGGCTTTTCCAAGTTATTTGATTGATTCCCTTTGCACGCTGGTCAGGCGTGCAGAGATAAACTATACCTTCAACTATCGCTTTTCGACGATAAACGAATAAGAGAACACTATGACTACTCAAGTTTTAAATAGTGCCAGCGACAAAATGAGCTTCTTGGACCGTTACCTAACGGTGTGGATTTTTGTCGCAATGGCAATCGGTGTAGGTATTGGCGCAGCGTTCCCTCAAGTTGCTGAGTGGAATGAGTCAATGTCAGTCGGCAGCACGAACGTACCGCTCGCGATTGGTTTGATTTTGATGATGTACCCGCCACTAGCAAAGGTGAACTACAACCTGCTAGGTACAGTGACGAAAGATAAAAAAGCGATCACGCTGTCTTTAGTCATGAACTGGATTGTCGGCCCTATTTTAATGTTCATCCTTGCATTGACTTTCCTAGGTGATCATCCGGGTTACATGGTTGGTATCATTCTGATCGGTCTTGCTCGTTGTATTGCCATGGTATTGGTATGGAACGATATCGGTGGCGGTAACAAAGAATACGGTGCAGCTCTAGTTGCATTAAACAGCGCTTTCCAAATCGTGACTTACAGTGTGATGGCATGGTTATTCATCACTGTGTTGCCACCAGTCTTTGGTTACGAAGGTTTCGTGGTTGATATCTCGATGATGGACATCGCGGAAAGCGTTCTGATTTACCTTGGTATCCCATTCCTAGCGGGCTTCCTGAGCCGCAAATGGCTGGTCGCTGCGAAAGGTGAACAATGGTACAACGACGTGTTCATCCCACGCATTTCACCAATTACGCTTATCGCCCTGCTTGCGACCATCGTGCTGATGTTCAGCTTGAAAGGTGAAATGATTCTTGAGCTGCCAATGGATGTATTCCGTGTAGCAATTCCACTGGCTATCTACTTTGTGTTGATGTTCTTTGTCAGCTTCTTCGTTGGTAAGAAAATGGGCATTGACTACGACAAAAACGCGTCAATTGCTTTCACGGCAACAGGCAACAACTTTGAATTGGCAATTGCGGTTTCTATCGCGGTGTTTGGCCTAAACTCAGACCAAGCTTTTGCTGGTGTCATTGGCCCGCTGATCGAAGTGCCGGTATTGATTGCTTTGGTGAATGTAGCATTGCGAATGAAAGCCAAATATTATGGCTAACCTAAAAAGCACAAAAAATACAAAAGCGGTAAAACATTAACTCACTACCGTTTTAATATACTCGCTGGGCGTTAGGCCGAACTTACTTTTAAAGCGTTGGCTAAAACGCCCCTCTGACTGATAACCACACAACTGTGCGAGCATAGCAACGTTATACGAGCCATTTTGCATCAAGTAAAGTGCGTGATTTAAGCGCACTTCCGCCAATACTTCACGATACTGGGTACCTTCTTGTTTCAGTTTTCGTATCAATGTTGCTCGGCTCATAGCAAAGTGCCCCGCGACCATATCTAATGGATGCTCCTCCCCTGGAGAGCGCGATAAGTAACGACTAAGTTTCTGACTAAAAGAGATATGTGAACTCGAGAACAACCGATGCAATAACCCTC
The DNA here is from genome assembly GCF_033339295.1 of Vibrio sp. 704. NCBI lineage: Bacteria > Pseudomonadati > Pseudomonadota > Gammaproteobacteria > Vibrionales > Vibrionaceae > Vibrio > Vibrio sp. 704. The sequence continues at coordinate 76,417 of NZ_JAWOUH010000009.1, read as the reverse complement.
TCTCAGCTAGCTGCTGATATAGGCCCATAATCCAATAGCGTTGTGTCGCTTCACTTAAGCTTTCCCGCTCAAACGAAAACAAAGCATTTAACGTCGCTTGCAATGCTTTATCTGTCTCAACAACGGGTACATAGTTTCCTAATGCGTTACTCATGCTTAGCTCCAACATTTCATCGCTAGGCACACAGTGAAAACTGAACATTCGAGAAAGAAATCGCCCTTGTAGAGGAAGATTTTCAAAATTTAGGGATGCATTTGCTTCACAAAGCATGATATTTGGATGATGGATGTCGAGTACTTCATCTTTCCAGAAAAGATGTTTACTCCCCTTAACAATCTGAATAAGGCTTGGGGAGTGAATCCTGACATTACGAAGCTTCTGCTGCTGCTCCGCACGAAACAGCGTAACCTGATATTGGTGACCCATTCTCTCCCCTTATATTCAATTATCGCGTGTAAGTCGTGGTTAATGTCGCTTTACCCAAAGCAACACTATTCAAAGTAAACCCTACAATGGCTGGTGGCGTGTTTTCATCCAAATTCAGTTCTTCAGTTGGCAATGCCCACACCGTAAACTGGTAACGATGCATCCCATCATTCTTTGGAGGACACGCGCCGCCGAACCCCGTTGTGCCGTAGTCAATACGAGATTCTTTGCCGCCTAACTTGTTCATATCAATGCCTCGAGGCAGTTCGCTAACGGTGGATGGAATATTAAACGCTATCCAATGCCAAAAACCACTGCCTGTTGGCGCGTCGGGGTCATACACGGTGATCGCAAAACTTTTTGTGCCCTTTGGAGCTTCTTTCCACATCAATTGTGGTGATTGATTCCCGCCATCACATCCCCAACCAGAGTATTCAAATGTCTTCGCCATCGGGTGGCCTTCTTGAATATCTCTACTCACGAGTTCAAATGCATGGGCAGAACCGACCGCAAAAACACTCAATGCCAAAACTGATTTGTAGATCGCTTTCATGTTTTTCTTCCTTTCAATGAATTCAACACTAGTGTAAGTACCCAGCAGTCCGAATCCTTGTCAGTAAGTATCAAAAAACACAAAATAATCTATAATTTTGACACTTTAAGATTCTAACACAAATTTCTTACTCTCTTAATTGCACTTGGTTTATGCTAATTAATCGCTCACGGAACAAGGAAGGAAAATGGAATTGGATATCTACGTGGTGGACGCCTTCACCGATACGCAATTCAAAGGCAACTCAGCAGCGGTCGTACCGTTAGAGGAATGGCTAGCCCCAGAATTGATGCAAAATATCGCGACAGAAAACAACTTGTCGGAAACGGCTTTTCTAAAATCCATTGGCGCAAACCGATATGAGATTCGTTGGTTCTCTCCGATTACTGAAATCGATTTCTGTGGACACGCAACACTGGCCTCTTCGTTAGTTCTGTTTGATGAGTTTGGCATTAATGGCACGATTGAATTTCATACTCTGGAAGTAGGAACCCTCACCGTAGAGAAGAATGCGCAAGGTAAGATCGAGATGACGTTCCCTGCTCGTCCTCCAAAAGCCGTTTCTGATATTCCCTCGGCATTGATTGAAGGCCTAAGTTGCGATGTGGAACGCGTACTGCTTAGCCCTCAAGCGTATTTCGTGGTGGTCGGCAACCAGCAGGAGGTACTTGAGGTTCAATACCGTTCAGAGCACCTCAAGACACTCGCTCCTTACGATGTGGTCGTTACCGCGAAAGGTGATCAACAAGACTTTGTATCGCGTTACTTTTGGCCTGCAAATGGTGGTGACGAAGACCCCGTAACTGGCTCGATTCACGCTGGGTTAGCACCGTTCTGGGCAGAAGCGTTAGGCAAAGCATCACTGGTCGCTTACCAAGCTTCTCAGCGCGGAGGTATTTTGCACTGTGAAGTTACTGGCGAACAAGTAAGAGTATCTGGCGACGGCGTGCTCTACATGAAAGGCCAGATTTTTGTTTAAATGATATTCATGTAATCAACTTAAAAGAGCCAAGTAAAGCACGGCTTCAGCAGGATAAAGCCAGTTTCAATAATTAATCAATTGATGAATATTGAAGGAATTAACTTCCTAGCCGGACAAAACTGACTCACGTTACACTGAATGCAGTCCCACACTCTTCTATAGCTTGATACGAATTCGAGCTCACCTTCTTAGAGGAAGCGTCGCATGATGAAGCGAATCATTCTTGGCACCCTAGCCCTGACTCTTTTAGCTGCCTGTTCCAAAGATGACGGACAGCAAGCCCTTGGCACACTGGAACGTGACCGCGTAACCTTTACTGCAACCTCTAGCGAGATAATTCGTGCCCTACCCATCAAGGAAGGCAGCCAAGTCACCGAAGGAGAAGTGCTGGTTCAGCTCGATACAAAGAACCAAGAAGCCGTTTTAGCTCACGCCGTAGCCGAACAAGCCAAGGCTGACGCCTATCTTTTGAAATTGACCAATGGTGAGCGACCAGAAGACATTGCCGCAGCGCAAGCACGCGTTGCCAGAGCGGAAGCTCAATTGGTTGAAGCGCAAAAGAACTACCAACGTAAGGCGGAGTTAGTTCGTAAAAAACTCATCAGCCAATCAGAAAAAGACACCGCTTTAGCAGCCAGAGATTCTGCCCGTGCAGAGCTAGACTCCTCACAAGAAGAGTTCAGCAAACTGACCGCTGGCTCTCGTCCTGAAGATATTGAACAAGCAAAAGCCGCACTCATGGCAGCAAAAGCCGATGTGGCACTACAAGAACAGAAACTGGCAGAACTCACCATCACGGCCACGCGAGATGGCTTGTTAGATAACCTACCGTTTAACCTTGGTGAACGCGTTCCTGTGAATGGTGTGGTTGCTGTAATACAAGCCAGCCGCGTCCCATACGCTCGCGTTTACGTTCCTGCCAACTACCGAGTCGATTTTGTGCCGGGTAAAACGGTTAACGTGCATGTAGATGGCGTTGAGCAACCATATAGCGGCACCGTTCGTTGGGTAGCGACTGAGCCTTCATTTACGCCTTATTTCGCGCTTACCGAGGAAGAACGCTCGCGTTTGATGTACCTAGCAGAAGTCGACCTACAAGACTCCGCACAATCCTTGCCTTCAGGTATCCCAGCGCAAGTGGATTTGGTGGAGTAAGCCAATGACCGAATACGCGATTCAAGCTGAAAATGTAGTGAAAAAGTTTGGTGACTTCACCGCCATCAACAACATCACGCTTAATGTGCCCAAAGGCAGTATTTATGGTTTTCTTGGCCCGAACGGCTGCGGTAAATCGACAACCATTCGTGTGTTGACTGGCTTGCTTAGCCCAAGTGAGGGCAAGGTCGATGTACTCGGGCTAGAGATCCCAAAACAATCTGAGCTTCTGCGCCTCAAGATTGGCTACATGACACAAAAGTTCTCGCTTTATGATGACCTGACGGTTCAAGAGAATCTTGAGTTTATTGGACAAATCTTTGGTATGGAAACCAAAGCGCTGAAAGCTCGCATCGAGGAACAGCTATCCACCTACGGTCTCGACCAGTTGCGTAAACAGCGCGTCGGCGGAATGAGTGGCGGCCAGAAGCAGCGCTTGTCTCTCGCGGCAGCGACCATGCACAAACCAGAACTGTTGTTTCTCGATGAGCCCACGTCTGCGGTTGACCCAGAAAACCGACGCGATTTCTGGGAGCAGTTGTTTGATCTCTCTGACCAAGGCACCACGATTTTGGTCACAACGCACTACATGGACGAAGCCGAGCGCTGTCATCGTCTGGCGATTATGGAAGCGGGGGAAATCCGCGCCGATGGTGAGCCAGAAGAACTCATGGCGCAAATGGGCGTTAACATCGTTGAAGTCAAAGCGGATAACTTACGCGAGCTCAAAGAGAAAGTCATTCAGCGCGAAGAAGTACGATCCGCCGCACAGCTAGGCATTCGCTTACGCATTTTGATCCACCAGCACATCGAACAACCGATCGAGTGGTTAACCCAAACCTTTCCAGAGCTTGATGGCTGCGAGATGAACATTGCTCGCCCTAGCTTGGAAGATGTGTTTGTCAGCGTTACGGGAGAAGGTCGCCAATGATGAAATCTATTGCCCGTATGAAAGCGGTGATGATCAAAGAGATCCGTCAGCTTTCACGTGACCGAATTACCTTTGGCATGGTCGTGATGATCCCGTTGATTCAGCTTTTGCTGTTCGGCTTTGCCATTAATACCGATATTCGCAACATTCCCGTTGGTGTCGTCGATCAAAGTGGCAGTACTGCTGGGCGTGTGATCACCGAGTCCGTCAAAGTCACGCAAGTGGTCGATGTGGTTGAAACCTTTACTACCGCTTCAGAAGCCGAGCAAGCCATTCAAGACGGCTTGGTACGAGCGGCTTTAATTCTACCTAGCGACTTAACCCAACGTATGGTGCAAGGTCGAGAGCTTGGCCAGTGGATAGTAGATGGTTCAGACACCATGATCAGCTCTGCGATTCTCTCGCTACAAACCATGCCGTTAACGGATTTTGATTTTGAGATACGCCCTGCCCCAACCAAAACCTTTGAAGTTGCGCTGTATTACAACCCGAGTCGGCGCTCGGCGGTGAACATTGTCCCCGGTTTATTGGGCGTGATTCTGACTATGACGATGATCTTGTTCACCAGTGCAGCCATTGTTCGTGAGCGGGAACGCGGTAATTTAGAGTTACTGATTACTACGCCAATCCACTCCATCGAACTCATGGTAGCGAAGATCATTCCCTACATCTTTGTTGGTCTGATACAGGTGTTTATCATTTTAGGCTTGGGTCATTGGATATTTGGTGTGCCGATAAACGGCGCCATTAGTCAGATACTGTTTGGCACGCTGCTGTTTATCGCCGCGAGTTTAACCTTAGGTTTGGTGATATCCACCATTGCGACGACACAGCTTCAGGCCATGCAGATGACGGTATTCATTCTATTGCCGTCGATTCTTCTGTCCGGATTTATGTTCCCGTATGAAGGAATGCCCGTCGCCGCCCAATGGATATCAGAAGCCCTACCAGCCACCCACTTTATGCGCATTATTCGTGGTGTGGTGTTGCGCGGTGCAGACTTAATGGAGCTATGGCGAGATACAGTTTGGTTACTTGGATTCACCGTTATCGGCCTTATTGTCGCTTCATTTCGCTTCAAAAAATCACTCGACTAATCCCACGATATTGCGTTCATTCCTTAAAAACAAAAATAGCCCCAACGAAGGGCTATTTTTTGTTTCTGTATTTATACACTGTGCTATCGAGCTCAACTCTCAGACAATATTAATAGTACTCACCGTAGGAACAATCTCGTAAATCGGAAATATTGTAGTTTTTCAAAGAGTTTATTTTAAAGTTGAACACTACCTGTTTACAGACAACGCCTTCACGATCCGTGTACGTGATAATACCTTCACTGTACGCACGCTGACCATCAGAGGATGTCACGTCAGCAACAAGTTCCAAATGGCCCTTGTGCGCGTCTACACGATTCATCATCTCAAACACATCGACCCACTCTTCGCGATTTGCCATTTGTATTAGCATGGACTTCGCCTGTGTTTCCAACTGCTGGGGGTAAACATAATAACGGTTGTAACCAAAGTATGCGCACATAAGTAATAAAACGAGTGCAAATGAGGTTGTTCTTGTCATACAAGCTTCCTCTTGTTGTTATAAAAATCTTGCTTCGTTAATTCAGTATAGGAAGCGAGCAAAGTTTAGGTTATAGAACTTGCCCAAATAACAGAGGACAGTCAGAGACAGTCAATTCTATGACAAGCTCAACAACAAACTTTATTGAACTCTCATCATGGGCTTGAACAAAAAAATACGCCGCAGAGACAGCAAGAAGTAAGAAGTAAGAAGTAAGAAAGGAAAACTAACCGGAGCGCGGTGATAACAGAAAAGTAAAAGGAGTTGGAAGAAAAAGACAATCCGAGTGAATATAGTGAGAGCGGAAATCAAGATTAGATTATCCGCCCATCAACTAGGCTCAAATTGTCAGTGACCACAACAATGTGACTCACCGAATTTAAACGTGTTGGTAACTATCTTCGAGAGACTCTGTCTGCGTTGTTTTCTCGCTCACTTCCACTTTAACCGCAGCGACCTTGAACTCAGGGATCTTCGCATGCGGGTCAGTTGCCGTTGTCGTTAGGCGGTTGACTGGCGATTCAACAAAGTGGAAAGGAATAAACACCACACCTTTTTGAATCCGCTTAGTCACAAAGGCATCAATCTCAATGCTGCCGCGACGTGTAGACACCGTCAGACGCCGACCATTACTGATGCCAAGTGCCTCTGCGTCTTCCACGCTCACCATCGCACGAGGGCCAGCCAGATTATCCAACCCTTTGGTTTTGCGCGTCATGGTTCCAGTATGGAACTGCTCAAGTACGCGACCCGTCGTTAACACAAGTGGGTACTCTTCATCTGGCAGCTCAGCCGCATAACGGAACGGTACGCCCACCATTTGACCTTTACCACGAGTAAACTGGGTTTGGTGCATGATGCGAGTACCCGCAGGGTTGTTCTTGTTGCTCGGCCATTGCACACCGTTTGGCGTAATGGCATCCCAACGAAGACCCGCGTATTGAGGTGTCACTCGTGCGATTTCATTGGTGATATCAGACACGCAGTGGTAATCCCAATCACTGCCCATGGCATTGGCAATTTCTTGAATAATCCACCAATCTTCTTTCGCTTCACCCGGTGCCGTTACGACGGGATTCACACGCTGAACACGACGCTCCGTATTGGTGAAGTGACCCGCTTTCTCTGCAAACGAGCAAGAAGGTAGAACCACATCCGCGTATTGTGCGGTTTCCGTTAAGAAGATGTCTTGAACCACCAAGAAATCGAGTGCTTCTAAACCTTCAATCACATGCGCTTGGTTCGGGTCACTCAACACTGGGTTCTCACCCATGATGTACATACCACGAACGTCACGATGGCAAGCCGCATCAATGATTTCTGTCAGGGTTAGACCTTGTTCAGAAGGCAGATTTGGTGCGTTCCATTCAATCGCAAACTTCTGACGCACAATTGGGTTGTATACCTTTTGGTAGCCCGGGAAGCTGTTTGGCAAAGCGCCCATATCACACGCGCCTTGCACGTTTGATTGACCACGCAACGGGTTGATACCGCCACCTTCAATGCCGATGTTGCCACACAGCAATTGCAGGTTAGCGATAGAACGCACGTTGTCATGACCTGTCGTGTGCTGAGTAATCCCCATCGAGTAGTAAACAGCCGTACGATCCGCGGTGCCGATCATGCGCGCCATTGCTTGAATGTCTTCGGCTTTTACGCCTGTAACCAACTCCACTTTATCGAGGTTGTAAGCTGGCGACATCACTTCTTGCAATAAGGTATCAAAGCCGTCGACACGTTCTTCGATGTACTCTTGATCGTACCAACCGTTCTTGATGATCTGCTGCATGACACCATTTAGGAGCATCACATCTGTACCCGGACGGTGCGCCATATACAGCTCTGCATGCTCTGCCATATCGACACGTTTCGGGTCAGCCACAATCAAGCGAGCGCCGTGGTGACGAATTGCTTGTTTGATATGTGAAGCGATGATCGGGTGTGCTGATGTAGTATCCGAACCGATAATAAAGATCACATCCGAGTGCTTAATGCTTGGAATGTCGTTGGTCATTGCACCACTACCCAGTGATGCCTCAAGACCGGTTACACTCGATGCGTGGCACAAACGCGCACAGTGGTCGACGTTGTTAGTGCCCAGTTCACGACGGACAAATTTTTGGAACGCGTAGTTGTCTTCGTTAGTGGTTTTCGCTGAAGAGAAGCCCGCCAATGCGTTGCTGCCAAAATCTTGCTTGATGCCAGAGAACTTACTCGCAATCAGTTGAATCGCCTCTTCCCAGCTTGCAGGCTGCAACCAACCATCTTTACGGATCAATGGCGTGGTAAGACGCTCTTCACTGCCAATGAAGTCAAAACCAAAGCGTCCTTTCACACACAGCATGCCTTGGTTCACTGGCGAGTCACCGCCCTTCACGTAACGAATCGTATTGGTTGCTTCGTCCACGAACATGGTCAACTTACAGCCCACACCACAGTATGTACAAATGGTGTCGACCGCTTTCAGATCTTCAGTACGGCCTTGCGAACGGTCACGACTATCGACCATTGCGCCCGTTGGACACACTTGAACGCACGCGCCACATTGCACGCAGTTCGAATCACCCATTAGGGTTAAGCCATTCTTGTTACTTCCAAAGTGTGGACGGTCGTCAGGACGTAATGCAGGACGACCTTGTTTGTCGCACACAAAGTTCAGTACGCCGTGCACGGCTTTGTCACGACACGCTTGGATACACTGACCACAGCTAATACAGCGGTTGGCATCAAACTCAATAAACTCAGAGCTACGGTCAACTTCGTACTTATGACGCAAGTCTTTCGCACGAAGATCTAACCAATCTTGATGCGATTTAATCTGTAAGGAGAAGTCAAAGCTTTGCTCAGCTTCATATTCGGTGGAGTAATCACGCAGCGCACAATCGGTATTTGCCTGACAGCCACATTCAAGGCAGCGTGCAGCTTCCTTCATCGCTTCTTCGTTATCAAAGCCCAACTCCACTTCAGCGAAGCTTTGCTCGCGTTGTGCTGGAGTCAGTTCAGGCATGATAGAGCGAGCGACTTTCTGGATGTTCTCGAAGTGAAGCGGATCAACTTGAGAGAGTTTCTTCTCTTTACGCGAGTTAAACGCCGCCTTTGGCATATCTGCCATATCGCCATTCAAAAACAGATCAATGGCTTTTGCCGCAACGCGGCCATCTCCCACGGCTTCAACTGCCGTTGCAGGACCACGGCGGAAATCACCAATACTGAAGATGTTGCCCATGCCGGTGTGCATGGTCTTTTCATCTGCATCAGAGGTGTTCCAGCGTGTAAGCGGAATCGACAAATCTTCACCTTCGAGGAAGCTCAGGTCTGGCTTTTGCGATACTGCTGCAATCACGGTGTCGAACTCTTCGGTGAAGAACTCGCCGGTTGGTTTAGGGCTGCGACGACCAGATGCATCCGGCTCACCCAATGCCATGCGCTCTAGGCGAATCGCACTCACGCGTCCAGTTTCATCGGCAAGGTTTTCTGCAGGGTTGGTCAAGAAGTGGAATTTCACCCCTTCGTGTTCCGCTTCGACAATCTCGTAGTCTTCTGCCGGCATTTCGTCACGTGTACGACGATAAATCAACGTGGTGTCTGCACCAGCACGACGCGCAGTACGAGCACAGTCAATTGCCGTATTACCACCGCCGATCACCGCGACTTTCTGACCCGTTACATAGTTTTGCTCAGTGACGTAATCTTTAAGGTAATCAACGCCTAAGTAGCAACCTTCAAGGTCACTGCCTGTGTAATGCATTTCAACCGCTTGAGACGCGCCGACAGCTAAACACACCGCATCGTATTCTTCGCTCAATTGAGAAAGCGTGAAATCCACACCCAGCTTTTGATTAGTGTGAACTTGCATGCCATTACGGCACATCAGTTCGATTTCTTTATCGAGAATGTCTTTTGGCAAACGGTATTCAGGAATACCGTAACGCAACCAACCGCCCGCTTTTGGCATGGATTCAAAGACCGTAACGTCATAGCCTTCGTTCGATAGGTAGTAGCCAGCCGTTAGACCACCAGGACCACTGCCGACGACGGCAATGTTCAACCCTTTACTTGGTTTCTTTTCTGGTACATAGGCTTCATGCGCAGACAAATCCGCATCCGCGGCATGACGTTTTAGCTGACGAATTGCGATTGGTTCATCGACTAACGAGCGGCGACATTCACTCTCACAAAATGCCGGGCACACACGACCAATCGATAGCGGCATAGGAAGCGTACGCTTAATCACTTCAATCGCTTTTTGATGATCGTTCTGTGCGATGTGATAAAGGTACGATTGGATATCAACGCCCGCTGGACACGCGGTTTTACATGGCGCTTCACAATCGGCGTAATGGTCCGTCATTATGCGGTTGAGTGCTTTTCTGCGGTGCTCGCTTAATTGTTCTGATTGCGTGACCACATTAAGGCCCCGGTAAACTTCAAGTTCACACGCACGCTTAGTACCGCCGCTTTCGACTTCAACCACACACAAGTCACACGGTACTTTTTCATTACTTTTGTTCATTCCGCACAGCGATGGGATCTCGACCCCACACACTTTTGCTGCTTCTAAAAGGGTTAGACCCTCTTCTACAATTCTATATTTTCCATCGATGACAATTTCTATCATGCAACCCCCGCAGCAAAGCAAATCCAAATCTGCACAAGTAAAACCATGCATTCTATAAGGATAATCATTTGTAAGACAAGTTAGTGTGATGTAAAACTTATAAACCACATTTTTCACGTGTCATAAAAAGCGAGGGCTTCTTTCGCTAACTTTCAACACTCGGTGTTTAACAAACGTTTTACTCCCTCGAAAGTGCGAAAACAGAAGGGTTGGACTATTTTGATAATAAGAGTAATAAATGATTGACCTTACCCTTAGGTTAACCTTTAGAATCGAAGGGTTTTCATCATTTTCATCAAACACATGGGAAAGGGTATGCACTTAAAATCGCTGCATACAATCTGGTTAACTCTCTTCACGACGCTAGTGCTATTGGTATCTAGTGTGGCGAACAGTGAGCCGTTGATGAATATTCAAATGATGTCTATTGGCATGGCTCACCATCCTTCTATGATGAGTGACAGCGAACACTGCGGTATGCCTGGCATGATGGACGTCTCCATGACTGACGCTTCTATGTCCGAAGATGGCGATGCAAGAGAAACCAGCATGAACTGTGGTGGAGGCTCCGGCATGGTTCATACCTGCTGTACTGCCGCGTGTACGATAGTTTTCGTCCCCCTACCGAATCCTATCAATAGCCCAATGCCCGTTGTCTATCGCGCAACTATTACTCCTGAAGTTGCTTCCCCTGTCGTACACGTCAGCCGCGACCTATACCGACCTCCTATAACCTAAATTCGTCCTAGCATTCGACCCTGCGCGTGTATCGCAGGTTGTTTTAATGCGCCTGAACGATGAGGTAACAAGGCTTTACTGTTCCCGCAATAAAATCCGCACCTCCGTCGATCCGGCGAACACTGGATTTAGATTATGGATATCAAACCATACCGCTTAGCTTCACCTATTTTTATGGTGGCTCTGGTCGCTGCGCCAACCTTGGTTAACGCCGCAGGTAAAGAGACGCACGCAGCGCAAAATTCCGCATCAACTGAGCGAGCTTCAACGACCAAGCTTGCCCAACTGATCAACGTCGCTTTGAGTAACGATGGCAATCGTAAGCAATACTCAGCGCAATCTGCTGCCATGCGTGAAACGGGCGTCGCAAGTGCAACCTTGATGGACCCAAAACTGAAAGTGGGTTTTGGTGGCTTGCCTGTCGACAGCTTCAAATTCGATGAAGACCCAATGACCAACATCTCCGTTGGTTTAATGCAACAGTTTGAGCGTGGCTCTACGCTTGATTTGCAACAGAAGAAAGCCAACCAACAAGCCGATGGCCTTGGGCTTCAAGTGCATGCTCGTGAGCTTGAGGTAGCCAACAGCATGACTCAACTTTGGTTAGAGCTTGGTTACCAGCAACGCGCTGAGCAAATCATGCTTGAGAATCGCAAGTTGATGAAGGAGATGGAAAGCTTTATTCAAACCAACTATTCGATTGGTAAGAGTGAAGCGCAAGATCTGCTCAATGCCCAGCTTCAAGTCAGCAAGTTAGATGAGAAACTGCAAGCCAACGCACAAATGCAACGTCGTCTTATCTCTCAACTCTCCGAATGGTTGGGGTCAGATTGGTTGGCAAACGAAGAGGCTCTGCACGCGAGCAATCAACTTAATTGGGACACACTGAACAGCAAACTTGCTGCCAGTCAGGGTTCCACCAAGCATTATCAGCAACTCAGCCAACACCCGATGGTTAAGATGGCCGACGTCAGTATTTCTGCCAATAAAACGCAGGTGGAAATTGCTGAGCAAGCCTACAACCCACAATTTGGCGTCGAAGTAATGTACGCCTACCGCCAAGCCGACAACATGATGGGTGAACCCGCCTCCGATTTGGTCAGCGCTTACCTAACCATGGACATTCCGTTGTTTACGGGTGACCGCCAAGATCGCAATCTCGCGGCCGCTCAATACCAAGTTGGCGCGGCACAATCACAAAAAGACACCTTACTAACGCAGATGAATGCCAAGGTGAACACTCTGTTGGTTGATCGCGGCAACTTAACCCAACGCTTAGAACGTTATCAATCCACCTTATTGCCTCAAGCGAAAGCGCGCATTCAAGCCGTTGAGCGGGGTTATCAAAACAACACAGCGCAGTTTAACGATGTGATTTCCGCCACGACTGACGAGTTGGCTCTGCAATTGGAGCAACAACGTCTACTGACCGATCTCAACATCGCAAACAGCAATTTAGCCACCCTACTCGGTGGTTTCGACTATCAAGTGGCTTCACCGGAAGCTCGCTCTATTTCGACATATTAATTTGTGATTCCCCAAGACAGTTGGGGCTACAGCTAGGCGGCAAACAAGAGAATCCCATGAGCACTTTCCCTAACAAACTAAGGGATCTGCTATGTGATTTGGGTGAACGAGAGCAGGCAACAACGCTGTAGCGTCAAATGTGAAGGGGAAAATAAGGTAAAACAATGAAAACATTTAAAATTGCAACCATCGCGCTGATTGTTGGTGGTGCTTTAGGGTTTGGTGCTAATCATTTTCTTACGGGCTCGGCTCACGACATGAGTGCGATGGGTGGCGAATCTGCTGCAAGCTCCAATGATCCACTTTACTGGGTTGCCCCAATGGATCCGAATTACAAACGCGACAAACCGGGTAAATCCCCAATGGGCATGGATTTGATTCCGGTTTACGCAGAAGATCTATCCGGTGAACAAGACGCACCGGGTACTGTGACTATTGACCCTTCAGTAGAAAACAACCTCGGGGTTAAAACCGCAAACGCGACATTGCAGCAGTTATCACCACGCATCGAAACAGTTGGCTATATTGCCTTTGATGAAAGTCTGTTATGGCAAACCAACGTTCGCGTGGCGGGTTGGGTAGAAAAACTCTACATCAATGCTGTGGGTGAGAAAGTGAAGAAAGGCGATGTGCTTTTCACGCTCTACTCTCCAGAACTGGTTAAAGCACAAGAAGAATTGCTGAATGCGTACCGCACTGGCCGCAAAGGTCTGGTAAAAGGCGCGACCGAACGCTTGGTAACGCTTGGTGTTGACCGCGCTCAAATCCAATCCATTACTCGTAGTGGTAAAGCATCGCAAACCATTGAAGTCAAAGCGCCTGCTGATGGTGTTATCGCGAGCTTAAACGTGCGTGAAGGTGGCTATTTGTCCCCTGCTCAAGCGGTGATCAGTGCAGGTCCTTTGGACAATGTTTGGGTTGATGCTGAAGTCTTTGAGCGTCAAGCACACTGGATGAAAGCGGGTTCTCAAGCCACGATGACCCTTGACGCGATTCCGGGCAATGAATGGCAAGGTGTTGTCGATTACGTGTACCCAATCCTCGATCCGAAAACACGTACGTTGCGTGTGCGTCTTAAATTCCCCAATCCAGATGGCGCATTGAAGCCAAACATGTTCGCCAATATTGCTCTGCAGCCTGTTACTGACGACGCAGTATTAACGATTCCTAAATCATCTGTTATCCGCTCTGGCGGTATGACTCGCGTTGTTCTGGCTGAGGGCGAAGGCAAATACCGTTCTGCTCGAATTGAAGTTGGCCGCGAAGCTGGCGAACAAATCGAAGTATTACAAGGACTTAAACAAGGCGACAAGATCGTTACGTCATCTCACTTCATGCTCGATTCTGAATCAAGCCAGTCGGCGGATCTGTCTCGCATCAATGGTGTAGAAGCGGCAGCAGAAACGGCATGGGCCAAAGGTGAGATCACGGATGTGATGAAAGATCACCGCATGCTGACCATCAACCACCAGCCTGTACCAGAATGGGATTGGCCGGGCATGGTAATGAACTTCACTTTCGCAGATGGCGTCGAGATGGGTGACTTGAAAAAAGGTCAGGCTATCGAATTTGAAATGCAAAAGACGGAGTCGGGTCAGTACCAAATCATCGACTATAAGGCAGACAACAGCGTCATTGCCGCAGAAGTTTGGCTAACTGGTGACATTAGCATGCTGATGGCCGACTTTGGCATGATCACCTTAAACCACCTACCGGTTGCAGAATGGAACTGGGATGCTGGAGAGATGAACTTCTCTGTGGGTGAAGACGTTGATCTATCGGGTTTTGAAGAAGGACAGAAAGTTCGGTTTCTAGTTGAAAAACAAGGATCTGACTACGTTCTTAAACAGCTAGTTCCTGCAACATCAGCCGTCGAGGGTTAATTATGATCAATGCTATTATTCGTTGGTCACTGAGCAACCGATTCCTAGTGTTGGTCGCGACCTTAGCCCTTGTATTAGGCGGACTTTACAGTGTAAAGAATACGCCTGTTGATGCGATTCCAGATCTTTCTGATGTGCAAGTGATCATCAAGACAAGCTATCCGGGTCAAGCTCCTCAAGTCGTCGAGGATCAAGTTACTTACCCACTCACCACCGCCATGCTTGCCGTGCCGGGAGCTGAGACGGTTCGTGGCTACTCTTTCTTTGGTGACTCTTACGTTTATATCATTTTCAACGATGATACCGACATGTACTGGGCACGTTCACGCGTGTTGGAGTACTTAAGCCAAGTAGCACCAAAGCTGCCACCGAACGCAAAACCAACCCTAGGTCCTGATGCAACGGGCGTGGGCTGGGTTTACAGCTACGTATTACAAGACAAAACTGGCAAGCATGATTTGGCTGATCTTCGCAGCCTGCAAGACTGGTTCTTGAAGTACGAATTGCAAACCGTTGATGGCGTTTCTGAAGTCGCTACCGTGGGCGGTATGGTGAAGCAGTATCAAGTGCAGATTGATCCTGCCAAGCTGCGTGCGTACAACCTCACTTTGCAACAAGTGAACATGGCAATCCAAAACGGCAACCAAGAAACCGGCGCGTCCGTTATCGAAGTGGCCGAAGCCGAGCACATGGTTCGTACCACAGGCTACCTAACCAGCATTGAAGACATCAAGTCACTGCCTCTCAAAGTCACTGAGAAAGGCACGCCGTTGCTATTAGGTGATATCGCAGACATTAACCTTGGCCCACAAATGCGCCGTGGTATCTCAGAGCTGAATGGCGAAGGTGAAGCAGTGGGTGGTGTTATCGTGATGCGCTTTGGTGAAAATGCCAGTGAAGTGATTGCGAAAGTCAAAGACAAACTCGCAGACTTACAACGCAGCCTACCAGAAGGCGTGGAAATTGTTGCAACCTACGACCGTTCTACTCTTATCGATTCAGCGGTAGAAAACCTCTGGAAGAAGCTTGCAGAAGAGTTCATCGTCGTCGCGATTGTGTGTGCGTTGTTCCTGTTCCACATTCGTTCTTCATTGGTTATCGCTCTGAGCCTACCGGTTGGCATTCTTAGTGCGTTTATCGTAATGCATTGGCAAGGCATCAACGCCAACATCATGTCCTTGGGTGGTATTGCGATAGCCATCGGAGCCATGGTAGATGGTGCGATCGTGATGATTGAAAACGTTCACAAGCACATTGAACGAACGCCACTGACCGATAAAAACCGCTGGCAAGTGATTGGCAAAGCCGCAGAAGAGGTCGGCGCTCCGCTGTTCTTCTCATTGCTGATCATTACTCTTAGTTTCGTACCGGTGTTCGCCTTAGAAGGCCAAGAAGGCAAGATGTTCTCGCCGCTTGCGTTCACTAAGACGTACGCCATGGCAGCGGCAGCAGGTTTGGCAATCACGCTCGTGCCTGTACTTATGGGCTACTTCATCCGCGGTAAGGTGTTACCGGAACACAAAAACCCGGTTAACCGCGGCTTGGTCGCGCTGTACCGCCCGCTGTTGAACACCAGCTTAAAATACCCTAAGACCATGATTGTTATCGCATTAGGTCTAATGGCATCGGCTTACTACCCAACCAGTAAACTGGGTAGCGAGTTCATCCCGCCGCTGGATGAAGGCGACTTGATGTACATGCCAACGACCTATCCGGGTATCTCAATTGGTAAAGCGCGCGTGCTTCTACAACAAACCAACAAGCTGATCAAAACCGTTCCAGAAGTGAAAACCGTATGGGGCAAAATTGGCCGAGCTGAGACCGCAACCGATCCAGCGCCACTCACCATGATTGAAACCGTGATTCAGTTGAAGCCACGCGACCAATGGCGTGAAGGGGTAACAACCGAGTCACTGCGCAAAGAGTTCGACAAGCTGGTTCAGTTCCCTGGTCTTACTAACGCTTGGGTAATGCCGATCAAAACGCGTATCGACATGTTGGCAACGGGCATCAAAACCCCTATCGGCATTAAGATCGCCGGACCTGATCTGAAAGTGATTGAGAAGATCGGTTCTCAGCTAGAGCCAATTCTTAATGGCGTACAAGGCACGGCATCGGTTTACGCAGAACGTGTAGCAGGCGGTCGTTACGTCACGATCGACATTAAACGTCGTGCCGCAGCGCGTTATGGCTTAAGCATCAAAGACGTTCAGCAAGTGATCTCCACTGCGGTGGGTGGCATGAATGTGGGTGAAACCATTGAAGGCTTGGAGCGTTACCCAATCAATGTTCGTTACCCACAAGACTACCGTGATTCAGTGGTTAAACTGCAAAACCTACCATTAGTCACACCAAATGGCGCTCGTATTGCGCTGGCTGACGTAGCGGACATTCGTTACGAAGACGGCCCTCCGATGATCAAGACAGAAAACGCGCGTCCAAACGGCTGGGTATTTGTCGACATCGATGGTCGTGACCTTGGCTCTTACGTCGTAGAAGCGCAACAGGTCGTGGCTGATCAATTGGAACTTCCTGCGGGTTACTCGCTGGCTTGGTCTGGTCAATACGAATACATGGAGCGTGCGAAAGACCGCTTGAGTGTCGTGGTACCAATCACTATCGCCATCATTATGCTGCTGCTTTACTTCAGCTTCCGTCGCGTTGGCGAAGTGATGATCATCATGCTTACCCTACCGCTCGCTATGGTCGGTGGTTTGTGGCTCATGCATATCCTCAACTACAACTTCTCAATTGCCGTCGGGGTTGGCTTTATTGCCCTAGCAGGCGTCGCGGTTGAAATTGGGGTCATCATGCTCGTCTACCTCAACCAAGCATGGCACTACAAGAAGCTGGATGCGGAAGAGAGTAAACAAAAGCTTGAGGCGAAAGACCTAACCGATGCCATTCGTGAAGGTGCGGGCCTGCGTGTTCGCCCAGTAATGATGACGGTACTGACAGTAATTATTGGTCTGATTCCGATCATGTACGGCGAAGGTACAGGATCAGAAGTAATGCAACGTATCGCCGCGCCAATGATTGGCGGTATGGCCTCAGCACTGCTGCTGACGCTGTTGGTACTTCCAGCCATCTTCAAGCTGTGGAAACAACGTGAGTTGCGCCCAAGCAACTCAACTCCGAGCCAAACAAGCACGCAAACTGGCAACCAAATCGAAAACGCCGCCAGCACAGATCGCACTGGCAACAAGGCTTAATCCCTACCTTCCCCTCAATCAATTCGTTTGGGGGGAAGCAACCAAGTTATTAATGAATTAAAACAAGGATATAAAAATGAAAAAGACACTAATCACTCTTACTCTAGCCCTAACAACAACGACTGCGTTTGCCCAAATGGATCATTCAAACATGGACCACGCGAACATGGATCATAGCAACATGAAGCATGAAAATATGGACCACGGCAGCATGAAGATGGACCACAGTAAAATGGACCATTCAAACATGATGGATATGCCGGGCATGTCGGCAGTAGGTATGCCAGCAAAAGGTGCAAAGCCAGACAAGGTGGTACACGTTATCTTGGGTGATGACATGACTATTAAGTTCAAGAAAGACGTTAAGATTGAGCCAAACGATGTGGTGCAGTTTGTAGTCATGAACACAGGTAAGATCAACCACGAGTTTACGATTGGTTCGGCTAAAGAGCAGCTAAAACATCGCGAAATGATGAAGACAATGAGCGGTGATCACATGCACGACTCGGGCAACTCTGTGACGGTAGAACCGGGTAAAGCGAAGCAGTTGTTGTGGCATTTCCACGGTGACAACAATGTTGAGTTCGCGTGCAACATTCCGGGCCATGCAGAATCGGGCATGGTTAAAAAGATTGAACTGTAAGTAATTATCCAACTAGACAAAGGAGCTGATGATTCAGCTCCTTTTATTTCTCTGGATCAAACTATTCGTTAGCTCATGATAAGAAATTCTGAGCCAGTGTCTCACGCTAAGATATTTTTATGACCGAATCACCGACGTAATATATAAGCCAAACTACAGGCCTTGATAGCAACACTCTTCTCCCCATATTGAGACCGTTTAAGCGTATTGCAAAGAATCCTACATAAAATAGACATAGATTTAACAGTGTTTAGAGTATTGGCTCGTTATAGTTTACGTGACATCGCTACGGTGCGAACTAAAACTAAAATTGAAGAACACGATCCATGAAAAAGTTATTTTTGTTGGCTGGGCTAATGGTTTGCTCAACCCTAAGTTACGCGTCCCAACTGAATGAGGACATTTCTCTCCTCGAGCAACAAACCTCAAGCAGAATTGGGGTGTCAGTTTGGGATACCCAAGCAGACGAGCGTTGGGATTACCGTGGCGATGAACGCTTCCCACTCATGAGCACATTCAAAACCCTAGCTTGTGCCAAAATGCTAAGTGATATGGACAGCGGTAAGCTAAGTAAAAATGCGACCGCAAAAGTCGATGAGCGCAGTATCGTTGTATGGTCTCCAGTGATGGATAAGCTCGCAGGCCAAAACACACGCATAGAGCACGCGTGTGAAGCCGCTATGTTAATGAGTGATAATACCGCAGCCAACTTAGTATTAAATGAAATTGGCGGCCCTAAGGCCGTAACAATGTTTCTGCGAACAATTGGAGATAAAGCAACGCGCCTAGACAGAATAGAACCTCGCTTGAACGAAGCCACACCAGGCGACAGCCGCGACACAACCACACCTAACGCCATACTAAACACTCTTCGAACTTTGGTCGAAGGCGAAACGTTGTCTTATGAGTCTCGTGTACAATTAAAAATCTGGATGCAGGACAACAAAGTTTCAGACTCGTTAATGCGTTCTGTATTACCAACAGGTTGGTCTATTGCAGACCGTTCTGGTGCGGGAGGTCATGGTTCGCGGGGCATTAACGCGATTATATGGAAGGAAAATCATCGACCTGTTTACATTAGTATTTATGTCACAGAAACCGAGCTCTCACTTCAAGCTAGGGACCAACTCGTTGCGCAGATAAGTCAGTTGATTTTACAAAAGTACAAAGACAATTAAGTCACCACTCACCTGACCCTATTTGTATCCTTTTCTAGCCCTTCTCTTCCAGAAGGGCTCATTCTGTACTTCCATCTTAAAAACACCACTTATTGAGTAATGACTTACTTATAAATAGGTATAAGATTTACTTATTTAGGGTGAGTTAACGCCCACATTAAGCAACCAAATTCACACAAATGGCGATAATTAAACCATACTCTTACCAAGAAGCACATTTTCTACAAAATAGCTTCACGTAATTTATTGTTGTTATTTGCAACATTGCCAAGGAGATGTCTATTGAGACTTGAAAGAACTTTTAACCCTGATGACTTATCGATGCAAAACATGGAAAGTCCGATATGTATGCCGATAGGGTTTGTTCACTTTTTAGCTCAATCGGAAACACTACAGCAAGTACTTGATACGGTGGCAGAATGGATAAATCGTATATTTAATTCTGACCGTGCGAGTATCACACTTTATGAAAACAATGATCATTTAAAGGTCTACTCTTTCTCTGGTAGTAAAGCGATTCCCGCTGAATTTTTAGTGCCCATTCATCAAGCGTTTGTTGGCCGAGTGTTCAAAAAGCAACAACTGATGATCTGCGACGATGTTACGCAATCTGATGAGATCGATTGTGTGATGCTCGCATCCAATGGTATGGGGACGTGTATGGACGCGCCTTTAATGCACGGTAAAGTCTGCCTAGGAACGCTTAATGTTGCGCATCATCAAACGCACATTTACACAAACGAACAAGCGGCACAGCTTCAGTGCATCGCTAATTGGATTGCTTTAAACATTGCCCTTCATATACAGATTATGAAAATGGAACACCTCGCCACGACGGATGATCTAACAGGTATTCCAAACCGCAGAGAGTTCATGCGACAAATCGAAAGCCGCCTAAATGAATACCGAACCCTGGGCATTGACTTCCATGTTGCTATTTTAGATCTCGACAATTTTAAAAGCCTCAATGACCGATTTGGTCATGACGCAGGCGATAAATCACTGATCCATGCAGTCAATACTATTAAAAGTCATCTACTTGATTGTGACTTACTTGCCAGAGTTGGCGGTGAAGAGTTTGCCATCGTATTAAGAAGTCGCTCATCACAGCAAGCTCTAGACACATTAGAAACAATTCGTAATGCACTAGAAACGACGACCGTTCAACATTCAGGTTGTGATATGAGCTTCACCGCGAGTATTGGGGTCACTCAAGTCTGTCGTCTCGACGACTCATTTGAACCATTAGTTAAACGCGCCGACTTAGCACTTTACAAGGCAAAAGAAACTGGAAGAAATCGCGTTGAGTTTCATATTGGTGAAGAAAGGTAGAAAAAATAAAAAAAGGTAGCGACTCATTGCGCTACCTTTTATCGATTCTAACCCGCTTAAAATAACTAATACGAACTTTAAGCCAGTTTAAAATAAGAATGAGCAAATTTAATTATGCTTTCTTAAGATCTTTAGCTGGGTAAGTTAGTGTTTTTTCGCCTGCTTTTACATGTGTGTAAAAACCGCCACTGCTTAAACCTGTAACAACCATTTCGCCAAGATCGATACCTTTAGTCGCTACTACTACGTCACCGATTGAAAACATATTGAATACCTTGTTTGTTTAGATTAAGACACTAAGTCGTTGCGCGGTATTTAATACGATATTAGGCAAAGCACCTAATCGAGTTTTTTATCGTAAAGATTAATTTATATTTGTCGTGAACTCTAAGTTTCCACATTGAAAATCACAGGATATTTTCCAAAAAAAGATGCGCTATTCTTGTGAAATACGGTAATATTTTCTAGCATCAAGTGCGGAGGTATTCTCCGCCCTCATTGGAGAAAAATGATGAAGAAAGGCCTAAAAATGCGTGCATTAGAGCGTTCTGATTTGCGCTTTATTCATGAACTGAATAACAACCGAAATATCATGGCCTACTGGTTCGAAGAACCTTACGAGTCTTATGACGAGCTCGAAGAACTTTATCGAAAACATATACATGATGACGCTGAAAGGCGTTTTGTCGTCGAAGATGAAGACGGCATCGTAATTGGCTTAGTTGAGCTGATCGAGATTAACTACATTCACCGCAGCGCGGAATTTCAGATAATCATCGCCCCAGAGCATCAAGGCCGAGGTTATGCGACAGAGATGATTAATCGTGCGTTAGATTACTCATTCTCAATTCTTAATCTACGTAAAATCTACTTATTAGTCGCAGTGGATAACGAAGTCGCTATTCACTTATACAAAAAGTGCGGCTTTATCGAAGAAGGTCACCTTGTAGAAGAATACTTTATTAACGGCGCTTACAGCGATGTTAAGCGCATGTATATATTAAAACACCAATACCAGAAAAAGATCGAAGAAAACAACTCAATTCACTAGTTCATTCTATCAAAGTAAAAACGCAGCTATTTGGGCTGCGTTTTTATTTATTCAAATTGATATTGATATGATAATACGATGCGCTTGTCTGCTTCATCCAAATAGGTGTTGTTGTCCATGACAAACGTCATTACGTTAAAAGAGTGGCGTTTGCTCACGAGGTAACCAAGACCAATACCACCAAAGAAGCCTTTGTAGTTCTCTCCTTCACTGTTTTCTGAGCCGTAAGTGCCTGCTGCGAAGCTGATTAACGTCAGCTCTTTGGTAAACGATTTCAGCGCAAATGCACCAACGTAACCGCTACTGCCTGAAGAGCTCATCATATTGAAGCCATTCTCTGCACTTGGCGTACCCGTAAAGTTAGGCTCGCTACAGAGACTACTTTCTGCACCGTCACAAACAGGAACATCACCAGTGTTGTACGTATAGCCTGCCATTGGGAAAATTTGGAAGCCTGCTGGCTCAATCCCGAAATAACTTAGCGGCATAAAGGTACCAACGCTGTAGTTGGTTTGATCCGCGCCGTTTACGTATTCATTTTTACCGAAGTTGAAGTTCACGATACCGACCGGAAACAACCACGAGCCACCAATACGCCACTCGCTCGCATCATCATTGATACGCAGGTTGATTTTGCGCGCTTGGTCAAGCGCAAGTGAGCCCGAGAATGAGATGTTTTGATCATCAAAATCGTAGTTGTTTGCGTATGAGGCGCCAAATTTCGTGATGACTTTTGTTGGGTCATCCGCCAACTTGTTTTTATTGTCTTTTACTCGATGCTCGGCACCATGAGCCAGCGTACTGACCAACAAAGTCGTACACACTAACGCTAGTTTATTTTTCATTTTTTAGTCCTTTGAGATGTTGAATACCCGCACTTAGCTGCGCAGAGACTTTTTGAATCATCACTCACTGGATGTGACAGAAGCGCCCTAACTACCTTAGATGGTGTGACAGCATCCAGTGCAGGTAGTTAGGGTGGAATGGCCTGTAAGGAAGGCGTTTTAGCGATTAGGAATGATTAGTTTTTCCAGTTGTAGCTCATGCTCATGAAGTACAGAGCAGGCTCATCAAAGCCAGCTTGTAAGCGTGGCGTTTCCGACGATTCCATCAAGATCGCTTCCAACGCGAAACCAATTGAGTTTTCTGAATCCAATTTGTAATCAATGCCTGTACCAATGCGGTACGCCTTGCCAGTAGGAACGGTAATGTCACCGTTTGATTGACTTTCATACATGCTGGTATCGAATGCAAAACCTGCATTCCACATCATTTTTTCATTCAGTTTGTACTGAGTACCTAATGCGATTTGGTAAGTGTCTTGTGTCTCTACGTTCAGCGTGGTTGTGTATTCGCTCCAGTCTTGCCAGTTCACGTTCCACATCACCGCTAGGTCATCATTCACTTCGTGGTAAGCACTGAAGATCAGTTGTTGTGGAGCAATGGAGTTACTCTTGTCGAATTCAAATTCGGCTTCAGAAGAGTAAGACAGACCAAGACGCGTGCCTGATGTTGCCTCATAAAGCACACCTACTCGGCCGTTGACCTGAGTATCTTGGTCTTCGTCATTGAAGTTCAAGACTCCCTTCGTTTCCACTTCATACATACCGTACTGAATACCAAGCGCCGCACCCACAGACCAGTGATCATTGATGCGGTAAGAAGCGGAAGGTTGAATGGTTAAGGCTTGCGTCGTTGCTGTAGGAATATCTAAATGATTATCCAAAAGACCTTCGTACTCGAGGCCAAGGCCGTAGTTGCCATACAGACCAATACCCAGCGTCCATTTGTCGTTTACTTGTTGGCTGTAAAATGCCGACGCCATAGGAACAAAACCAATCACGTTGCCCGCATCGCCAGTCATCGTGTCTAGTTGCGCGTCACCGTAAAGGCCAATCAGGTTACCAGAGAAAGATTTACCAGAAACATTCGCCAGACCAGCCGGGTTTGCTGCCATTACTGAGGCATCTTGCGCACGAGCCGCCATACCAGCGGATGCCAAACCAATATCCGATGCAGTTGTTTCGTAAAGGTATAACCCACCCGCTTGCGCAGCAGCACACGTCAGTAGAGAGCTCGCTACGACGATTTTTGAAAGATTTTTCATGCTAAAACCTATTATTGTTTGGGGAACCCACGCTGCGACGGTGGTTGTATATCAATGAAAGGCATTGGCCAATCGCACACAGCGTGGGGGTGTTGTGGAGTCAGTCAGTTGAAATCAGCGTTATTGCTCGCTCACCTCAAGTTCAGTGGGTTTCTTTCGCTTAAACTTCTCGCGCAGATATTGCATCATCACGAAGAACACTGGCGTCAGTAACGTGCCTACAAACGTAGAGAGAATCATGCCGCCGAATACTGCAAAGCCCAGTGAGTGACGAGATGCCGCACCGGCACCCGATGCAATCACCAACGGGAATACCCCCCAGATGAAGGCAAATGCGGTCATCTGTACTGCACGGAAACGGATTCGAGCAGCTTCTTTGGCAGCATCAATGATGGATAAGCCCTTTTCTTCTCGCAGAACTTTGGCAAATTCCACGATAAGAATCGCCACTTTGGCGGACATACCGATCAAGATGACCACACCAATCTGCACGTACAAGTCGAACGGTTGTCCCACCAGCAGTAGCGTGCCCATTGCGCCGAGAATCGCGACTGGAACCGCCATCATTACCGCTGCAGGAATGGTCCAACTTTCGTACTGAGCCACCAAGAACAAGTATGTGAACAGCAAAGACAATGCGAACGCGATCGGCGCCATGTTGCCTGCTTTCATCTCTTGGTAAGTCATGCCTGACCACTCGTATGAGTAACCACTTGGCAAAGATTCCGCAGCCAGTTTTTCAATGGCTTTTACAACATCACCCGAGCTGTAACCTGGCGCTGGCGCACCGTTCACGGTTGCAGAACTGAACATGTTGTAGTTCGACAAGGTATCTGGGCCGAAGATCGGCTTCACTTTCACTAGCGTTGCCAGTGACACCATTTTTCCAGAGCTTGAGCGAACAAACAGATGGTTGATGTCGTCGATATTGTCACGGTATTGCTCTTCTGCTTGCACTTTCACTTGGTACGAACGACCAAACAAGTTGAAGTCAGAAATGTAGGCGCCGCCCAACTGTGCTTGCAGTGTGCTGAAGATTTCATTCAACGGTACGCCCATCGAAATCGCTTTATCGCGATCAATATCGATGTAACGTTGCGGAATATTCGCACGGAAAATCGAGAACGCACGCGCCACTTCAGGCAGTTGGTTGATTTGGGCAACAAAATCAGCGGTTGTTTTTGCCAACTCTTGTGGAGAACGGCCCAAGTTGTCTTGCAGCACAAGGTTGAAACCATCTACCGCACCCATACCTTTGATTGCCGGCGTCGCGAAAACGAACGAAGCGGCATCTGGTGTTGAGTTCAGCATTTGGTTAACTTTATTCATCAATGCGCGTTGGTGTAGCTCAGGGTCTTTACGTTTGCTCCAGTTATCCAGTTTGATGATCAACATGCCCGAGTTTGGAATCGACGCCATGTTAATTACCGAGAAGCCCGCAACCGAAACCACGTTCTCCACACCTTCCATCTGTTTTAGTTCATCAACGTACTTCTTCATTAATGGTGCAGTACGCTGCAATGCTGCTGCGTCTGGCAAACGCATTTCGACCATGAACACGCCTTTGTCTTCGTTCGGTACGAAAGAGGAAGGTACGGTCATGAACGCAAATGCCAGCACCGCAATAAGCGCGCCATACACACCGATACTCAGCACAATACGACGGCTCAAGAAGCCAACTAAACCTTGGTATTTGCGCGTTATTGCTTCAAAACCTCGATTAAACGCACGCAAAGGCGCAATAGGTTGCGAGTGAGTTGATTTCAACATCAACGCACAAAGCGCTGGCGTTAACGTTAATGCGTTGATCGCAGAGATCAGCACCGACACACAGATGGTGACTGCGAACTGGTTGAACATTCGACCGGAAATACCCGGCAATAGCGCAACCGGTACGAATACCGCCAACAAAATAAGCGTTGTTGCCAATACTGGCCCCGTCACTTCTTTCATAGCTTGGATCGTGGCCGGAATCGAGTCTAAATGCTCTTCATGGATAACCCGCTCCACGTTCTCTACCACGATGATCGCATCGTCCACCACGATACCGATGGCGAGGATCAAGCCAAACAACGAGATCGTGTTAATGGTCATGCCAATCACGCCCATGATTGCGAACGTCGCAATGATGGAAACCGGAATCGCAAAGGTTGGAATGATAGTCGCTCGCCAGTTCTGCAAGAAAACATACACAACGAAGGTGACAAGAAGTACCGCAATCACCAACGTCTCGTACACTTCATCAATCGATGTCTCTACGTATTCGGTAGAGTCATAAGCGATGTCGTAAACCAAATCATCTGGGAACGATTTCTCGTACTCTTTCATTGCCTCTTTCACGCGTTCCATCACGTCTAGCGCGTTCGCTGTCGGCAACTGGTACAATGCCAGAACGGCGGCTGGTTCGTTATTCATACGACCATCAGCTTCGTAACCTTGTGCGCCAACTTCCACACGAGCCACATCTTTCAAGCGAATCAAAGAACCTTTCCTGCTCGCGCGGATGATGATGTTCTCGAACTCTTCCGCAGAAGTAAGGCGGCCTTTGGTTTGCAAAACATATTGATATTGCTGGTCACCCGGAGCTGGCATACCACCGATCTTACCCGCCGCCACTTGGATGTTTTGCGTTTTAATTGCGCCAATAACATCGCTAGCAGAAAGCTTCAAGGTAGCCAGTTTATTTGGGTTCAACCAAATACGCATTGAGTAGTCTTTCTTACCCAGCAGCGTAATGTCACTCATACCTTCGATACGTTTTAGACGCTCGACAATATTGAGATCCGCGTAGTTAGAAAGGTAGATACTGTCGTGAGACTGTTTCGGAGAACGCAGTGTGATAACGCCCAGCATGTCGGAAGATTTCTTCTTAACCGTCACACCGATTTGGTTTACTTCTTGTGGTAGAGACGACGTCGCCTGTGCCACCAAGTTGTTCACACGAACCTGCGCCATATCGCCATCTGCGCCCACTCGGAAGTAAATACGCAATGTGTATGAGCCATCGTTACCAATCACAGAAGACATGTAAATCATGTCTTCAACGCCGTTGACTTTGGCTTCTATCGGTTGTGCTACGGTCTTTTTAACCACGTCCGCGTTTGCCCCCGGATACATGGTGCTCACCGTAATTACCGTTGGAGAGATTTGAGGATACTCAGAAATTGGCAAGACTTTCAGGGCGATCATGCCCATCAATGTCATAGCCAGTGAGATCACCAAAGCAAACTTCGGCCGGTGAATGAAAAATTTACTTAACATCAGTACTCACTCAGCCTTGTTCACTCTGTAGCTCAACGTCTTTCACCGTTGCACCCGGACGCACTTTTTGTAGACCATTGACGATGACTTTTTCGTTAGCCGCCAAACCAGTCAGCACAGCACGTTTCACACCGTAGGTCTGACCGAGTTCAACGTTACGACGAGACACCACGTGATCATCACCAACCACCATGACGTAGTCACCCGCTTGGTCTTGTTGAACAGCCGCCGATGGGATAAGCAAACCATCAATGGTTTTGTTGCGCAGCTTGATGGTCAAGTTGCCATATTCACCCGGCATAAGCGCGTAAGTTGGGTTATCGAATTGTGCTTCTGCTCGAATTGAGCCTGTTTCTAAATCGATCTTGTTGCCAACGGCGTAGATCTTGCCATCAAGTGGATACAATGAGCCGTCTGAAAGCGTCAGTGTTAAATCAACATCCAGTTTGTCATCGTTACGATGAGCCACATCAATGGCACTTCTTACGCGGCGGTAGAGCTTCTCATCCACATCAAAGCCAAAGCGAATTGGGTCGATTTGAGTGATCGAAACAAGAGGAACGAGTTGAATTTTCGAAATACGGTCACCCACTCGGAAGTTGCTGAAACCCACGCGACCAGAGAAAGGAGCACGCACAGAGCTAAATTCAAGATCGAGCCTTGCTGAAACCAGCGTCGCCTTCGCCTCTTCTACCGAAGCAATCGCTGCGGCTTGCGCGGCAATGGCGTCATCGTATTGCTGCTCACTGATGCTTTTATCTTTGATGAGTTTCTTCACACGTTCTGCATCACGCGTAGTTTGAACGAGTTGTGCTTTTGCTTTTTGCAACGACGCTTTTGCATACGCCAGTGCCGCTTTGTAAGGACGGTCGTCGATTTCAAACAGCAATTGGCCTTTTTCGACCATATCGCCATCTTTAAAATGAATCGCGGTTAATTCTCCACCGACTCGAGGCATAATATCAACGTCATTTACCGCTTCAGTTCGACCGATAAAAGTATGATAAGGAGTGATTTTTGTTTCGGTTAGGGTAACGGTTTCAACAGAGGGTGCTTGAGCAGTTTTCGTTGCGATATCGCCAGTTTTGCATCCTGATAGTAATGCAGAAGATATAGCAATAGATACCAACGCAAATTTATATTTGGCTTTCATGATAAACCTACTTTATGTAGAAAGTGCCCTAGCCTAAATATTTAAATATATGGATAAACACACTTTCTATTCTGGAAATAAACGAGGGAGTTAGAATTGGTAGTTAAATTCGATACGGTGATCACCATCACCGAAATTAACGTGATCATTCCAGTTTGCAAAGTAACGAATATTTGCGCGAGGATTAATTTGATAAGACAACGCAAACTCATGAGCCAAGATATTATCTTCACCTGCATAATAAGTATCTTTATATTGACTAGACCCTGACAACGTATGCATATACATTGGGTTGTAGTTAATCCAGATTTTATCGGTTAATTCAATTTTTGAGTACATACCCACAACAGTGAAAGTAACTGGAATTTCATAACCTTTGTCATCACCACTAAAATCATTAGCAATAGTGACACCCGCACCAGCTAAAGGAAATAGCTGCAACATACCAAACTTAGGTAGACCTTGAATAAAGCTATAAGATGCATCTAATTTATCGTTATCAACGTCGTAGTTTACATCTAATTGACGGCCTAGACCTTTTGCGACTTCTACTTGGAAATTACGTAGTCGGAAAGAGTCAATGCTGTCATCAACGTTGGCATATATTGGATCGTCATTGTCGCGAATGCCAAATAGCTCACCACCAATGCCTTTCATTTCAATGATGTTCATCGCCATGGTACCAGGCTGGCTAGATTGGTAAGTTTGACCGATTTTGATGTTCGCGCCTTTATCAGTAATACCAAAGCCAGCTTGGGTGTATACCGCAAGTGGGTCAGACATATCTTGTAGTTCTTCGTTATTGTTTGTCTGCGCATAGGCAGAAGACGCGAGTTGTAGGGCTGCAACCATAATGGCAACAGACGGTTTCACTAAATTCATAAAACTGTATCCATTTTAATGATTATAAAATTATTCACGTCATGAGGTCATCATAAATAGCAAGCAACACAACTCGCTTTGGATAACATAAATTATCAAAGCAAATTCAATAATGACGAAACATTCGACGCTTTAATTAAAATAAAATAAAGCATCGTAAAAGTTCAATCACCGCTACTTATATCTTATATAACTTGAAATTTGGTAATACTAACGAAGAAGGAAATATTAAAACTTATTAAAATTCAATTATCATTAGAACGAATGATTAATTAATCTTACCATATAAATAGAGAGTGCAATGGATTTAGGTGATCGCGATCAATGTTTCATTTCGATCGTACAACACTCTTCAGATTAATTAGAACATTATAATAATTTAAAAAACCTTAGTTTGATTAGCCTCGCATCAGATTAGAATAGTAGCCCTATAATAAATAAAAAGGGAATCACTCTCTGTGATTCCCTTTTTATTATCGAGCGATAAAGCGCCGATGCATTTCGATAACTAAAACGCAAACAATTCGCACTATTGCAGTTTCTCTATTCCCATATTGAACAGTGCAAAACTATAAATATCTGCATTTGTCTCAATTATTTTACGCGTTGGTGTGCCTGCACCATGTCCTGCATTGGTTTCGATGCGAATTAAGGTCGGATTTGAACCCGCTTGCTTCGATTGCAATTCAGCAGCAAATTTGTATGAGTGAGCAGGAACAACACGGTCATCATGATCACCGGTTGTAATCAATGTTGCTGGGTATTCCACCCCCGCCTTTACATTGTGCACTGGCGAATAATCTTTCAGATATTGGAACATCTCTTTACTTTGCTCTGCCGTGCCGTAGTCATACGCCCAACCAGCACCTGCGGTAAAAGTATGGTAACGCAGCATATCCAGTACGCCGACTGCTGGCAGCGCCACTTTAAACAGCTCTGGACGTTGCGTCATAACGGCCCCCACTAACAAGCCACCATTCGATCCACCGTTAATGGCTAACTTGTTTGATGACGTTACCTTTTCATCAATTAGGAATTCAGCCGCAGCAATAAAGTCATCAAACACATTTTGCTTTTGCATTTGAATGCCAGCGTTGTGCCACTCTTTGCCATATTCCCCACCACCACGAATGTTCGCTACCGCGTAAACACCACCAAGCTCTAACCAAGCCGCACGTGTCGGGCTAAAAGATGGCGTGAGGCTAATGTTGAAACCGCCATAACCATATAGGATGGTTGGTGCACTGCCGTCCATCGGTGTCCCTTTTTTATAGGTGATGATCATCGGCACTTTTGTTCCGTCTTTTGAGGTGTAAAACACCTGGCGAGAGTCATACAAAGCGGGATCAAATGGCGCTTTAGATTTGTAGTACACCTCGCTATCACCATCTTTGATGTTCAGACGATAGGTAGTGCTTGGCATCTTGTAGTTGGTGAAAGAATAGTAGACTTCGGTTTCATCTTTTTTACCCGAGAAACCGTATGCGCTGCCAATATCAGGCAATTTGATTTCTCGGATGAGTTTGCCGTTCATGTCGTATTGCTTCACCATCGAGATCGCATCAACAATATAGCTCGCAAACAAATTGCCACCCGCGGTAGAAACACGTAACACGTTCTTTGTTTCAGGAATCAAATCTTTCCAGTTTTTGGGCTGCGGCTGACTTGCATCCACCGTCACGACGCGTTTGTTCGGTGCATTAAGGTTCGTAACCAAGTACAGTTTCGTGCCTTGGTTGTCTATCACCCAAGTATCAGAACTGGTGTTATCTAAAATGGTTTTCAGCGGGCTATTTGGCTTACTCAGGTCTTTGAAGAACAGTTTGTTGCCCGACGTCGATACGCTGGCTGAGATAAACAAGTAGCGTTCATCTTCCGACGTGTAACCCCCAACGTAGCGATACTTTTCGTCCTTTACACCACCGAAAATTAATTGGTCTTCACTTTGTTTCGTCCCTAGTTTATGAAAGTAGAGCTTGTGTTGGTCTGTCTTCGCGGAAAGTTCACTCCCTTTTGGCTTGTCATAACTTGAGTAATAGAAGCCTTGATTGCCGAGCCAACTGATGCCACTGAACTTAATATCCACCAGCGTTTCACCGACGGGCTTTTTGGTTTCTGTGTCTAACACAATGACTTTGCGCCAATCGCTACCGCCTTCCGAAATGCTGTATGCAACCAAAGATCCATCTCGTGAAAAGCTCACTCCCGCTAACGATGTGGTGCCATCTTCACTAAAAGTATTTGGATCGAGGAAAATTTCTGCTTCACCATCACCTAGCTGCCGATAAAGCACGTCTTGGTTTTGTAACCCGTCATTTTTGTAGAAGTAAGTGAACTTACCCTCTTTGAACGGCTGGCTTTGTTTTTCGTAATCCATGAGCTTAGTAATGCGCTCTTCAATCTGCTCGCGGTAAGGGATTTTCGCCAGATAATCAAACGTCACTGCATTTTGTGCCTTAACCCATCCTGCGGTTTCTGGGCTGAGATCGTCTTCCAACCAGCGATAAGGATCACTCACTTTTGTACCAAAGTAGTCATCGACAACATCCACTTTTTGTGTGGTTGGATACGTGATGGTTTTCGGGGTTACCTGTTCAACCGACGATTGCGCCGCTTCATTGGCATACGCCACAGACAACACACTTCCGAGTGCGAGAGCCGTTGTGAGTGCTAGGGTGTTCTTTTTCATGAAATTCCTTTTTATTTTTCTGTTGTCTTTTTGTGCAATACATCAGAACTCTACTATATATCGACAAAATGAATCTAATTTCATTAAACGAGTTGTGAAAGCCATCCTAACTCCCTCATTTTCTTCCAGTTCTACAAACTAGTAAGTGGAAGTGTAGAACTTGGGAACAATACTGAAGAGCCACGATGGCGTTTACTCTCTTTCGTCTAAGTCAGCTCGATTTGGCGCAAAACCCCAGACTCAGAAGCGAAATCTTGGTCGTGACTAATCAGAACAAATCCACCTTTGTATACATTTAACGCCTGACTAAGCATTATTTTTGACTCGAGGTCGAGATGGTTATCTGGTTCATCAAGCAGCAGCAAAGGCTGAGAATTTTGGTTGCTGACTATCAGCATCGCGAGCTTCATCTTCTCGCCACCGCTCAGTAGGCGCCCCAATCGAAACACAGCATCTCGACGAAAACCGATCCCGGCCAATAAGGTCCTCGCTTCACTTTCCGTCATCTCTTGGCAGCTCTCCATTACGTTCTCAAGTAACGAAAGATTTGGATTCACTGCACCAAAATGTTGGTCGAGATAGTACAAAGGCGTATTCACTTGCAACTCACCACTCTGCAACGATAACTCGCCAAGCAACGTCTTTAACAAGGTTGATTTTCCGCAGCCATTTCTCCCTTTGAGATGGACTTTGTCGTTCGCAAAAATCTGCAACGTGATAGGCGTAGAATTCCCAAAAGGTAATATACCTTCTTGTATCGACAACACTTTTCGCGAACGGTTCGGATTATCTGTAAGATAAAGCTTTTGCGCCTTGAGTTGCTCATGTCGCGATTGCAACGCCTGTTCTTTGGCTTGTAAATGCGCTTGTCTGAGTTGCTCATTCTTATTGCGATTTGAAGCGCTGGCGGTCGCGCTATCCTTTTTTCCATCAAGCAAAATTTTGGGCTGACTGCCGTCTTTGCGCAGTTTGTTCCCTTGCGCGGCGCGTTGGTCTGCTTTTTCGCGATTTTTCTGGGCTTGCTCGGCTAACCGTTTTTTCTGTTTATCGACTTGCGCTAACTGCCTCTCAACCGCTTGCAGTTCAGTGCGTTTTTTCTCGGCGTACACATCGTAATTTCCACCAAAAGCCTGTAAACCTAGGCCCGATAGCTCCCAAATTTCCTCCATCTCTCGCAGCAGCTCACGATCGTGACTGATGAGTAAAATCGCACCGCTGAAATGCGTCATAGACTCTATCAACCATTGTTTCGCCTCGGTATCGAGGTGATTGGATGGTTCATCGAGAATCAAAAGCTCCGTTTCGTTTTCAAACAACTGCCATAACTGCAAACGTGCCAACTGACCACCACTGAGCCGAGCACAAGAGAAGTCAGGGTCTTGCGGCAAGCCCATCGCAGCAAGCTGCTGTTTGAGTTTCAGTTCAATATCCCACTGTTCGCCAACCAGTTCGAACCAATGCTCAGAAACATCACCTTGTTCAATCTGCTTCAAAGCATGTAAGGCCGAGTCTGTTCCTAGAAATTGGGCGATCGATTGCTGACCTGAAAGCAGATCAGACGGCTGCTGGCGATACATCATGAAAGAAGAGGGAGCAGTCACAACACCGCTGGCAGGCTGAATTTCTCCCGCTAAAATGGAAGCCAAAAGCGACTTGCCGATGCCATTGCGCCCAACCAAACCAACACGTCGTTTAGTCATGGAACAAGAAATAGACTGGAATAGCGTATCGCCATTATCAAACTGATGGCTAACATTAAAAGCTTGTAAAACTGGCATAATTTGCCTCCTGTATGACAGGGACAACAGCCGTAGCTATGATTTGAAATGGCAACAAAACGCGTGCACAAACGCATTAAGCTCTATGTAAAGCTCGACGATATACGTCAAATCAAAAAGTCGTCTTGTTGCAAAGAAATATCGGAAAGTGAGCTACGCCTACTAACCCTGCAGATCCAAAAAATAAGTAAAAATATGGATGACAGGTTTAGTTCTTCATGTTGGCGTAATCTCCTAGAGAAATGATGCGCAGAGTGTAGCCGCTTTTTTGTTCAAAAAGCAAGCTTTCTAACCAAATGTGAACAAAAAGAAAGTTTCACAATAAGTTGTTATATCACATTAACTTTTTAACAAGTCTTTGAACAATTTCGAGATCTTAGCAACACAATTTTTATCCAAGCCATACTATGCTTAGGGTAAAGATAATCCACATAAGGGCGTGGTTATGAAATACAAACATATCCTTGTTGCACTCGAACTGTCAGATGAAAGCACCGTGCTTATCGACAGAGCGGTATCAATGGCAAACTATCTCGACTCCGATATATCCTTTATTCATATTGATGGTACGCACGGAGAAATCTATCGTGAGCTTGTAGACATTAAAGAAAACCCGGATCAAAGGCCGTTGAATGAGCATTCAATGGAATGTTTAAAAACATTTAGTGATTACATGGATTACCCACTTAAACATTTCTTCGTAGGTACTGGCGACTTGGCTGATAAATTAGAGGTCACCATTAAAGAGCAAGAAGTGGATCTTCTGATTTGTGGTCACCACCAAGATTTCTGGAGCAAGATTATTTCTTACTCCAGACACTTAATTAACAAGTCACCGGTGGATATTCTAGTCGTCCCTATTCATGATTAGTAAAACGTAACGCTTCCCAAAACCACCAATTTATTTGGTGGTTTTTTATTGATATTGAAACAGCTTAAACAGTTTTCCAAACTAGCTTGGCGATCATTTATGAGTTACATTTTCTAACCAACCCGCGCTCCTACTGGGCATGGTTATTTAGATAGCAAGGATCCCTATGGCAAATAAAAAAGTACTCATTCTCTTTGCTCATCCTTCCCAGCATCGTTCAGAAGTGAATACTCCACTTTTCAAAGAAGCTCAAAAAATTGAAGGCGTGACATGTGTTGATCTCTATGGCGAATACCCTCGTTTCGATATTAATATCGACCGTGAGCAGCAACGCTTACGTGAGCATGACGTGGTGATTTTCCAATTTCCACTATATTGGTATTCAACGCCTGCGATTTTAAAAGAGTGGCAAGATCTGGTTTTGGAATATGGCTTTGCTTACGGTACAGATGGCACAGCACTGCAAGGTAAGACCATGCTTTGTGTGCTGTCTGCAGGGGGTAAAGAAGAAGCTTATAAGGCAGAGGGCTACAACCACTTTACGATTCGTCAACTGCTTGCGCCTATTGAACAAATGTCCGCACTGACCGGCATGAACTACATTGCCCCTCTCGCGATGTTTGGCGCACGTACAGCAGATGAAGAAGGGCGAATCCCTCGTCATGTCGAGCGGTACAAGAGCCTGCTAACAGCTTTAGTCGAAGATAGGTTGGATGTTGAAGCTGCGGCGTCATTAATCAAGCTTAACAGCGCATTGCCAGAGCTCATTAAGGAGGCTTCATGACAGGGATATTCTTACAAGCCTTCGTATATTTGATTGCTGCTGTAATTGCAGTCCCACTTGCTAAGCGTTTGGGACTTGGGTCCGTTTTAGGCTATCTCATCGCAGGTGTGGTCATTGGCCCAATTATCGGTTTAGTCGGTGAAGAAACAACAACAATCCAGCACTTTGCCGAGTTTGGCGTGGTGATGATGCTGTTTCTCGTCGGTTTAGAGCTCGAACCCAAAATGTTGTGGGCGATGCGCAATCGCTTAATGGGTTTAGGAGGTCTGCAAGTCGGTGGTACCGTCGCGGCGATTATGGGTATTGCCTTGTACTTTGACCAGCCTTGGACCATAGCCTTAGCCATAGGTTTGATCTTCGCCCTCTCTTCTACTGCGATTGTTTTGCAAACTTTTAGCGAAAAAGGATTAACGAAGACGGAAGGTGGACAAAACGCTTTCTCCGTGTTGCTTTTTCAAGATATTGCAGTGATACCAATGTTGGCGTTCATTCCTCTATTGGCCTTACCTGAATTAATTGAACAGGCACAGTCCGCGGCTCAAACAGCCGCAGCGCACCATGAAGAATTAAGCCTCGTTGCGGGGTTGCCCGGCTGGGCATACGGCATCGTAATCACAGCATCGATTGCAATCGTCGTCGTTGGTGGACACTTTTTAAGTCGACCTCTGCTCAATTATGTGGCTAGCTCTGGTTTGCGAGAAATCTTTACCGCAACTGCACTCATGCTGGTCATTGGTATCGCTGCACTGATGAGTTTAGTGGGCTTATCTCCTGCCTTAGGAACCTTCTTGGCTGGCGTTGTATTGGCGAACAGTGAATTCCGCCACGAGTTAGAATCCAATATCGAACCATTTAAAGGTCTATTGTTAGGTCTGTTCTTTATTACCGTTGGCGCAGGGATCAACTTCTCGGTCCTTTTTGGTGATTTCTGGTTGGTCATGGCATTGACCATTGGCGTGATGGTTTTGAAAGCCTTGGTGCTGTTTATTCTTGCACTGATATTTAGGGTGAAAGGCAGCAACCGCTGGCTGTTTACCCTAAGCTTGGCTCAAGCAGGTGAATTCGGCTTTGTGCTTCTAAGCTTTTCAGTGCAAAACCACGTCATCCCATTTGAACTCTCACAAACTCTTGCGTTAGTGGTTGCGATTTCGATGTTCCTGACACCAGGTTTGTTTATTCTGTTTGATAGAGTGATTCTGCCGCGCTTTGAAAGCCAGTCAAATGAACGCGAAAGCGATACGATTGAGGAAACAGGCACGGTGATCATCGCCGGCATCGGCCGCTTTGGACAAATAGTGAATCGCCTATTGGTATCAAACGGCGTGACTACCGTGGTACTTGACCATCAATCTGACCAAGTCGATAACATGCGCCAGATTGGCACTCGCGCCTATTTTGGCGACGCGACTCGACCAGATATGCTACATACAGCCGGCATTGAGCACGCCGCTGCGTTGGTTGTGGCGATTGATAACCAAGAATCGAGTGTAGAACTGGTGAAGTACGTTAAGCACACGTACCCAAAAGTAACAGTGATTGCACGTGCCTTTGACCGTGGACATGGCTATCTTTTGCGTCAAGCGGGGGCTGATATTATTGAATCAGAGACCTACCATTCTGCATTGGAGATGGGCGGTCACACAATGAAAGCCCTTGGCATTCACCCCTTCTTTGTTGAACAACAGAAGGCGACATATAAGCGTGTTGAAGCACGTAAGTCAGAAATACTTTACAAAGCTTGGGAAGATGATTCTGAAGGTGAACGCTATGACAACAATTTCCGACAACTGTTTATTCAGTTAGAGGAGAAAATGGCGGAAGAGATGCAAAAAGATCGTCATGACAAACTATCGCGGTCAGAACGTGGTTGGACACCGCCACCTAAAGGTTACGCAGATGACTTTAATGAAGATAACGTCCAAGAGCTAACACCACCAAGAGAAGAGCCTATCCAACGATAACGCACTCCATATTAAAAACCTCCCGCTTGGTAGGTTTTTATTTTTTCAGTACAGAGCCACACGCCGTGCAGGATAAAATGATCTTCTCGATATTACATAAGATCATTCATTAAAATCTCATACTCTTCGTTTGCTTCTTCCACTAAATGAGAAAGCTCTAACGCATCAGTAACTGCAAGATTGAACTGCCACGGAGTTGTGTCTTCTTTACCACAGATTCGAGTTTCACACCCACGACTCTCAAAAGACAAATCATCAAACTCTGTGGTGTGGCGCTCTTGAAGTTCAACAATCTCAACTTCTAATTTACCAACAGGGTTGACTTTAACGTGGGCATGTAACTCCGAACTGTTAGACAAACAATAATCTCTATGAACCGCAATCATGGCCGCCTCCTTGGTCTGCCAACTGACAACTCAACATTGAGTGTAGACGAGGGATTTTGAACGTGGCGTGAAATAATAATGAAGATTGATCTGTCTCATTAGAACAGACAATTGTTGTCATGAAGGCATTAGCCAGCATGAATCTCATCTGATTTAAATTGTTCTGAGATCGTAATAGTTGGCATTTACCGAGACTTTCCCTATTATCGAAACAAAATTACTGTGGTCATTCTTTAGAGGTCAGTATGGAGCTTGAAGCCGTTGCTAAAGCACTAAAAGAGTTAGGGCATCCGACTCGTTTAAGTATTTACAAAGAAGTCGTCAAAGCGGGATACAAAGGTATCGCGGTAGGCGGCGTACAAGAAAAGCTTGGCATTCCAGCATCCACTCTCTCTCATCATATCTCGAGCCTTGCTTCAGCCGGTCTTCTCACCCAGCGCCGTGAGGGTAGAACCCTTTTTTGTGTTGCAGAGTATCAGTGCTTAGATG
The DNA here is from genome assembly GCF_033339295.1 of Vibrio sp. 704. Lineage (NCBI taxonomy): Bacteria > Pseudomonadati > Pseudomonadota > Gammaproteobacteria > Vibrionales > Vibrionaceae > Vibrio > Vibrio sp. 704. The sequence goes on along the minus strand of NZ_JAWOUH010000009.1, from coordinate 38,248 downwards.
ACGTAATTGGTTTTTTAAAAGCAGAATGTTGCGTTAACGAGTGCTCATAAATTTCTAGCAAAAACGAGAGAGTTTGAGTTTATATTGAACTTCAGCAGAACGTGAATGACGATGAAAAACATACACACCGAAGTTGCTAACCTCGGTGTGTACATCTTCTACTTCGCGACGAGTAACATCGACGACTTAGATGGTACGATTAACTTACCGTCAGTTGGAATGATTTGTTCTGTCATCAAATCAACCCAATTACCATCGATTTTTAATGTCAAAGACTGTTGACGCTGTGATTTATTAAGCACCACAATACCTTTGTCACCTCGCTTAAGTACGAGCATGTCATCGTTACCTTCAAGAACACTCATCGGCTCGCCATGCGTCATATTATGGAACTGGATCATTTTTGCCATTCTCGGATCGCTCCATGCACCTTGCCATCTTGGCTGACCATTTTTACCTTTAATACCGCTGGTGTTTAAGTCGGTATAAATCAACGGCACACCACCATCTCGGCCTAGAATATAGGCATAAGCTAACCATTCGTTTTCCTCGTCCATGATGAGATCAAGAAAGACATCATTGTTAGGAATATCATGTGTGATAGCAAATGTAATCGCACGACCGGGAGACAGAGCCTGACCAAAACAATAGGGATCAATCAGAGACTTGAAGCTGCCCTTTTTAGCAAACGCCTTAAACATGGTTGAGAACAAAGGGAAATCGTACGCACCTAGGCGAGTTTCCTGTAGATACGGCTCAAGAAACAGCTGATACTCTTCTTCCGTCGCACCGCCATCGGTAATAATTTCACCAAATATATGCACATCCCGCGTGATGTCGTCTGTCCAAACACGCTTAAGATGCTCTAACGTCATGTGTTTCGCAGCGTCAATACGAAAACCTTTCACACCAATAGCTTTCAGCGCCTTTAGGTACGCTCGCTGCTGCTCAACAACATGGTCACAAACACGAAGAGTTGGCAAGCCAGGATCGGTTGGCCCACCTGTGATACGTCCGTTTTGAACCTGCCACTTATCTTTCCAGTCTTTGATGCCGAATGCTTCAACAAAGTCCTCTTCATCAAAAAGTGGTTGAGATAGATCGCCAAACAACGCTAGCGACTGATATTTCTGTTTGTTGTTCTGGTATTCCTCCAAGACCTCTTGTCTTGGGTACTGAAGGTCTCTGCGAAGGTGGGCCTCATTTGCCATATGGTTAAACACTACGTCGGCATAAACCCACACACCAACTTGCTCCAGTTCACGAACCATATGAATAAAATCTTTGGTATCACCCAAGGCATTATCGATAACACGATAATCCTGTGGTTGATAACGCTGCCACCAGCGCTCATCGTGTGCGCTTTTCATTGGTGGCGAAACCAACACAGAGCCATAACCAAGCTCGCGGATTTCTTTTGCTCGTTGGGCAATGTCAGCATACTTCCAATCAAACGCATGTAAGATAACGTTTGCACCGAATGATTGTGTTTCCTGTGAGCCACTCATGTTGTTCTCCTGCTCGTTTCCACTCACGATTACTTGTTTGCATTTTTTTGTGAGTGAATTCAATAATCGAAATTATAAAAGCTATTCATCAGAGGCACTCACCCTTTTAGCACTAACTCAAGGCTGAAATCGAAGGCGTAGCAACTCATCCATTGCACAGCGATAAATCGTTCTGAGTGAATAACGGGCACACAACATACAACCCAAATAGCCCAACACAAACCTAAAATATTGTTTTTATTGGCAAAAACATCAATCAAAAAAGATGCAACATAAGACCTACGTACGCCCTAAAATAGGCCCAAAGGATAAAAATAGCCAAGCCAACCCGTTGAGTAATCAATTGTTAATAAAACGAAACTGGCAGGTGGATCACGTTTGGCGCGTTTCAAAAATCCAGTAAATCACCATACCTAGCGTTAAAAGACTAAAGATTTCTGTTTGTATCTGTCCCGAAATGACTTCAAAATGCGAAACTTAGCTTATCTCTATGGGGTATGCTCTACCTTGGAGGATAATAATGAATATCAAAGAATTTTCTGACCTCGTCGGGCTATCTGCTCATACACTTCGATACTATGAAAAAATCGGTTTACTTAAACATGTCCATAGAAACGCGAGTGGACATCGAATGTATAGTTCGAAAGATCTAAACTGGATAAGCTTTGTTAAACGTTTAAAAGAAACTGCAATGCCACTTGAAGAGATTCTAGAATATGCCAAATTAAGGGAAGTCGGCTCTCAATCTGTACCACAACGTCAAGCCCTGTTAGAACAACACCAAGAAAACCTCAAACGCCACATTGAGCAACAGAAAAAGCACTTATCGGCTCTAGAAGAAAAAATTGCCTTGTATAAAAGCGGAAAAGTTCGTTGACTTAGAGTTAACTCTAACGATTAAGGTGTGTTTACGTTTATTCACTAGGAACATACCGATGGAACAATCACGCTTTAACAAAGGATTAGAACTACTCTCTCAAATTGATGGCGACGCTGGTCATAATGTCATCGAAACCTTACAAGATATTTGTCCAGATTTAGCTCAGTACACCATTGAGTATCCGTTTGGCGATATTTATGCTCGCCCGGGCTTAGACCTAAAATCGAGAGAAATCGCAACCGTCGCCGCGCTAACGGCTATGGGGAATTGCGCGCCGCAACTAAAAGTGCACTTAAATGCAGCGCTGAATGTAGGCTGTAGCGAGGATGAGATTAAAGAGATCATTTTGCAGATGTCCGTCTACGCAGGGTTTCCCGCGGCATTAAACGGCATGTTTGCATTCAAAGAAGTGCTAGCGGAAAGAGCAGAGCAATAACGACGTTGAAATCAATTTAACCGCAATTAAAAACGGCCCTTGGGGTTCGGGCCGTGATTAAAACAACGAGTGAATTAGCGCTCAGGAGTTTCAAGCAGTTTAACCGCGCAATCTACCGCGTTGTTAATGCCTTGACTGCTCTCCAACTTGCCTGAACTTGCAGGACCAAGGGCACAAGAATACAAAGCCAGCTGCTTATCGAACGGCAGATCCAACTGTTCATAGAGATTTTGTCGGATTCTTGCATGTTGTTCTGGTTCTTGGTTAGCAAGGCTAATCAACGTTTCATAAATAAGCGTTTTCATGTCTTTCCCTTTTCACTTTATTGCACGGGGTGCATATATATTGTATCCATTTGGGAAACACAAATCAGAAGCTAGGTCACAGAACGCGTCGCTAAAAAAGTTTATGTGCGCGGTAAATTGCAATACAAACCTAAAGCCGTTTAGAAAAAGGGCAACTGATAACTCGATAGATCAGCCGATTAACTAGCATTCGCCGCTGTTTGTTTATAATCGTGTCCGATATAAACAAAAACGTCGCTGTATCAGCGACGTTTTATCTCGACTTTAGTTAATCGAACCTGTTTAGTTGAAGTGCACTAGCATTTCAACGTCATCGCCTTGCTCTGGAGCCTGAAGAGCGAAGTGCACGTACCCTGCTTCAGTAACAGGAATCGCAAGGTATTCATTGCTGCCTGCATAGTTGGACGCATACTCGTGCTGCTCTACTGTAGGCCAATGCTCCCTACTCGCGTATAGATCGACATTACCAGTTTGAGAGTGAGCCGTTAGCCATACACGAACCTCTTCTACACCTTCAGGCACATAAACTGCTGCATAACGCTGCTTGTGAACGGTAAGCATTTTGGCTTCACCAGACTCTAGTACCACAGGTGCTAAATCATCTTGCACTTGGGTTGGCGGTGTTTGCGCTTCCACTTCTAACGCAGCCACAAGATTTACTGAGTCATAGCTATCACGTCCAGTTAAGCTGATGTAGTAACGACCCGCTTTAACGTAACCATCTTGCTCTGGTTCAAACACAATCTCTTCATTGCTGCCATCAGCATATTGACTCATTTCGAAATCATAGTAATGCGCGACTTTGTTGTAGCTCATGTAAAGATCCGCATCACCCGCACCCTCAATAGATACATTGAAGTTAACGGTGTTGGCTGGAACATCAACGTAGAACAGTTTTTCGCTGTATGCTTCGCCACTGAGCTGAAGGCTTTGGTTCGCCGTCAATTCAGTCACTTGTGCTTCAGGGCTTGTTGGTTCTGTTGGCTCTTCTGGGTCTGTATCAGGTTGCTCAGGTTCCACTTTTAATGTGTCCAACCAACGTTCAAACTCAGCATCGTATTGTTGACCTAAAGACGTCACCTGCTGTGCCCATTGTTCGAACTGGCCAGAGCGCGACAATGCCAACAAGCTTTCGACGTCTTGTGGATGATTTTCTAACATGAATCGAACAGCTAGATAACCCCAACGATAGATACGATTGGTATCGTGAGAGTACGTGGTATCAAACACAGTGGAAAGGCTCAGTTTACCATCTGCAATCAGCTCAATCGCAGCTTGGTAACCTTGCTTGTAATGCATGTATTCAGCAAAACCTTCTAGCCACCAAACAATATGACCATGAGCCAAGTTATCGCTGAACGAACCGTATTGGTTAAATCGTGCATCTAAATAGTGCGTGTATTCATGTTCTAGGTTCAAGATAGAGAGATCTTCACCATTCGCGTAGCGATAAGCGACGAAACGCGCAGTATTGTCCGCTTTTGAAGGGTCACCTTCTAGGTACTGACCACCGTTGTCCGTTGTATTACCAAATAGGAATGAAGAGTAATCAACGTAACTAGTGTTACTCGCGAATACCGCCACTTCAACACGATCATTCAAATCATCAGCGACAGGTTGATTACCCGTATTCGCAACTCGATGGAAGTCGGCTTCTTTTGCCGCTAGCACTTCACACGCTTTCGATGCTTGAGCATCGGTCAGATCTTCAGAGCGAATAATGGCAGGTCCCTGACATTCAAAACGATTTGGCATTACACGTGCAGCTAAATCTTGCTTGGCTTGCTCAATATTCAGACCATTTAGGCCTTCTGGTGCGTAGTAGCTCATCATTTCAACGGCAGCAAGCCACAGTTTGTCATGCTCACTACCCAGTGGATAACGCTGCATCACCTGTTGCATTACTGCCAATGCTTTGCGTTTGGTCTCCTGATCTGGGCTCGCGAGCAAACGACCAGTTTCACGTAATGCATTGAAAACGATAAAGCTTGCATCCGTATCTAATGCCCAAGCATTATCAGATGCGAATTTCACCAACGTATCAATATGGTGAGTATTGTTTGCCATGTATCGGTAGAACGCATCGTTCGCCGCATGGCCTGCCATAGAGCGGAACAAGTTGTTTAAACCATCGACCCATTGCGTGTCCTGCGCGGTTTCACGATTAAAGTGCATCAACGCGGCCATCATGCTATCCATGGTCAGCGGCAACTGCTTAACGTTATCAACCATCAAAGTCAGGCTCTTCATTGCACCAACTTGTTCACGACCTTGATCCAAAGCATGAGGGTTGTTTAGGAATAGGTTCGTCGACTGAGCAAAACGCTGACTCAACGCTTGCGAAAACTCAGGTGTACCAGTACCAGCGTTGTAGCGAACGTAGTAGGCCGCTCGAATAAATTCGCCTAGGTTCTCTAGAATACGAGCTTGATCTGCTTCACCACGATAGCGAGCGATTTCTTGATCCAGCGCGACTTGGATACGGCTTAGGCTCGCTTCACTATAGATATCATTCAGCGTTTCTGAAGGTGCTGAAAACCAAGCGTGGTAGCAATCATACTCAGCACCAGAAACGGCAGTAGCCAGATCTCGCGATTGTTGTAAATCAGCAACAGCACACTGATTTTGTGCAAAAGAGAAGCCAGACACACTCGCTAGCATACAAGCAAGCGCCAAACGATGGCGCGGGAAAAAACGGATATGAGACATAACAACACTCATTGATTATTAACATACATTGAGTGGGGGTTTATATTCTTTACAGCTCAAACAGTGAAATCAGTGTCATAAAATTTATGAAACCGCTCCCAAAAATAGGTCTTTTACTCTAATTAAATGGGAGCAATCCCACTCCCAAAAAACTCACAATTATCAATAAAAACATTAATTTACCTTTTTCTAAATAACGACTTTATGAGGAAAATTGCCCTTAAACGCCCCCCCTTAACTCTTCCAGATAGAGTTCACGACAATCAAAGGTTCTAAATTAAATTTTGATGCTTGATACCATCTATTTTTATTTGTGACTCATTCCCAATAAGTCATCGAGTGCATATCAAAAGGCTGGCATTAATGGTAAATTCTCCGCCAAATCAAACACATTTACTCCTCCAGTCATTGATGAGTGAATAAAGCAGATATTTGGCTAGGGATAATACATGTCACTTTGGGGATTTTTGGGAGCGGGGATTGCCTACTTCATGACAACGTTTGCCTTTGTTTTTGGTGGCATTTTTTGGTTATGTGCTGAAGGTAATACATTAAGAGAAACAAAGCGCCAATCATCAATAATGTCCGGGGTTATTGCTTGTACTATTGGAACTTGGGTGCTTGCTTTTGGTGTTTACGTTTACGGTTACTTTTGGGATAACTCTTCTCACTATTATTTTTATTTGCTCGCTCCATGGGGACTTGCCATTTTTGGGGTAAAACTTCGTAACCGCTGGGTTAAGCAATACGCGCGTGTAAAACACGCAAAAGAAGAACAGTGGCAAAAGCGCTGGCGAGAATTATTAGGGGAAGATACTGAAGAGCTTCCACCATATACACATGATTACGAGCTCTACTCGGGCATTTGGCAAGCCAATGAAGCGCTCCAAGAACAGTGTTTTGCAGCCCTTCCTCACGGGAAAGCAGTCTACGAGAGAGTGAAAGCCTTCCAAACGATGGCCTCCCCCGCTGGTGACATAAACAATCAAGTTTTGCTGAGTAAACTCGATCAACTAGAGGATGAAATCATTCAAGTTCTTGAGCAACACTCGCAAAAGAAAGTAAGCATTGAAACTGGCGCAGGTACTTTACACAAAGAGTCAAAACGCAATGTTTATCACCATGAGAATGGCCCAACAGAAGAGCAACTGTACGACTCAATCAACCTCCAACATGATTTGGATCGAGAGCTACGCAACATTATCTATGATCGGCTCGGTTACGATGGCGAAGATGAGTACTTTTTCCTCCAAGCGCCACTCGAAGAGCTTACCGAGAATGAAACCGCAATCAACTGGATGCTCTGGGGGTTAGTAAGCGACCATTTTGCTGTTGACCCATACCAAACGGCGTTGGATCTCAGCCTAATGAATGCGGAACCAAGATGGGGGCAAAATGAACGGTTTGTAATGATTACGGCTCAATAAACGCAAGTACTAAGTCTAACTTTAATACAACCTATTCTGAGACCACCCTCGCGTTGGTTAACTTAGCCAGTAAGCGGCCAACGCGATCGCGCATTTCACGTCTATCGACAATCATATCTAGCGCACCATGCGCTAGTAAAAATTCACTTCGCTGAAACTCGTCTGGTAGCTTTTCACGTACCGTTTGCTCAATGACCCGTCTTCCCGCAAAGCCAATACTTGCTTTAGGTTCACCAATATTGATGTCTCCTAACATGGCTAAACTCGCCGAGACGCCACCATAAGTTTGGTCCGTCAATACTGAGATATAGGGTAATCTGTGCTCAGATAAGTGGTTTAACGCGGCGCTGGTTTTTGACATTTGCATGAGTGCCACCAAAGACTCTTGCATGCGCGCCCCTCCGCAAGCGGAAAAACATACTAACCCAGATTTTGTATTAATTGCGCTTTCAACTGCTCGGACAAACTTCTCGCCAACCACTGCGCCCATCGAGCCTGCCATGAAAGAGAATTCGAATGCACACGCAACAACAGGCAGCCCCAATAACTTGCCCTCCATCACCACCAACGCATCTTTTTCTCCAGTCGTTTTCTGCGCTAAAGCAATTCGCTCTTTATATCGCTTTAAGTCTTTAAAACCCAAAATATCTTGTGGCTCCAACTCACTTGCCAACTCTTGTTGTGTTCCATGGTCCAGAAAAGAGATCAACCTTTGACGCGCAGCCATTCTCATGTGATATGAGCATTTAGGGCATACTTCCAAATTTTCTTTTAACGCGGCACGATAAAGTATTTGTTCACACTCAGGACACTTTGTCCAAACGCCCTCAGGGATAAACGCTTTGCGCGAACCTATTATATTTTTATTCTCAAATAACCGTTCTAACCAGCTCATAAATTCACCTCTATTGATTACGTTCTAGCGCGATATCTCGTTGTTTGTTCGCTTAAACTTGTAAATAAAATTGTATGTAACTTAGTACAGGGATAAAGTGCGATATGCTGGCTTGATAATCCAATAAAGTGGGATAATGAAATGTTTGATAACGTTGACCAAATCTGGTTAAAAAGTTTTCACTGTGTTTATGAGAACAACAGCTTTAAACGAGCCGCTGAGTGTTTGAATATACCAACATCAAATATCAGCCGACACATTGCCCTGCTTGAAGAAAAGTTAAACATTAGGTTGTTCAATAGAACAACAAGGCGAATGACGCCTACCGAGGCTGGAGAAGAGCTCTATAGCAGCACTCGTCCGTTATTGGAGCAACTCAACGCCGCACTAGAAACGGTAACGCGCCACTCGCACACGGTAACAGGGGAACTGCGAATTCTTATGCCAGACACACCTGTACTGGCCAAAGCGGTTGTCACCTTTTGCACGCAATACCCGTCAATCTCTTTGTCTTGCGATACAACGCTAAACCCTAAAGATGATGTTATTGACAGCTTTGATGTCATTTTGAGTTTTCATAGAGGGACTTTGTCAGACAGTAACTGGGTGGCGAGAGAGATAAAACGCTGGCCCAGTGCCATTTTAGCCGCGCCTCAATTAATTGAGAAATACGCCACCCCTTACAAAATTACGGATCTAAGTCATGTTCCCTGCATCACGACGCTTACCGCAGTAAATGGTGCACCATGGGTATTCAGAAACCCTGCTGGGGGCCATATTACTCAAACTGTGCAATCTTCATTCAAAGTAAACAGCGGTCATCTCGCCAGATATGGCGCGTTATCAGGGCTTGGATACGCAATATTGCCAATTGAGTCATGCCAAAATGAGATCAAAAATGGTGAGCTAGAAATCGTCACTCTAGAGTACGAACCTGAGGATTTAGTGCTTTACGCCTTTTACTCGTCAAGAAAACATGTAGCTAAGAAAATATCTATGTTTGTTGAACATTTAAAGCAAAACGCAAAACTTAACGCCTAGCTAAGCTTTACTCAACTAATTTATCGTATTCTGTTTTATCGTCTAGAAAGGACAAACACCGCTAAGCGATTTGAGACTCGATTTTTTCAAATAAAAAAGCCAGCAATTAACATTTACTGGCTTTTATTAAAGAGGGTCAGTTGGCGTTTAGATTCTAAACGCTCCCACGTGACGATCGAGTGTTCGCGATAGCTCCGCGAGTTGTTGACTTGATTCTTCTAGTTGCTCACTCGCCGTTAGCGCACTTTTCACTGAGTGGCTGACGGTATCCATGTTCATATTAATTTCGTTTGCTACCGTTGATTGCTGTTCTGTTGCGGTTGCTACTTGAGTATTGATATCTGAAATAGTCGTCACTTGTGCAGCTATTGCTTCTAAAGCCTGTCGAGCTAACTCAGTTTCTGCCGTTCCTTCTTCAATAAGAGTCTTACTATTACTCATTGAATTCACCGCACTTTGAGCTTCAGTTTGTAGCTGGTGAATCATATTGTCAATTTCATCGGTAGAATGAGCCGTTTTAGTCGCTAGGTTGCGAACTTCATCAGCGACTACTGCAAAACCTCGGCCAGCGTCACCAGCGCGTGCCGCTTCGATAGCCGCATTGAGAGCCAATAGATTGGTTTGCTCCGAAATACCTCTAATCACCTCTAGAATACTACCAATCGACTGAGTATTTTCAGCAAGACTCACGATAATGTTGGAAGTGCTGTTCATCTCGTTTTCAAGATTAGTCATCGCCGTTTTGGTTCTTTCTAGCGTCGTGTAGCCATCTTGCGCTTCATTACTTGCTGCACTCGCAGCATTTGCCGCTCCGGCAGCATTGGAGGCAATTTCATTGACCGTCGCAATCATTTCGTTCATGGATGTGACAACCAGCATGGTTTGCTCGTTCTGCTCTTGCCCTCTTGTGAGCGCTTGCTGAGATTGCCCACGCAAAGCGACAGCTGAACTATTAAGCTCCACACCAGTATTTACAACTTGTGTAATAATCTCATGTACTTTCCCAACAAAAACGTTGAAAGCAGAAGAAATTTGCGCGACTTCGTCATTACCTTTCGCTGGCAAACGAACGGTTAAGTCTCCGTCTCCTTTTGAGATGTCTTGTAGAGCGTCTTTAAGCGCAGAAAGCGGTCTCATCAGTTTATTTAGCAGAAGTGACAGAATCAAAACACACATAACGAAGATCGCCACCATAGAGATCAACTGGTAAGTAATAATTCCATTCGTCGCTTGGCTCACTTCGGTAATAGGAATACCAATATCAAAAGTACCGTATAACTGACCATCCACATAAATTGGTGCCATGATGTCAAACACCCATACTTTCTGGACATCGGCATACCACTTTGAGTACTGTTGAACACCTCTCGTCGCGCCTTCAACAGTATATTCATCGTTATAGGTTTTGTTCAGCTTGTGCTTATCACTGTGGGCTACTGCCGTTACGTTACGGTCAATTACAACGGCATAACTCACGTCTGAACGTTGTTTCAGCCCCTCAACAAGCGATTGTAAATCTTGCATTGGATTGGCTGAGTTCTCCAAAATATAACTCGCATTTCCCGCTAGAAACTCAGCTTGAACTTGGGATTTGTTTAAGATGATGTCATCGATTTTCTGACTCGAAATTAGGTACGTTGATGCCATACTCGCCACGACAGCAATACCAAACATGGCGCAGACTGCTAATAAGATGATTCTTTTCATTATAATTGTCTCAATACAATTCAATTGATGCTCATTAATCGAGCGCTAAGCCTTTCTTCTCCAAAACCAACCAAACTGCATTTTGGGTCTGTTTGGCAGAGCAAGACATAACTTTATAACTATGTATCTGCTTGGTTCCCGATTACTTTAGACAGAAGGAAAAAAAGTCTTCAAAACGTCACATTTCTACGAGGTTTGGCGAAGGGACGAGTACGCAAAAGGAAACGTTTGCATAGTTAAATTTAACTATGCGACCAAATTGGTATCGAACATTAAAGAAAAGAGTTCTAATTAGCGTTTTGCCGTCGGGAGCGCTGTGGTCAGTGCTCCCGTTTTATCATTTAGTATCTCAGGTTCAGATATTAGAGCCACAATTGCAGCGGTTGTAATCCGAGATGCTTGGTGAAGCGAGAATGACTTGGTTTGTAGATATGGCAGCGATGTCAGATCGAGTGATTCTCAATCAAGAATCGGCAGCAAAATAGGCAAACCAAGGCATGAAGCTATTACCCATGCAAAAAGAAAGGAAAAGAATCTTTACCACAGAGTTTAACTTGTCAGCGATATGTATCCATGCATACCCATGTACAAACCAACTGCACTGATCAAGACGCCCGATAAGTAAGGAGCTCGACGTGCAACATCATTCAAACCGCTCCATTTAGATGTCGCTTTTTGCACGCCCACTGCTGCCACAACGCCAACAGCAACCAGAGTCAAGGCTAAGCCAATACTGAATGACACAACTAATGTCGCACCAAGAGTCATTGCCTTAAGCTGCAAACAGATAAGCAAAACCGTTACCGCAGCAGGGCATGGAATCAAACCGCCCGTTAATCCAAACAGCAGAATTTGCCCATTCGTCACGTCTCGATTCTCAAAGCGTTTTTGAATGTCTAAAGCGTGAGCGCGTTCGTGAGCATCTTGATATTCCTTATCTTCGTTTTCTAAATGAGAACCAGGACGAAAATGTACATCAAAGTCATGGGTATGATCATGGTGCCCGATGATCAAAGTGACAGAAAGTCCATTAGAGACTTCAATGCAAGACGCCGATTCCAAGTATCCATCACGCTCTATAAAGTGATAAATATCAGCAGGTTGATAACCATCACTCGATACCGAAACCTTGATACCTTCAGCAGTTAAAGGTTTACCGCTGAGTGTTCGCAACTGGAAACGGTGATGCACCCCTTCCTCTGTAATCGAAAGCGAAACATGCCCATGTCCTGTATCCACAACTTGCGTCGTCCAATCGCGAGCATGATCCTGAGCTTTGTTCCAAGCTCGCTCATCGCTCCATGTTCGCCAAAACATCCATACGCCGGTTGTCACGATAATGACCCCAGAGATAAGTTGCATCCATGGTTCAGCCGCTTCAGCGGTGAATTTCTGGCTAATATACATCCCGCCAACAGCGATTAACCATACAATTGCAGTGTGAGAAAGTGTGGCAGCTAAACCCAGCATCACGGCTTGTTTGACCGTTCCTTTCACCGCGACAATGAACGCCGCCATCATCGTTTTAGAGTGCCCAGGTTCTAAACCATGCAAGGCGCCAAGCAAAATGGCACTGGGAATAAAGAACCACCCATTACCTTGTTGTAGTAACGCGACAAAATCCATTGTTGTTCTCTGTTGTTGATTCTAATTTATCGCAAACTATACTCCCCCCTAGTATTAAATACTACCCCCCAGTATAAATTGAGTGCTACATTATCAGTTAGAATAACTCGGCCCGTAACGTAAAGAAGATAAGACATGTCGCATACAACCAGAGATCAAAAGAAGCTCAACACTCGAGTCAGTAAAATACAGGGTCAGGTGAACGGACTTAAAAAAATGCTGGAAGAAGAGCATGAATGCCAAGATGTGTTGCAGCAGATTGCCGCTATTCGGGGAGCAGTAAATGGTTTGATGCGAGAAATAATTAAAGGTCACTTACTTGAGCACGTTGTACTTGAGGAAGACAAAACTCAACGTGAAAAAGATATGGAAGTCGTATTAAAAGTACTGGACTCTTATATAAAGTAACCCTACTTCGCTAGAGTAAAGTCACTAGGGTTAAACTCGAATATATCCTTTATAGGTAGTCGCTTACTAAGCGGGAAATAACAATTCCATTTCATATTGATTAAGTTGAAAATGGAACCTATATCGGTTCAAGTTAAATAGTTTATTTATAAGAACTAAAACGGCCCAAACATAGGGCCGTTCATATTATTAAAAAACTCTAAACTATCTGATAAAAATACATATTGTGATAGGTTTTTACTTTATGGAAGAGTACAAGTAAACCTTTATACCTCTTGTAATTCGACGTGCTTAGCGCTGTAAGATTTTGTAAATGCAACACACCCCAAAAGTACAGCAAGTGGTAACACAGGATCAAAGATTGAACCATGAGATCCGAAGAATAAGTTAAGAATCATGACTAATGAACCACCAATAGCCCAAGCAATTGTTGTTGGAATAGTCCAAATAATGAGTTGTTTCTTAACCTCAGTCACCCCCATTAATCGATTAACAATATGGAATAGCGAGTCATTAAAGTAGCCAGCAAATAGAGATCCCATCGTAGCTGCCGTCGCTGCGAATAAAAGGTTAACGTCAGGAATATTTACTAAAACTGGGGCAGATATAGAAGCAGCGGTTATCATGGAGACTGTACCAGATCCCTGAATAATACGAACTAACGTCGCAATAATAAATGGAATCATAACCGCAGAAATAGGAAGCCCTGCAACTTGGTTAGCAATCTCTGCGCCCGCACCCGTTTCACGCAATACGGCACCTAACGCGCCACCAGCTCCTGTTACTAACAAAATGATGCCACAAGTGGAGATTCCTTGTTCCATCTTTTCATTCGCTTCTTCTTTGGTAAGGTTATTACCCAATGTGTAAACCGCTAATAACGTCGCTATTGATAGTGCAATAGTAGGGCTGCCGATAAAAGCGATAAATTGACCAAATGTTGTTGCAGTCAGCCCTTCGAAACCGAAAGTCCCCTCTAATAAACCCATCACTGATTTCGCAAGTATAAGTAAAATAGGGATAATAATTGGAGCGATAGATTTACTTAAAGATGGTAGGTCTTTCGCTTCTTTACTTGCAATGTACTCTTTGTGATCATTAATCAGTTGCTCACTAGACTTCGAGAAATGTTCGGTTGGAATGAATTCAGGAAACTGCTTTTCTAACCATCTTGCATACCAAACAATACCCATGACACAAGGCGCTGCGATCATCAAACCAAAACCTAACATGCTGGCAAGATCGACACCAAAGATACCAGCAACGCCCAAAGGTCCTGGAGTCGGCGGAATAGCGTGATGCGCTACGACCAAGCCGCCCGCCAGAGCAACCGTAAGCGTTAAAATCGAGCGATTGGACGTTTTTGACAAAGACTTCGCAATTGGATAAAGAATGATAAGCGCGCTATCCACAAAGATTGGGATGCTAACAATATAGCCAGTTACAGCAAGAGCGGCCTCTTCTTTCTTTTTTCCTAACCACTTTATAAAATTATAGGCAATACTTTCTCCTGCTCCAGAAGCCTCTAAAATAGCCCCCATCATAACGCCGAGACCGATGACAATCCCTATACCGCCTAATGTTCCACCAAATCCTTTGCTAACGGTCGCAATCGTGTCGTCAACACTTAACCCACCAATAATACCTGCGATACATGCCGCAATTAACATCGCAATTAACACATGTACTTTTGTACGTAATACAAGAAAAACAAGGACTGATACGGCTACTATTAGTCCAATTACTGAGGTTGGTAACATTAGACAATCTCCATATTGTTAACAGAAATAAATTGTTGTAATACATCCTTGAAATTACTGTCTGCTTTAAATCCAAGCTCCAGTTCTTTAGTACAATCAATTTTTTGTGGCCAACTACTCACAATACGATCAATACCCGCATCATGCTCATAGGTAATATAATTAGAAAGTTGTTTACCCATTAGAGTGTCCATTGTTTGAATCATCTCAGCTGGTGTAGTTTGAATACCAGGTAAATTAAGCGTTCTATAGGACAGATTATTTAACTGCTCATAAGGCATTAGCCCTGCATATTGAATATTGTCCACTACTCTAGACGGGCTCGATATCCAAAGTTTTAGCGTAGGGTCTACAGGACAATTTGATTCTTGAGCATTCAAAGGCTCACGAATAATTCCGCTTACGAAAGAGCTAGCGGCAAGGTTTGGTTTCCCAGGGCGAATACAAATAGTCGGTAAACGTACGGATACAGCTTTAACAAAGCCTTTACGGGCATAGTCGTTCACCAATAACTCACCTATAGCTTTTTGCGTCCCGTAGGATGACTGAGGATGAAGTGCTGTTATTGGTGTAATCGTTTCCGGAAGATCACCACCAAATACAGCTAAAGATGAAGCAAACGTAAAACGAATATTAGGGTTTACTTTACGGCAACGCTCAAGCAATAACTGTGTGGTCGTCAGGTTTACAGCTACGCCTAAATCAAAATCTTGCTCAGCATGGCTCGATACAATTGCCGCTAAATGAAAAATGTGTGTCGTTTCGGCAGTAATAACTTGGTCTATATTTTCTCGCTTTGTCATATCCATGACTAAAGAAACGACTCGGTCATCAATGCCCTCTAAGCGCGACTTTTGAATGTCGACAATAGTAATACTTTCAGCTTTGTTTTCTTTTAATAGTGATTTGGCAAGTAGGGTTCCGAGAAAACCCGCCCCTCCAGTTATGATAATATTCATAGTCACGACCCTTTGTTTTTGTAATTGGTTTCAAGTTATTTATGGATAGAAATTAAAATTGTTATAGGTATGGTTTAACCCAACTAAGGCCCAGCTGCGTGCTATGCCTTGGGTTGTATTCACAACCGATCCAGCCTTGGTAACCAGAGTCATCCAAAACATTGAATAGGTGTGGGTAATTCAGTTCGCCTTCCGATGGTTCGTGCCTTTCAGGCACAGAGGCAATTTGAATATGGCCTGTGTATGGCGCCACATCGCGAATCAACGTACTCAGATCACCGTCCATAATTTGTGCGTGATAGAGATCGAGCTGCAATTTCACGTTTGGACGAGCCACTTGTTTGATGAGTTCCACCGCTTCACGTTGATGTGCAACAAAGTAGTTCGGTACATCGCGATTGTTGAGTGGCTCAATCATCAGCTCAACACCTTGTTCGGCAAACTTATCCGCTGCATAACGAATGTTTGAGATAAAGGTTTCAATATGCTGATCACGAGTGAAGCGTGAATCAACAATGCCAGACATAGCGTGAACCTTTTTACAGTTCAGTGCCTTGGCGTACATCAGCGCAGTCTCGACGCTCGTTTTAAATTCATCCTCACGCCCCGGAATAGCTGCAAAACCTCGTTCACCTGCATCCCAATCACCTGGAGGCATGTTGAATAACGCTTGCTCAAAACCAAACTGCTGTATCTTGCTTGCTAGTTCTTGCGCTTCGAATGCGTATGGAAAAAGGTATTCCACCGCTTTGAAGCCCGCTTGGTGTGCTTTTTCGAAACGATCTAGAAAAGGAACTTCTGTGAATAACATTGTCAGATTTGCCGCGAATTTAGCCATTACTTACCTCTCCCTTTTAGGTCTTGAATCTCAGTATCCGTTAAGTAGCGGATGTTGCTGTCTTTAAGAATGAACGCTAGCTTCGCTGTCTCTTCTAACTCTTCTGCGTTATCCACTGCATCTTCAAAGTCCGTACCCGTGATCACTGGACCATGGTTCGCCAGGAGGAAAGCTCTGTAGTCACTAGCCCGCTGCGCAAGTTCTTCAGCAATCTGAGGGTCGCCCGGGCGCAGGTACGGAATCACTGGCAGTTCGCCAATGCGCATTACAAAGTAAGGTGTAAAAGCTTTGATGGCATTCTCGCGATCTAGACCTTCAAGACAAGAAAGCGCCGTCAAGTAAGTAGAATGCAGATGCACAATCGCATTACACTTTGAGTTATTTCGATAAATCGCCAGATGAAAAGCGACTTCTTTTGATGGCTTTTCACCAGAGATATGGTTGCCATCAATATCCACAACCGAAAGCTCTTCAGCAATCAAGCGGCCGAACGAGGAACCAGTTGGCGTCGCCAGAAAGTGTCCATTAGGCAGCTTTAGAGAAAGGTTGCCAGCGCCGCCAGTCGCATAGCCACGTTCAAACATAGAGCGAGCCATAGTGACCATTTGCTCTCGCAGTTGTTGTTCTGTCATCAATTCTTTATTCATCACAACCTCACCTATTCAAAAAACGACTGTGCTTTGGCAAAGAAGTGTTCATCGCCGAAGTTGCCCGATTTCAGAGCCAAAGAAAGCTCGCCTTCAAGTGACTTCACCCAAGGTACACCTGGTGCGATTTGAGGACCGATATGAAAACCTTTTACGTCTAGGCTTTGGGTTACAACCCCTGAGGTTTCCCCACCCGCAACGATAAAATTTTTCACACCGTGCTGCTGAAGTTTAACTGCAAGTTGGCTAAAGAACTGTTCAACCGCGTGACTTGAAGCATGCGCGCCAAACTCTTGTTGAATCGCTTTTAACGCCGCTGCATCTGCGGTTGCGTAAACCAGTGGTGCGAACTCGCTTTCGATGTTGGTCATGACCCAATCAAACACTTGATTTGAGTAGTCTTCTTCCGTCAGACACGCCTTCACATCAATAGCAAAGTGTGGCGCTTTTTCTTTGTAAACAGCGACCTGTTGGTTGGTCATGACAGAACAAGATCCAGATAACACAACGGTTGGTGCCTTTTTAGGGTTCCCCTCTTGCTTCGCATCACTTTGATCTTCAAGGTTCTCTATCCAGTTCTTAGCAATACCCGCAGCCAAACCAGAGCCACCAGTTACCAGTTTTAGAGACTTCGCCGCTTGACCAAGTGTGACAAGATGCTCTGCATTGAATGCATCAACCACTGCATAGCGGTTGCCTTGTACTTTTAGCTCTTCAAAGCGCTCAATTACCGCTTTTGGACCTTGTTCAATTATTTGGAAGTTCACCAGGCCAGATTTGCCTTGAGATTGAGCATCCATCATACGAACTAGGCTTGAATCAGTCATTGGTGTCACAGGGTGATTACGCATACCTGAGTCGCTTAGCAAGTCTTGGAATACAAATAGATGGCCGTTGTAAACTGTGCGACCATTCACTGGTAATGATGGGCATACAATGGTGAACGCTTCACCTAGCTCTGCAAGCAGTGCATCCGTTACAGGACCAATGTTACCTTCTGCTGTGCTGTCAAACGTTGAGCAGTACTTGAAGTAAAACTGCTGACAGCCATTTGCTTGCAGCCACTTAAGCGCCGCTACTGAATCTTCGATTGCCTCATCTACAGGACAAGAGCGAGATTTAAGACTGATCACGACCGCATCTGCGTTTACATCAATCTCTTCTTTTGGAATACCGTTAAGCTGAACTGTGCGCATGCCGTTTTCTACAAGAAAACCTGCGATGTCTGTTGCGCCAGTAAAGTCGTCTGCGATAACGCCTAATAACATCATTTTTTCTCCGTTTTACGTGCGCTTATTTCTGTTTGTTTTCTACACCTGGAAGCTCAATACCATCAAAAATCTTGATAACGGCACTGTCGTCCTCCTGGCCAAAACCAGCATTGCTTGCACTCAAAAACATGTTTAGTGCTGTGCTTGATAGAGGAAGTGGAAATTTGAGATCTTTTGCTGTGTCCGATACGAGGTTTAAATCTTTCACAAAGATGTCGACCATAGATTTAGGGGAGTAATCACCATCAACTACATGCTTCATGCGGTTCTCAAACATCCAAGAGTTACCCGCTGCATTCGTCACCACGTCGTACATCAGGTCAAGAGGAATGTTTGCACGTGCCGCTAATGCCATTGCTTCAGCACCAGCTGCGATATGAACACCTGCTAGCAATTGGTGGATAATCTTCACAGTTGCGCCTAGGCCAATCGCTTCACCGATGTTGTAGACTTTAGCTGCCGTTGCGTTGAGTACTGGTTCAAGTGCATCAAATGTGCTTTGCGCTCCCGACGCCATAATAGTCATCTCACCTAATTCTGCTTTTGCAGCACCACCAGATACCGGTGCATCAAGCATCACAAGATTGTGTTCTGCCAATTTCGCTTCAATTTGTTTTGCGTCTTCTGCTGAGATGGTTGCTGAAACCATTACTGGCGTATTCGGCTTAAGCGCTGTAGCAAGACCGGTTTTGAACAAGACCGTGTTAACTTGAGCTGCGTTCACAACAAGAACTAGAACCGAATCAAGCTTATCTGCAAACTCAACTGCATTTGTAGAAACAGCTTTTGCACCGAATGAACCTAACTCTTCAAGCGCTTGAGAATTTAAATCGAAACCATAGACATCTAGGCCTGCACGCACACATGACTTTGCGGCGCCCATTCCCATAGAGCCTAAACCGATAACACCTACAGATTGAACTTCACTCATAAAAACAATGCCTTCTGGTCTATTAAACTTTGTTAATTCTTGTTTGGCTGATGTGATTATATGTGAAGATTAATACTAAGACCTCGCTTTGAATCACATTTTTTCACACAAATTAACAATATCGTGATATATACCTCTTTATGGGCAGAGATATTCCGAGCAGTTAACACAAGCGAAGGCTGTTCTTACAACGTTGAGAACATAATTCACAGATATTCACAACAAATGAAAAGATTGATAGGATACTGAAAAACAAGAATATAGAAGTGAAACTATGATCCCAGCAGAACGTCAAAGAACCATATTATCCCTGTTATCACATCAAGAAGTGTTAAGCATTTCAGATTTAACCGACCACCTTGGCGTATCACATATGACCATTCGTCGTGATATCGTGAAGCTTGAATCCTCAGGTAAAGTCGTTTCTGTTTCTGGTGGAGTGCAACTCGCTCAAGCTCTACATTCCGAACTTTCCCATGATGCGAAGGTCGAGCAACAAGCGGATGAAAAAATTCAAATTGGTAAGCTGGCGGCTACGTTAATTGGTCAAGACGCTACGATTTACTTGGATGCGGGAACAACCTCTCTAGAAATCGCCCATCAAATAGCAAATCGTAATGATCTTTTAGTGATCACCAATGACTTCTCTATTGCTGCTTTTCTTATGACGCACAGTGAATGTGAGCTTTACCACACTGGGGGAAAAATTGACCGCGAGAACCAATCCACCATTGGTGGAAAAGTCGCAGAGTTCTTGAATGGGCTAAATATTGATATCGCCTTTATTTCGACTTCATCTTGGAGCTTGAAAGGCTTATCAACACCTAATGAAAATAAAGTTCTCGTTAAAAAAGCAATCATCAAGGCGGCACAAACCAATTATCTGATCTCAGACTCAACTAAATACGGTCAGATAGCGAGCTTTCATGCATTAGACATCGAGCAATTGGACGGAATTATTACCGATCGAAACCTATCCGAAGTGGTCACTCAAGAATTAACGGATAAAGGATTACGTGTGTATAAAGAGTAATACTACCTAAACATCTGAGTTCGCGTAACTTTTATACTCGTTAATTTATAGGTGCTTCCAATATACGTAGACCGTGCTGTGTACTTTCTGGCAGAAAACACATCCTTTTGTTTTCTAAATTACCAAATTACTGATTACATCTGGGATATGGAAGCTCACTTCGCTTTATCGCTGCTCGTCACTTGTCATCAAAAATCAAATTCACCGCAATTGCCATCAAAACCAAGCCTGAGATTGGTAGTAAGACACCTAATGGCGAGCGCTCGATATAAGGCAGATTCTCTGCAATCAATAAGCCCCACTCAGGTTCTGGCGGCTTAACGCCAAGTCCGATAAAACTCAGAGACGTCAGACTGAGCGTAATGTACGGCAAACGCAGAAACGCGTGACGAATCAATGGCGGCAGCACATAAGGCAACAAGTAGTAGCGGAGTACTCGCCACTGATTGGTTCCCCAAATGGGCGCAAGATGCGTATAAGGCTGCGCTTTGGCTTCCATCAACAAGCTCGCACAGTGCGCCGCTAATGGTGCCCATGACACCATAACAATCGCAATCAAGGCACTGTTTGGGTTCATTCCCGTTAGACCAGCGATCAGCAGACCCGCCACAATGTATGGCACACCTTTGGTGATCTCAATTAAGCCTTGGCTATAACGAGTCACAAAGCCGAGCAGCAAACCAATCACCAAACTTAGGAACGTCGCGATGATGCCCATTTTGATTGTCGACATCATACCCCCGCCAACACGAGCAAGCAGATCTCGCCCGACCGCATCGGCACCAAACGGGGCTGCTAAGCTTGGCGATTCAAGGCGAGTAAATTGGATGGTGTAAGGATCGCGCATTAACGCCCATCCCGCACAACCAATCAGCAAGGCAAAGATTGTGGCACTGACGATGCGTTTGGTAGTGCTTTGGGTAAAACGGAACGTACTGTGACTGCTGATCAACTTGCCACTTGTGACACTGTGTCCGAGTAACCAGCGTTGCAATAAAATACTCGCACTGCTGATCAACATCGAGAACACCAGTAACACCAACAAGCCACCTTGCAGCATCGGCAGATCTTGTGACTTCGCTGCACCTAAGATTAGTCGTCCGATGCCCGGAATGGAAAACACTTGTTCCACAGCAACCGCGCCGCCGGTTAAACCAATCACCGTCATTGCGATTTGAGGAATCAAGTTACTAACGGCACGCCACAAGGCAAAGCGTAAGATCTGAAACTTACTGACGTTTGCCGATAGCCAAGTGATCACCCAAGGCTCATCTAATACTCGCTTGAGGCTGTCATTGAGCAAGCGCCCGAACAAACCAGCAGCAGGCAATGCCATTGCCAAACTTGGTAGCCAGAGGTTTTGCACGCCTTGCCAACCATAAGGTGGGAACCAACCCAACCAAATGGAAAATACCATGATCAGCAATGAAGCAATCACGTATTCCGGCAATGAGACCAACACCGAACTGAGCGTGTCGTGATGCTTGTCTAAACGATTCTGTTGCCAACGACGCACGGTGTAAAGCACGCTCGCCATGCACATTACAAATGCTATACCTAACGCTGTAAGCATCAGTAATAGTGACGTTTTTGCGGTTTGTTGAACGCTCTCCATGACGGACGCCCCGCTCACCCAAGAGACACCTAAGTCACCTTGCATGGCAAGCGTCAACCAATCCCACAGTCGCTCAGCAGCGCTGCGGTCAAGTTGAAGATCTTCTCGAATGGCTTGCAGAGCTTCTGCCGTCAGCAATTGTTGAGCACCCGCACGGGCACGGAGGATTGATTGGCTTGGGTCGATACCGGCAATATCCGGCATCAAACCCACCAGCACAACCACTACCCCGAGTGACAGGAAGCGCGACAAAAAACGCGTAAACCATTCAGGCATACAAGCGCTCCAACGAGAGCGCATGTTGGCAACAGACGACATCGAGTTAGTTCACCTCAGTAAACTGGTCGATCAGGCGACGCTCACGTGGGTCACGTTGTGCGTTCTTCACGCGGTCACTCTCACCTTGGATTACACGCTCGTGAAGCAGTGGAATCACAGCGTATTGCTCAAGGATTTTGCTTTCTGCTTCGATGATCGCTTGTTGGCGTTTCTCACCCAATGGTTGACGGTCAGCGTGTTTCAATGCTGCGTCCACTTCTTCAGAGCAGAACTGACCTAGGTTGTAAGAACCTTTACAGCTAAAGTCACTTTGCATGTACGCCACTGGGTCACCAGAATCCAGCACCGTTGCACGTGACAACAAGAACGCATCGAACTTACCTGCTAGTGCATCGTTTTCGATTTGTGCGTATTCACGAACGTCTAGCTCAACCACAAAGCCAGCCGCTTCAAGTTGTTGCTTTAGCAGCACCGCTACTTCTGGCAACTCAGCACGGTCGGTAAATGTACCGATGGTGATCTTCTCACCGTTCGCGTGGCGCATTTCCATGGTTTCCATACGAGGGTTCGCATCACGAATTGGTTGAGCCCATGCCAATGCTGGACCTAACAGACCTTTCGCTGAATCGGCGTGGTTCTCGTAAACCGTTTTGATGATTTGCTCACGGTTAACCGCTTGAGCCGCTGCTTTACGCAAACCGAACTGGCTAAACACATCTGATTTGTTGTTTAGGTAAAGCGTGTTGGTACGTGGCATTGCAACTTCGTGCAGCTGTGAAGATTCCATCATCGCGATTTGCGAAACAGGAACCGCTTCAACTACATCCGCCTCACCGGTACGTAGTGCCGCAGCACGAGCAAAACCGTTTGGTACGTATTCAGCAAAGATACTGTCTACTTTTGCTTTTTCGCCCCAGTAACCGTCAAAACGCTTCAGTTTCGCGCTGGTTGTACCGTTAATTTCTGTCAGAACGAATGGACCCGTACCCGCATTGATTGGCACAACACGACCGTTTTCTTGATATGCAGCACCAGAAAGGATCGCTAACTGTGGGCTAGATAGACGGCTTGGCAACAATGGATCGTTAAAGGTCGTTTTGATTTCAACAGTGAAGTCGTCCAATGCGCGAACTTGCCATTCGATACCATCCAAAATGCGTGGCTTTGGTGCGGCATCTAATGCTTTTTGTAGAGAGTTCACAACCGCGTTGGCATCAAGGTCAGAACCATCGTGGAATTCCACGCCCTTACGTACCGTAAATTGCCACGTCATCGGATCAACTTGTTCCCACTCTGTTGCCAGCATAGGCTCTGCTACCGACTGATCGTTTAAGTTCACTAGCGTTTCTGCTGTGCTCCAACGTGACAGTTTGAACGCGTCATCTGAAAGTGGTGACAAACCTGTGCGTGGTGGTTGCATCATCGCAACGCGAATTTCCGCTGCTTGCGGTGCAGCTGCTTTTTCCGCTTCTGGCTTGCTTTCGCCAGAGTCAAAACAACCCGTCAGCAGTGCGCTTAAAGCCAGCGACAAAGCTAACTTGGGAGTACTAAGGTGCATAAGAAACCTCTCCAATGGTTTTTGTGAATTCATTACTTTTGTGTTGAGCGCTCATCAAGGCTCTCGTGATCAAGTGTGATGGGTTATTTGTCACGTTCTGTGCTGTGCCGTGCTCGACAACACGTCCTTTGTCTAACACTAGGATTTCATCGCATAGGGTTTGTGCCGCATCGAGGTCATGCGTCACCAAAATCAGGCGCATCTGACGACTCTTTTGAATGCCTGCCAACAGGTCAAGAACCTGTTTACGACTGACGGGGTCTAGGCTGCTGGTTGGCTCATCGGCAACCAACACACAAGGCTCGACAATCAAAGCTCTAGCGATAGCCACACGTTGGGCTTGCCCAACTGATAATTGCTGCGGGTTACGATCTAACAATGTGAGATCTAAACCGACATCCGCCAAAACCTTTTCCACCTTCTCGTTAAGCTCTTGCGTTAAACCAATATTGCTTAGCGGCTCCAGTAAGATCTGGCGAACGGTGTAGTACGGATTCAAGCTCGATTGCGGCTCTTGTGGGATCAGCTGAATGTGCTGACACAACTCTTGTCGCTGCTTAGCCGAGCTACGCGATAACGGATAACCACACACATACACTTCACCAGATGTGGGTTTACGAAGACCAAACAGAAGCTCAATCAAAGTCGATTTACCCGCACCAGAAGGACCAACAATCGCAATGTTCTTTGTGTCGATGGCAAGATCCAATTGTTCGAGCGCTTTGAACGGTTTGCCCCCTAACCAACTTGGTTTGGAGTAATAGTGAACACTGGCTTGCTCAAAGCGAACTTCCGCCGATTTAGGCTGTGTGTGCCCGCTCAAGTTGTGCTTAGTCAAAATAGGCTCCAGAGATGAGGTTAAGGCAGCAGTTGCGCAAGTTGTTGGCAGAAAGGATGCGAACTTTGCTGAATGGCTTGCCACGGTGCGCCATAAGCCACCATGGTGTTGTCCGCAATCACCAAGACTTTGTCACACGCCAAAGCCGCAGACAGATCGTGCGTGATCAACAAACCACTGATGCTGCGTTGCTGAACACTGCAGCGGAACAACTCAAGGATCTCCGCTTCGGTGATTGGATCGAGCGCACTGGTGGGCTCATCAGCGATGATCAAGTTGGCACTACCAAGCAATGCAATGGCAATACAAATACGCTGACGTTGACCACCAGATAGCTGACTTGGATGCTGCGCTAATGCTGCTTTTGGATCCGCAAATCCGAGTTGAGACAACAAGGTCGTCACCGTTTCTCGGTTTGCTGAAGACAAGCGTGTTTTGTTGCCCGTCAATGCCAAACACAGTTGTTGTTCGACAGACGCCAATGGATTCAGCGCTTTAAGTGCATCTTGGAAAATGACCGCGGGACGCTGTGATTGACTCCGTTGCAGCATGGCAGTTTGTGCGACTTCACTGCTGTTAAGCTGGATACTTCCGTCTACCCAAATATCTGACGGCAAAAAACCTGCGACGGCTTTCGACAACATGGATTTACCAATGCCGGAAGGTCCCATAATGGCAAGAGCTTCACCTTGAAACAGCTCAAAAGAAATGTCTTTGAAGAGTGTGCGTTCTGAGTCTGTAAGGCTGAGATTATTAACGGAGAGTACTGGTTGAGAAATCACGGCATCAAACTAAATGTAATAATATAACATCACAAATAATATCATGCGGGTTAAAGCAAGGAAACCAGTCGGAGGGGTTATTTCATCACCTTTTTCAGATTTATCAACAAGGGCAGATGGCTCCACCCTTGTTATAAGAACATCTAAATTAGGTCGTTTGTGACAGTGTGAATTACTGACACTTTTGTTTGACTTGTTCGAGGTATGGGAACAAGAAGACAAAGCGCCCAACGTAGAACAGAGTGAATGCCAGCCATAAACCGTGGTTGCCCCAATATTGCACCGCAATAAATTGAGTCACTAAGAACAACACCATGGTTAGAAAGGTAGAGTTACGCACTGGTCGCGTCGTCCCTGTACCGGTAAAGATGCCGTAAAACGTAAGACCAAAACCAGCAACCAACGGGAATGCCAATAACCAAGGGCTCATGTCTAGATACAGTTCAACAAGGTTTGGCAAGGTGGTAAACAACATCACCACTTGGTGTTTGAACAGCACTAACAGCAAGGTCAAGACAACAACAAACGCCGCGGTCCATTGCGTGTTTAGCTTAATCACGTTATCAAGCAATGTCGGATTCTTCTGCCCTACCGCTTTACCGGCAAAGACGCTCGACGCATTCGCCACACCGTCGAACATGTAGCTGACGATAAAGGTCACTTGCATCAAGATTGCGTTCGCAGCAAGCACATCAGAACCAAGCTGAGAGCCTACACGCGCCATCATGTTGAAGAACACCAATAGACACACAGTACGAAGCAGCAGATCCATATTGGAAGACGCAATGACTTTGAGATCTTTACGCGTCATTTTTGCGGTCTGAATGTGATCAAACAGCGGGAAGCGACAGGTTTTCAACACCAGCACCGCACCAATAACAAACGTCGAGATTTGCGCGATAAGTGTCGCCACCGCAACACCAGCAATGCCCATATCAAAGTACAACACAAAGACGATATCCAGCACGATGTTCAGAACGTTACCAAACACTTGCGTGAACAAGGTTGCTTTAGCTTTCGCTTGCCCCATCAACCAACCAATCACGGTGTAGTTCAGCAGTACAAACGGCGCACCAAAGATCATGATATCGAAGTAAGTCTTAGCGTTTTCTGCCACGACTGCATCAGGGGAGATAATCAGCTCTGCCCCCATCCAAATCACGGACTGCAACGCAATGAAAATCAAGCCAAGGCAGAGCGAAAGCACGAAAGGACGGAATAAGCTGCTCGCTTGATCTTCCGGGCTATTTTTACCTAATGCGATTGCACTTTGCCCAGTAGTACTGACGCGGAAAAAGCCAAACAGCCAATACAAGGTATTCATGATGACGGTGCCTATCGCTACACCACCAATCATCTCAGCCACACCGAGTTTACCGATCACCGCGGTGTCCACCGCCCCCAATAATGGTTGGGTAACAGTAGAAACGATGAAAGGAAATGCGATTTTAAAATAGTCTTTATGAGTCAGGGACATCTTAAATTATGAACAGGATTAATTTTTATAAGGTCGCTATCATATGCGAATGGCGCCCGAACATGAACCAAAGTTCGCCAGCAAGGAATAGCATTGATAATTGATACAACCAGCAAACGTATTCTCATACCAAAGCTTGAAATAGGATAACGACTTATGAGAAAAGCCAAGTTAACTGCATATAAATGAGTTTCTAGTTTGGAAAGATTAGCGTTTGGTTGAGCATGGCAGATCAGAATGTATCTGCCATGTCATGACGGTAGTGATTGGTGAAAAGAGACCGTACAGATGATATTCAATGCTTGTGGGTTTCATCTGACAATGTTTAGGTAGATACCAAGCCTTATGTTCTGTAAAGCACCTTCACAACATGCCAACCGAACTTGGTTTTAACTAAATGCGGCGTTAACACTTCGCCAGAAAAGCACACTTTGTCGAACTGAGGTACCATTTGACCACGGCGGAATTCACCAAGGTCACCACCGCGTTTGCCTGACGGGCAAGTTGAATACTTCTTCGCTAATGTCTGAAACTTTGCGCCTTTTTTCAGTTGCTTGATTATGTCTTCCGCTTGCTCTTTGTGCTTCACAAGAATATGTAATGCGGCTGCTGTATTTGCCATTGATCTATCTCTCACTATTCTGGTCGCGCAAGTGTACCCAATCCTTTTTAACAGACCAAACATTTCTTAATAATAGCTCAGCGGTAAAGGCCCTAATACACGAGGAATATAAAATCGTCTACATAATGAGTTTAAAATACAAACAAGTTTTGCTCAGTTAATCACTATGTCTCTAAAAGATTGTCTAAAAAGCTCACATTTGTCTCTCCGATGGTTGAAGCCTTCGTCTGATAAGATTAGATTAGACACAATTCGGTGGTGTTTATAAGGTTATTTTCATGGCAAAAGTCATTAGCAAAGCGAATCAATCTCAGGGCATGTTGATGTTTAAGCTCACCCTGCAACAGAGTTTCGCTATCGGTACGCTAAAAGTCCGTGAAATCGTCCCGTACATGCCAACGACAAAGATCCCTTACTCGCATCATCACGTCATTGGAACCGTTACGATACGTAACTTAACAGTACCAGTGATCGATATGTCAGCGGCTGTTGGCTTTCGTCCTATAAGTGAAGAAGAATATAAAAGCTGCTACTTGATCGTGACAGATTGCTTGCGAACCGTGGTAGCTTTTATGGTTCGTAGTATAGAGAAGATCATTGAGTGCGATTGGAAAGCTATTGAAACGCCACCTCCGAGCGCTGGAAAAAATATTTTCGTGACTGGAATTACTCGCTACGAGGATAAAACTGTTCAAATGCTGGATGTGGAACTGCTACTTTCCAAAATTTATCCGCAGTACGAGAATTCAAAGATCCCAATGCTGACAGATATTGAGCGAGAACGCCTAAAAGCACTCAGTATTCTATTGGTGGATGACTCTTCCATCGCTCGTAAACAGCTGTGTGACGCACTCGATAGCATCAATATTGGGTATCAAATCTGTAAAAATGGTTTAGATGCATTGGAACTGATGAAAAGTGACGCTGCGGCTCATCGCCCAATTGATATTCTGGTCAGCGATATTGAAATGCCCGGATTAGACGGTTATGAATTAGCATTTGAAGTTCAGAATAATTCCTCTCTGAACCATTCATACCGCATTTTACATACATCGTTATCGAGCGAAATCTGTGTAGACAGAGCTCACCAAGTTGGCGCGCATGAGGCACTTGAGAAATTCAATGCAGGAGAACTAATCGAAGCGATGCTTCGCGGAGCAAAAGAGCTAGAAGCCAAAGCTATGACTTCTTAACTCTTATTGGACGAGTTGATTTGAGAATATAATGCAGTGCTTGTCCTATCCCTGATGCTCACATCCGCTAATTTCTCAGCTCACTTCTTTGGCATCGCGTAACTACGAGAAACGAATTCCGTCTCTTTGACTTGATGAGTATGATTAATATAAGAAGCTAGGCTGTAAAGTACATTCGCTAATAAGTTCGCGTAACGAAACAAAATAGGTGCGGGCTGCTTCTTACCTGTATGTTCAACGGCAACTAATGCTCGTACCGTTTTTTTAGCTTGGCAACGGCACAAATGCAATTGACTGGCTGCCGGGTGTCCTCCGGGTAGAACAAAGCCTTTGAAGCCACCATCAATGCGTTGCTTGAGCAAAGCATAATCGGCCTTTAACTCTTCAACTTCCGTCTCTGTAATCGCTAATTTTCCGCGAACCGAACCATTTAGATGATAAACATTAGGCTGCATTCTTGTCAGTATATCACGGCTAAACTCGTCCAACTCCATAGCGAGAACAAGGCCAATACGACTACAAAGTTCATCTGCTGTAATTTCAAAGTCACAAACCGGACTGTCCTCGTAAATAAACGGATAGCAAATCTCGCTCAATTCCTTGCTTACAGGTTTCATGCTTTTGTTCCAATATAAAAAAGGGAGTCAGTATAACCTAACTCCCTTTAAACGTTCATTATGCCAAATAATCGACATTCATATGATCGGTTTACAATCAGGCACTTTCGACTTTCTTGTGACCTTCTTGAAGGTGAACAAAATCGACTAAATCATCACCAGACACTTGATACGCCTGACCAAAACCTTTAACAAATAGCCCCGATTCTGGCTTTAAGTTGAACAAAACGAAATCCTCTAGCTGGCTTAGACCATCAATAATCTCACCAAAACGCTCTTTCATTTGTCCAACAACTTGTTGCCACATCTCTGTGTCTCGCTCAACTACATTTGCTACCGCATCAAAAGTTAAGCGCTTACGAGCAAACAGCTGCTTTGAAGACTCTTCATCTTCGATCATCATCAATGAAACATTTGGATTTTCTAAAAGGTTACGGGCATGACGAGCGATTTTAGAAATGAGAACGAAATAACCTTCCTGGTTTTGAACATAAGGCGCGTAGCTTACATTCGGGCGACCTTCTGCATCGACAGTTGCAAGCTGAAGTGTACGGCGCTCCTGACGAAACTCTTTGATCTCTGGCCCTAAACGACCTTGCAAACGCTCTTGTTTAACTTGTTGATCCATATTGATACCTGACTTTACTAATTAGTATTCGAGTTAAGCCTCGATTATGTTTGTGATTACTTTTTTAATTCGGCTTGTAGGGCGCGAAATGCGGTTACTTGCTCTTCAATCAACTCGCGCTTTTCGTTACGGCCTAAATAAACCTTGAAAATATTGCTTCCGCACTCCGAGAAAAAACCAAAATAGTGACTCTCTCTACCCATAAACGGTTTACTGACTAATGCGACATTTTTAACGTTATCTAATTTAAGGTGGCCGTGCAGTTCACCTTCTCTACCCATTAAATTGTAATAGCCACGCGCCACTTTTCCTTTTGGAAACGGCGCTTTAACTTCAAAGATAGAACCAAAAGAGTGGACGATGGTCGTCACCGGGCCAAAACCAACCAAACTTTCTAGGATGCTTTGCGCTTGCTCTCCTGGTGCAATAGCCACCATTTCCTGAGGTAGAGCCGCAACAACCTCAAACTCGGAAATGCCAAGACGCTCTGCCATCGCAGCTGGCAATAATTGTGGTTCTTGCTCTAGTAATACTTCAACTTGTTGCTTGATTGATTCCATTGTGTCTTCCGTTTTTGTTCAATTTGTTTTCATTAATTATTGGATGCTTTCGGTACGGTTTCGTTCATCTCCGACGTGAGTACCTGAATACAACTTTGAGCCAATGACACTGCCCAGAAGCTGCCTGCAAGAGTAAGGACTGCGCTACGTTCATGTAGTTGTACTAAGCCTTTCGCTTGCCACACTTTAAATAGAGGCAATAAAAACCCGAACGCGTCCTCTCCCATAAATGATGGAAGTTGATTTGCTTGAACAATGCCACGGTCAAACGCAGATTTGAGTGCAGAAAAAAGTGGTTCTAGAGGGCTTTGCTTCATCATCATCGCGATGGTGCTTTGACCTTCTTTGACCGCTTTAATATAGGTCTCTAGTGTGCGGTGTTGCATCATCCCGTAGCCACCGATATTACCTCCAGCACCACAGCCAATTGGCAATACCTCTGCATAAGTCTTGGCTAAACTATTGTATAAACTACGCTCGCGGTTATCGATTGCCCAATGGTTCACACTCAGTTGCTTCATATGGTGTTTGGCCATAAAGTTCACACCGAGCTCATACATTCCCGCTTTTTCTGGTGTGGTCGCAGGTGGCGGGATTTTTCCCTTTTCTACGAGGTTGAGCATGGGAGCTGACCCGCCAACCACTAACTGATACAAATCTAGTCCGTGTGCGCCAGTCGAGAGGAAATCATTTAAATCTTGCTCTAATACTTCTTTGGTTTGATAAGGTAAGCCATAGAGTAAATCGATAATGACCGGAATTTTGTCTTCTTTGGCGATCTCGCTCACTCGTTTGAGGACATCTTCCCTATCATCTAAACGTTTTGCGCTGCGGCGCACTTGTGTATTAAAACTTTGCACACCAAAAGAGAAACGATTAAACCCACCCTCTAAAGCGCCTTGATACAACTCATCAGAAAAACGATTGATGCGACCTTCTAAGGTGATTTCGCAGTCTGCAGCCAAAGGAAAGTGGTCTCGGATAGCCTGGCCTAACACACGAACCTGTACTGGAGATAAATCCGTTGGCGTTCCGCCCCCGATATATACGGCGTGAAAAATACCATTTTGTGTCCAAGGTAATGCCGCTTTCTCTCTAAGCTCCTGCATTAATGCTTCAAAGTACTCATCAACCAGTGTGCGACTTGCAGCATTTTGAAAGAAGTTACAAAAAGTGCAACGAACGCGACAAAACGGAACATGAATATAAAGACAGCGTTTATTGGTCGCTTTAACTGAGTTAGCCGTAATACTCGAAAAAATCGCCTGTTGTTGAGACGAGGGCACAGGTACGCTCGCTCCCCCGGCATGTGCAGAATGCTTCTTAACAAAAGCAAATCGCAATGGATCAGGACTATCACTGCCCAACACTGATTCATCAAGCTTATCGATATCGACGCTCATATATACTCGCTTAACTCCCATCATGTAAGGGATGGAAGCTGATCTTAAAAATTCTGCAAGAATCATAATTTGAGCGTAATGATAATGCAATTGATAATTGATCTTATTTCCATTGTAAGTAATAATCTGCCCAAGTTTTCATAGTTTCCCGAGATATTCCGTGAACGTACAAAGATATGTCATTGCAGGAGGTGCTTCCCTTGCCATCCATGCCGCACTTCTTTTTGTTTCTCAAGAGACAAAGGTGTTCGCGATGCCGGCTGGAAACCCAGCAAGTTCGGTAAGTCTAAATCTTGTGTCTGCTCCTCCCGCTGTCGAAAAATCTACACCAGAAAATGTAGCGCCACCAAAAGAGCAGCCTCAAGACCAACCTGAACCAGAAAAGAAGATTGTAAAAAAACAGGTCGTCAAGAAAGACGCTGTTAAGAAGAAGGTAGTAGAGAAAAAACCTGAACCGGTTAAACAATCTAAACCTAAAGCGGTCGAGCCCACCAAAACCGTAACAAAGCAAAAGGTTCAGCCCGAAGCGAAACCAAAGAAAAAAACGGAACCGGTGAAGAAAGAGACGGTAGCTCAACAATCCGCACCTGCGAGCCAATCCAAAGGGGCAACATCTCAGCCTGTCTTGGTCGACAAACCAACGTTTGTGAGTCAACCAACACAACCCCGTTACCCAAGGTCTGCACAAAGACGCGGTATTGAAGGTGTAGCCTTGTATGAGATATGGCTAGATGAGAATGGTAACCAGATTAAACAGGTTTTGATTGAGTCTTCCGGCACAGAGTCGCTAGATGCCTCAGCACTTCGTGCGATCAAACAGTGGCAATTTACACCACATATTTCAGGTGGGCTAAAAGTCGCTCACCGAGTACAAGTACCTGTTCGTTTTAAGTTGGATGGATAATGGAACAACTACAAGAATTACAAACTCAATTTGGGCTGATGACATGGCCTTTGATCATTTGCTCAGCTCTAACCGTGATGATCATCGCCGAGCGATTATTCCATGTGTTAATTAGCCTTGGTGTAGGAAAGCGAGCCATTCGCCAAAAGCTCACAGGATTAGACCCAACAAATGGGAGCGAGCTTGAAGCACTTGCTGAAGAGTTGTCGAATAAGCGGCCGCTTCTGTACCGTGGTGTTGCGATGTTGCTTGCTCATCATTCTTTCTCGAAATCTTTAAGAGAAGATGCCGCAGGTATTTGGCTGCAAGAAAAACGCCATCAGCTGCATTCCGGCCTTCGTTTGCTGACGCTGATTGGTGTCATCAGTCCTTTAATTGGCTTGCTTGGTACGGTACTTGGCTTAATTGACATGTTTAAAGGCATCGCGGTTTCAACGGGGAATATCACTCCGAATGATTTGGCTGACGGCCTAGGTCTTGCTATGCGCACCACTGCCGCGGGTCTCATTATCGCACTTCCTGCCATTTCAGGAGCGCAGATCATTGGTTTGTGGGCGGATCGTGTAATCGCCAAGCTTGAGCACACTTTAAACTACGTCAACTTATGGCTTGAAGGTATCTCGTTACAGCATGTCTCGCCAGACCACTCAAAAGTAACACTGCGCTCTTCTGAGAAGATTGAGGCTGCAACTCAATGATTAAAACACCACAAGAAAATAGTCGTAACGGTTTAACCCCCGATTTAACACCGCTGTTAGACATTATTTTTATCGTCATGGTTTTCCTGATGTTAACCGCAGCGGTCAAACTCGATTCATTAGACGTCAATTTACCGAGCACAGAATCTCAGGCTGTTGCAGATGTCGATAAGCAATCCATCACGGTAAATATTCTTAAAGACGAGCCTTACTGGGCTATTAACGGCAAGACATATATCGATTGGGACAACTTTACCCTCGCGCTGTTAGAAGAGAGTAAGTCAAGCGATAAACCGATTGTAATTGGAGCAGAAAAAACCGCGAATATTCAGTCGCTAGTACAACTTCTCGGCTTTTTACAAGAAAACGGAATTCAAGCAACTCAGTTACTCACTGAAGAGCCATCATAAAAATAAGTAAGATAGAGATCCTTTCAAAATGAAGAACACACGCATCACTATTCATGCTGTTGTCACGGCAGCTATTTCCCTACTTGCGAGTAGTCAACTTTTTGCCAATGAAACGCCATCCTCAGAGCGCGTTGTTAGCGCAGGCAGCGCCGTCACTGAACTCTTGCTTGAACTCGACGCTAAAGATAGCTTGGTTGCTATCGACGTCACCAGTCAATTACCAAAAGGAATGGAACTGCCTAAAGTGGGCTACCATCGTCGTCTTTCAGCGGAGGGGTTGCTCGCCTTACGTCCGACAAAAGTCATTGGTTCTGATGAGATGGGGCCGAAAACAACATTGAGCCAATTGAAATCGGCTGGCGTAGATGTAGAAATCGTTAATACTGATGCAAATGTCGAGGGCCTTTATCAACGTATTGATCAAATTGCGAACCTTATGGATCGCAAAGCTCAAGCTGAAAGCTTAAAGCAAGATGTCCAGGCGCAAGTACAAGCACTCAATGCAAACCAACCTGATCAAGCGAAGAAAAAGAAAGTGCTCTTTCTGCTGATCCATGAAGGGCGACCTGCAAATGTTGCGGGCTCACAAACGACACCCGATGCAATTATTCAACTCGCCGGCGGACAAAACCCAGCCGCTACACAACTCTCGTCTTACAAGCCTCTATCCACAGAAGCGATGGTAGAGATGCAGCCTGACGTGATTCTTGTTAGTGGTCGCAGCTATGAAACGTTGGGTGGTGCCGATGCAATTTTAAAAGCAATGCCGCTTCTTGCTGCAACACCCGCTGGAAAGAACAAAGACATCATAACGATTGATGGCCATGCTCTGGTAGGTGGTTTGGGCCTTAAAAGCCTTGCAGAAGCTAAACGCTTGAATGCACTGCTTTACCCATAGAGACATGACATGTTGTTAAGACGCATCCCCCTTTCAACGACGTTATCAGTGCTTAGTGGATTTTTAGCATTTATTGCTATCGCCTCTATTACCGTTGGCCCAATGAACATTAGCTTTGCTGACAGTTTGCGTAGCCTAACGGGAGGCAGTTCTGATCTCGCTCCTCACATTCAGTTGGTCATTAACGAAATCCGATTGCCTCGCACCATTTTGTGTATGTTCATCGGCGCCATTTTAGCAATTTGTGGTGTGGTTATGCAGGGCTTGTTCCGTAACCCATTAGCCGAGCCTGGTATCATTGGTGTGTCTGCTGGCGCTGCTCTTGGTGGTGCATTCGCTATTGTTGTATTTGCTGAATTTAGCCAAAACTATCCGCAACTAATGAACTTAGCGGCTCTGCCTCTTTTTGCTTTCATTGGCGGTGCACTAACGACTATTCTCGTTTATAAACTCGGCACAAGTAAGTTTGGTACCTCAGTTACAATTATGTTGTTAGCCGGCGTTGCCATCAGCGCGCTCTCGGGTGCTGCGATTGGCTACATGAACTTTATCGCAGATGATCAGATGCTGCGAGACTTGACGCTTTGGTCGATGGGCTCATTAGCTGGTGCAAATTGGTCAGGGATTGCTCTATCTGCTGTAACACTCGTCATCCTATTGCTCTGGTTTCAGAAGAAGTCGATGGCGCTGAATGCTCTGTTGTTAGGGGAATCAGAAGCAAGACACTTAGGAGTTCCGGTTCAAAAACTCAAACGTCAGCTTATTTTACTTTCTGCACTGGGTGTTGGTATTACGGTGAGCATCAGTGGTGCAATTGGCTTTATTGGGCTCGTGATTCCTCACTTAGGGCGCATGCTCGCTGGGCCTGACCATCGAACGCTATTACCAATATCTGCCTTAATGGGAGCACTGCTTCTTACTGCCGCAGATATGTTTGCTCGTGTTGCCGTGGCACCAGCTGAATTACCAGTTGGAATCGTGACCGCATTGATTGGCGCGCCCTTTTTCATCTACTTATTGTTCCAGCAAAAAGGGAAGATTTTGTAATGAACCAGATCGTTTTATCGGGGAAAAACATTTCGATGACGTATGGCAACCGTGTGGTGCTCGATGACATCAACATTGATATCCGAGCTGGTGAAGTGACCGCCCTACTCGGCCCCAATGGCGCAGGTAAAAGTACTTTGCTCAAGCTTCTATGCGGTGAGATCTCTTCGAATCATCACATCACCTACTTCGGTAAACAAAAGCATGATTGGGAGCCTGAAAAAAGCGCCAAACATATTGCAATGCTCCCGCAGCACAGCACCTTAACCTTCCCATTTCTAGCCAGAGAAGTAGTAGAGCTGGGGGCAATACCGCTATCACTGTCCAATAAAGAAACCACTAAACTGGCTTTACATTACATGGAACAAACCGACGTATTGCATTTAGCAGAAAGCCTGTACCCGTCTTTATCTGGTGGAGAAAAGCAACGACTGCATCTAGCACGAGTGATGACACAACTACATCAATCTGGCGAAAAACGAATCTTAATGCTTGATGAACCTACCTCAGCGTTGGATCTCGCCCACCAACACAACACGTTAAAGATTGCTCGTGAAACGGCAAAAGCACAAAACGCAGCGGTGGTTGTGGTGTTACATGACTTGAATCTAGCCTCTCAGTACGCAGACCGCCTTGTACTCTTGCATAACGGGAAACTAGTTTGTGATGACACGCCATGGAATGCACTAACGTCAGAGCGCATTGAGCAAGTTTATGGCTATCGATCTATTGTGACAAAACATCCGACGCTAGACTTCCCTCAAGTGCATGCCGCAGCATAAAGCGTATCTCCTCTAAGCCGTCTCTAAAACACTTTGATACGACAAAGGCCCGCAATATGAGAATTGCGGGCCTTTGCTTTGATAGTGGCAGAATTTGGTTCTTTAAAGGCTATTACTTGCTCATTTGGATCAATGATCGACCAATCAACCACTCAAGCTCTTTGTCACCACCCGCACCAAACTGGCTTTCAACCATTTTGTATAAGCGGTCAATACCATTAGCAGCAAATTCTTGCGCATTTTCAGCGGTGACAATGTGATGGAATAGCAGTCGTAAAATCGCGAGAAACTCAGCATCTTCCAGCGCTTTAATCCAACTTTGTGAAAATGCATTTAATCCTTTATCAAACTCTAAGTGTTCAATAAACATTTTAAAGATACGGCCATCCAGTGCGGCGGTGAAGTCCGTTTTCTTAGGGAAGTGATGGCTAATACCGGTACGCGATATACCTGTCTGCTGGCTTAGCGTCGTGTACGACATTTTGTCGTAACCTAATCTGAGTAGCTGATCAATAACGGCATCCATGATCTTTTGGATAGTGATTTCGGTATCTTCTTTACTACGCTTTGGCATATTTTAAGCTCTTCTCTTTGTAAATCCATCTAACTCACTATTAAATGAGGCCAGAATGAAATCATTCTTAGCATTATACCCGGCTCGCCGATGCGGTTCGATTAGCGAAAACCTAGAAATCAGGTTGCTAAGCGCTGCACTTGAAAGCGCTTTGGGTATATGTATTGCGACTATTTAATATCATGTCGAGTTCCAAACCATAACGTCTTTACACTGCGTAATGTGTAATTTTCAGTTATGTTTTTGTCAATACATGCTACTCAAAATAAGGCGAAAAGTTAGTCTCATCAAAACCTTGCGCCAATTATTCATCGAAACTATTCAAAGACCAAGAATGATAATTATTAAAAATAATCAATCAAGAAATAGTCTTATAAATTAACCATTAGTTCAACTGGACTGAGCAAAATCTCGTCACTATGTTCGTTAATTGATTTTAAATGTTGATATATATCACATTAACGTTCTTGATGATTTAGTAATCCAATCTTTAACCCTTACTTAACAAGTGCCTATTCTGTTCCTTTTTTACGCAAAAGTCGTCATTTTTGTAGATACAGATCAAATACCTGATAGAATACCCTTAGTATTTACAAGAGGATTCGTTATGAGTGTCGAATTAGAAAAAAACCAAGTATGTGAGGCCTGCGGCTGTGCTGGCGAGATAGGCTTTATCATCAAAGAAGGTGACGAAGTTGCCGACGTAACGGTTTTCGCACAGACAAAAACAGAGCTAGAGTCTGAACTACAAAAATACATCGAGCTCGCTAAATCAGTATGTGCTGATGTTGAATACAATGTTTCAGAAATAACCGAAGAATCGAACCAAGCGACGGCTCGATTCAAATTTGAAGTAAGTGCTGAAAAACTTATCTTTGAATTAAAAACTCGCTCACTCGCGCGTTAGTAAATTACCACCTTCTAAAGAAGGTGGCTTTGTGTGAGCCCCCTAAAAGGGGGCCTTTGTTTAGTCCAGCGCCAA